>NZ_JBOZWP010000049.1:0-1237 GCF_050865035.1 Shewanella sp. GXUN23E | reverse complement strand
AACAAAAAAGGAAGCCGAAGCTTCCTTTTTCAGTTTGTCATTAAGACACGAAATTATTCGTGGATCTTAGCAACAACACCAGCGCCTACAGTACGGCCGCCTTCACGGATTGCAAAGCGCAGACCTTCGTCCATCGCGATTGGTGCAATCAGGGTAACAACCATCTTGATGTTGTCACCAGGCATTACCATTTCTACGCCTTCTGGCAGTTCGATGGTACCGGTTACGTCAGTAGTACGGAAGTAGAACTGTGGACGGTAGCCTTTGAAGAATGGGGTGTGACGACCACCTTCTTCTTTGGACAGTACGTATACTTCAGACTCGAACTTGGTGTGAGGAGTGATGGTGCCTGGCTTAGCCAGTACCTGACCACGCTCAACTTCGTCACGCTTGGTACCACGCAGCAGAATACCACAGTTCTCACCTGCACGACCTTCGTCCAGCAGCTTACGGAACATTTCAACGCCGGTACAAGTAGTCTTGGTGGTATCTTTGATACCAACGATTTCTACTTCTTCACCAACTTTGATGATACCGCGCTCTACACGACCGGTTACTACAGTACCACGGCCAGAGATAGAGAATACGTCTTCGATTGGCAGCAGGAACGGACGGTCGATCGCACGCTCTGGCTCAGGAATGTAAGAATCCAGAGCTTCAGCCAGTTCGATGATCTTGCTTTCCCAAGCAGCGTCGCCTTCCAGAGCTTTCAGAGCAGAACCCTGAATTACTGGCAGGTCATCACCTGGGAAGTCGTACTCAGACAGCAGTTCACGAACTTCCATCTCTACCAGTTCCAGCAGCTCTTCATCGTCTACCATGTCACACTTGTTCATGAATACGATGATGTAAGGTACACCTACCTGACGAGACAGCAGGATGTGCTCACGAGTCTGTGGCATTGGACCGTCAGTAGAAGCTACTACCAGGATAGCGCCGTCCATCTGAGCAGCACCGGTGATCATGTTTTTAACATAGTCAGCGTGGCCTGGGCAGTCTACGTGTGCGTAGTGACGGTTTGGAGTATCGTATTCGATGTGAGAGGTATTGATGGTAATACCACGCTCACGCTCTTCTGGAGCGTTATCGATAGATGCGAAGTCTTTAGCAGTACCACCGTATACTTTTGCCAGTACGGTAGAGATTGCTGCGGTCAGAGTAGTTTTACCATGGTCAACGTGACCGATGGTGCCCACGTTTACGTGGGGTTTGCTACGTTCAAATTTCTCTTTAGCCA
>NZ_JBOZWP010000048.1:0-1248 GCF_050865035.1 Shewanella sp. GXUN23E | reverse complement strand
ATGTTCAACAGACCCACGTTTCCCCCTGAACCTGCCGCTGGATGAGTGGCTGCCATTCGAATTCGCACCAACCGGTGGTTGTGGTGAAGATGACTGGACCCTGCTTGGCATGAACATGGCGCACTACTGCATGATTGCCTACACCTTCTTCATGATTGCGCTGGCACCTCTGACTTTCGGTTGGGTACGGACTTTCTTTAACAAGTAATAACTTCACAGGTTGTTGATATTTCGGCATAGCTTCGATGGTTTCTAAAGTTATCCCGGAGTATCTCCAGCCGGTGACAGTAAATCGCATTGATAAACTTTATTGGCTTCTCTGTTAAATAAGTATTCGCCTGATGCGTTCTATAAATCTTATTTCAGAATATGCCTTCATCTAACTAGCTGGAATAAAACCAGCGGCAATGACAAATCTAAATCTATCGAATGGATGCGTCATACATACTGTGTAAGGATATTAAAATGTTGAAAAAGTTGCTTATCGCTACTGCTGTATCCAGTGTTTTACTTTCCGGTGCAGCGACGGCTTCTCTGACGGGCATGAAGCCTTCTAATCTGCCTAATCAACCACTGGGTTATATCATTCACGACCCTTATGACAATGCACCCTTGACCGCAGTGGTGACGCTGAGTTCTGCAAGTCAGGAAATCAGTGACGTTAAAGTCAGCATCAAGCCCAAAAAAGGCGGCGCTAAGCTGGATTATGAAGTGGCTGACAACCGTATTAAAGATGAGGGTGGTGTGCCTATTTTTGGTCTTTACCCGGACCACATGAACGAATTCACTGTCACCTTTAAAGAGGGTGGTAAGACCAAGTCTCATACCTATTCTTTGTTGACTCCTGATGTGGCGACCTCTTTTGATGCTGACCAGTGGGCCAAGCATCCTTTGGTAAATGTAAAGAAGGTTGATAAAGAGTTTAAAGACCGTTTGTACTTCATTAACTGGACCAGCGACAACACCAAAAACGGTATCCTGACTCACAACACGCCAGGCGCACACGGTGCGTTTTCATGGGACGGCATGCCAGGTTTCTACATTATCGATACCGCCGGTGATATCCGTTGGTATATGGATGCCAAAAAAACCCATGACTCCAAGTCTTATGAAAAAGCGGGGTATGCCATGGGGATGAACGTGACCGATGATGGCAACATGGTGTGGGTTCAGGGCCAGGGCTGGAAGCATATGACCATTATGGGCCGTATGATTTCCGAACACTCTCTGCCAGGCTTTTACGCTGAT
>NZ_JBOZWP010000047.1:0-1432 GCF_050865035.1 Shewanella sp. GXUN23E | reverse complement strand
AATCACCAGGCCGGTGCCACTGACCGGTGGGTCAATGGCCAGACTGAGGCCATTATCCAGCATGCTCTGGGTAACCGGACCGGAGAACAGCACGGTGCCGTCCTGATCTGTGATGGTCAGGGTATCACCGACTTCTGTGCCTGCGCCCAGAGTGATATTGATATCTATCTGACCGTCCAGCTCACCATCGTTAATGTAACCATCATTGTTGGTATCATCAGTGATGGTCACAGTTGGGCTGGCGGGGGCTCCGGAGCCTGAACCGTAACTGAGCAGAGCATTGTCTGAACCAGCCGCTGAGTGGCCGGCAGGAGTACTCACAGTCGCTGTAATCACCAGGTTGGTACCACTTACCGGAGGATTGATTGCCAGCTGCAGCCCATTGTCCAGCATGTCCTGAGTCACACGGCCGGAGAAGAGGACGTTGCCATCCTGATCAGTAATGACGAGGGTATCCGATGGATTGGTTCCTGCGCCCAAGGTGACCGTAAAGTTCACCAAGCCACTCAATTCGCCATCATTGATATAACCATCGTTGTTGGCGTCTTCGGTAATGACCACAACCGGTGCATCGGGTTTTGGCGGGTTACCGTTGAAGTCGAGAATTGCGCTGTCAGATCCTGTAACAGTATTGCCCGTTGTGTCAGACACAGTGGCTGTAATTGTCAGTGTACTGCCTGACGGTGGCGTATCGGTAACCAGATCCAGACCATTGTCCAGCATATCCTGAGTCACAGGGCCGCTGTACAGTACATTGCCATCCTGATCAGTGACCACGATGGTATCGCCTACTGCGGTATTGGCTCCCAAAGTAACACTGATATTGATTTGACCATCAAGCTCGGCATCGCTGATGGTGCCGTCGTTGTTGGCATCTTCGGTGATGACCACCGTTGGCGCTGCAGCCCCCTGATTCAACACTGCACTGTCGCTGCCGGAAGCGGTATTGCCCGCGGCATCAGAGACTGTTGCTGTCAGTGTAATCGCTGCGCCATCTGCCGGTGCGGTAACTGACAGTGACAAACCATTGGCCAGCATATCAGCGGTAACAACACCGCTGAACAGCACGGTGCCATCCTGATCTGTGATGCTGATGGTGTCGCCTGCGACGGTGCCTGCTCCCAATGTCACTGTGTAATTCACATCGCCGCTGAGTTCGTTGCCAGAGATGTAACCATCATTGTTGGCATCTTCGGTGATGACCACAGTCGGTGCGGCCGGGGCGCCGCTGCCGACGCCATAATCCAGCACTGCGCTGTCGCTGCCCGACGTGGTATTGCCCGCTGCATCAGAGACGGTGGCGGTAATCACCAGATTGGTGCCGCTCGCCGGTGGGTCGATGGCCAGAGTGAGGCCGTTGTCCAGCATCGCCTGGGTCACCGGGCCACTGAACAGTACGTTGCCGGCCTGGTCGGTGACGGTGAGGGTATCG
>NZ_JBOZWP010000046.1:0-1464 GCF_050865035.1 Shewanella sp. GXUN23E | reverse complement strand
TATACCATTCCGCATTAAAGTTCAGTCATCCTTGCCCAGTCTCTCGAATACATTTTTATCACGCGTTTTGTGCAACTGACGAAGTTGTTCCAAGCCTGACTGCAAACATCCACTATGTCCTGATATCCTTTGAAACAGTGATTAGCGAGATGATGTTGACGTAGCCAACTCGATACCTGCTCGATGGGGTTGAGCTCCGGGGGAATACGGTGGCAATTTGAGTATCGACAGGTTCGGGATATCAACGGCAATATCATTGGTGTGCCAACCCGCACCATCCATCACCCCGATCACATCGTGACTGGGAATGCTTTATCGGTGTATATATTCATTGGTTTCGGAATCTTGGGACTGATAAATTTATCTATATTGATAGTCTCAATCAGTCGCTATTGGCAACCTTAATTAAACAATATTCCCGCATTATTGGTTTCTTTAATTTGTTTCAGAATTTGTGGGATACCTAAATCTCTGCATTCGTATAGCCAGTTCCCCATGCTGATGCGACTGATCCCCCAATCGGCCAGTTGTTGGTAGTTGGGCAATTCAGGCTGCGCCATCAGATTGATGGGTAATGTGACGTTTTGTGTAGTGGTCTAATGAATCCGGACACCATTTTAGGTGGTAAAGTTGCCACTTGATTAAGAGGTGTTTCATGACCAGAAAAAGACGTTCCTTTACACCAGAGTTCAAACTTGAAGCGGCCAGTTTGGTACTGGACCAAGGTTATTCCATCCCAGAGGCCAGTCGTTCCCTGGATATCGGTGAGACTGCACTCAGACGCTGGGTCAATCAGTTGGAAGCCGAACGCGGTGGCTCAACGCCAGTGAGCAAGGCCTTGACGCCTGAGCAGCAAAAGATTCAGGAACTTGAGGCCAGGATTAATCGTCTGGAGCGAGAGAAAGCCATCTTAAAAAAGGCAACCGCTCTCTTGATGCAGGACGAACTCGAACGTACGCGCTGATAGACCAGTTGAGAGGGCAGGAGACTGTGGAATTGGTCTGTTCAGTATTTGATATCGCACCATCCAGCTTTTATGGCTACTTGAGCCGCAAACGCTTGGTGAATGCACAGCGACTGCATCAACGCAGCGAGGTTAATCGCTTATTCACAGAAAGTCGCTCTTCTGCAGGCAGCCGAACGCTGGTTTCTATGTTGCGTGAACAAGGGGAGCAGATTGGTCGTTATCGAGTACGTAGTCTCATGAAAGAGTTGGGGCTTATATGTAAACAACCAGGCTCTCACGCATATAAAGTCGCCACGATTGAGCGACCGGATATTCCTAACAGATTAGCTCGGGACTTTGCTCCAAGTATCCCGAATCAGTCCTGGTGTGGCGATATCACTTACATCTGGGTCGGCAGTCGCTGGTGTTATCTGGCGACGGTTATGGACTTGTATAGTCGACGTGTTGTTGGCTGGGCGCTGTCAAATAAACCAGACGCTGAGTTGGCGATTAAAGCA
>NZ_JBOZWP010000044.1:0-1742 GCF_050865035.1 Shewanella sp. GXUN23E | reverse complement strand
AAGAGCTGGGCCTGATATGCAAGCAGCCCGGCTCTCACGCATATAAAACCGCCACGATTGAACGACCGGATATTCCTAATAGATTGGCTCGGGACTTTGCGCCAAGTATCCCGAATCAGTCCTGGTGTGGTGATATCACTTACATCTGGGCTGGCAGTCGCTGGTGTTATCTGGCGACGGTTATGGACTTGTACAGCCGACGTGTTGTCGGCTGGGCACTGTCGAATAGGCCAGACGCAGAGTTGGCGATTAAAGCGCTGGATATGGCATTTGAGCAAAGAGGCAGACCTAACGGACTGATGTTCCACTCGGACCAAGGTTGCCAATACAGCAGTCGAGCCTTCCGACAACGCCTATGGCGCTACCGCATCACCCAAAGCATGAGTCGCAGGGGAAACTGCTGGGACAACGCGCCAATGGAAAGACTGTTCCGAAGTCTGAAATCTGAATGGGTACCAGCGACTGGTTATCCATCGATGGTTGAGGCTAGGAAAGATATCAGCGAATACCTGATGCACTATTACAATCGAGAACGCCCCCATCAGCATAATGACGGCGTTGCTCCGGTTCATGCCGAGAATCGGCTTAACTTACTGTCCGGAATTAGTTGACCACTACACGTTTGTGTGGCGCAGATTGCTCGTGGGGACAAATGTTCTATTGTCCTGCTTTTAACTGGATAATCTGAAAGCATTTGTTTTTGCCACAGGCCTGGCTAATAACGGCGGCGGGACAGGCCGCATTTCGTCGTCACGTTTAAAAATGAATCAAAAGTACGACATTACTGTTTGTATTTGCTCGTGGAATGGGCATGTTGATGAGTTAATAGCCGAACGATACAATTGCTGGGTTTTGTCGCAAAAAACCGGTTGACCTGTCATAGGGGAATAAGCATAATACGCCCCGTTCCTCGCTGAGAGGGACGCAGGAAACGAAGTGGCAATGTAGCTCAGCTGGTTAGAGCACCGCACTCATAATGCGGGGGTCGCAGGTTCAAGTCCCGCCATTGCTACCATCCTTCTTGAGGATGTAAAACACAAGACGCTGCGGGAGTGGTGAAATTGGTAGACACGCCAGATTTAGGTTCTGGTGCCGAAAGGTGTGAGAGTTCAAGTCTCTCCTCCCGTACCATTTAAATCCGTTGCAGCGCAACGGTAAAGTAAACGCTGATGGGGTATCGCCAAGCGGTAAGGCAGCGGGTTTTGATCCCGCCATTCCCAGGTTCGAATCCTGGTACCCCAGCCATCTTTTGTTTACAGTTAGTTTCCTCACGATTGGGGTATCGCCAAGCGGTAAGGCAGCGGGTTTTGATCCCGCCATCCCCAGGTTCGAATCCTGGTACCCCAGCCATTTTTCAGGGCATAGTGGCACGCAACAGAATCCATGGATTTTATGCGTTATGTTCGGATTGTTCGGTGTAGGCCGGATACGTCATGCCAATGGCAATGTAGCTCAGCTGGTTAGAGCACCGCACTCATAATGCGGGGGTCGCAGGTTCAAGTCCCGCCATTGCTACCATATTGAAGTCGAGTTGAAGTACGCTTCGTCTTGCAACCTCTTTTGGGGTATCGCCAAGCGGTAAGGCAGCGGGTTTTGATCCCGCCATCCCCAGGTTCGAATCCTGGTACCCCAGCCATACACAAAGACCCGTCATAACGACGGGTCTTTTTGTTTGTATGGACTGCCAATCAGGTATTGATCCCGTCATCTATGCCCAGATTCGAATCCCAGTACCCCAGCCA
>NZ_JBOZWP010000043.1:0-2572 GCF_050865035.1 Shewanella sp. GXUN23E | reverse complement strand
CGGCAATGTGCTGTTCAGTGGCCCGATCACCCAGGCGATGCTGGATAATGGTCTGAGCCTGAGTGTGGATGCACCGGCGACTGGCAGCACCCTCACCGTGACCGCCAATGTGCTGGATGCCGCCGGTAACAGCGCCAGTGGCTCTGACACTGCAGTACTCGATTACGGCAGCAGCGCCCCTGCGGCACCGACAGTCACCATTACTGAGGATGCCAACAACGACGGCTACATCAATGACGGTGAGCTGGTTGGTCAGGTAGATATCACCGTTGAGCTCGGAGCCGGCACCGCAATAGGCGACACCATTGTGGTCATAGATCAGGATGGAAATATCATCTACTCAGGCCCGGTCACTCAGGCGATGCTGGATGATGGTCTCAACCTTGCAATTGATCCACCGGCCAGTGGCACCACACTGGAAATCACGGCAACTGTCACAGATCCCGCGGGCAATACCGCTACCGGCGATGCCAGCGCCCTGATCGACACCAGCGGTGGCACTCCTGCAATTGGTTCACCGACTGTCACCATAGATGAAGACACCAATGGTGATGGCTACATCAATGATGATGAGCTGGACGGCCAAATCGACATTACTGTCGAATTGGGTGAAGGCACATCAGTCGGCGACACTCTGGTGGTCACGGATCAGGATGGCAATGAGCTGTTTAACGGCACAGTCACCCAGGATATGCTGGATAACGGCCTGCCATTGACGATTGATGCGCCGGCAACCGGCACCACACTGGAGGTCACGGCAACTGTCACCGACAGCAGTGGTAATACCGCCAGCGGCTCCGCTGATGCAGTGCTTGACTATGGTGCAGGAGCCCCATCAGCGCCAACGGTCACCATTACCGAAGACACCAACAATGACGGTTATATCAGTGACGATGAGTTGTCAGGCCAGATCGATATCAACATCACGCTGGGCAGCGGCACAGAGGTTGGCGATACCATTGAAGTCACTGATCAAAACGGCACAGTGATTTACTCCGGTCCTGTCACTCAGGATATGCTGGACAACGGTTTGAATGTCACCATTGATCCGCCGGCGACCGGTACCAATCTGGAAATCACGGCCACTGTCACCGATCCGGCCGGTAACACCGCCAGCGGCTCAGAGAATGCGATTCTGGATTACGGCAGTAGCGCTCCGGCGTCTCCGACTGTCACTATCACCGAAGATGCCAACAACGACGGCTACATCAACAACGCCGAACTCAGTGGCAATATTGACATCACTGTGACGCTGGGCGCAGGTACTGCAGTGGGAGACTCCCTCACTGTCACCGATCAGGATGGCAATACGCTGTTCAGCGGTACAGTGACCCAAACCATACTGGACAATGGGTTGAGCGTCACCATGACGGCGCCCGCCACAGGTAACGGTATCCAGATCACTGCCACAGTGACAGATCCGGCTGGTAACAGCGCCAGTGGCAGCGATGCCGCCACGCTGGACTACGGAGTCGGCAGCGGAGCACCTGCTGCTCCGACGGTCACTATCACCGAAGACGCCAACAATGATGGCTACATCAATGATGGCGAGCTCAGTGGTCAGGTAGGCATCAGTATCACTCTGGGCTCAGGCACTGCAGTTGGTGATACCATTGTGGTCACCGATCAGGCTGGCAATGTGCTGTTCAGCGGCCCGGTCACCCAGACCATGTTGGATAACGGCCTGTCACTGGCCATCAATCCACCGGCAAGCGGCACCACGCTGGAGATTACCGCGACTATCACTGATCCGGCCGGCAACAGCGCCACTGGCTCAGACAGCGCCACTCTGGATTATGGCGTGGGCAACGATGCACCGGCGCAACCAACAGTCACTATTACCGAAGACACCAACAATGACGGCATCATCAACGCCGGCGAATTGAATGGTGACATAGGAATTACAGTCACTTTGGGAGCGGGCACAGAGGTTGGTGACACGCTGGTTGTCACCGATCAGGCAGGCACAATACTGTTCAGCGGCACGGTTACTCAAGCCATGCTGGACAATGGCTTGTCCCTGTCCATGACCGCACCGGCTGAAGGAACTGACATCAAAGTCACCGCAACAGTGACAGATATTGCAGGCAATACTGCATCTGGTTTGGATGTCGCGACACTGGATACCGTTGCCAATACTTCAGCACCAACAGTCACCGTGCTGGACGATACCAACAATGATGGCGTGATCAACGCCAGCGAATTGGGTAACGATGATGTTCAGTTGAGCGTATCGATTGACCACAGCCAACTGATCTTAGGCGGTCAAATCAACCTGACCATCAGCAATGGCAACACCACTTCTGATGTCACTCTGACCTGGAATGGCAGCAACCTGACAGCCAGCGATGGCCGCAGTTACAGCTATGATGCCAATACCGGCACCATTACCTGGACAGAGGTTGTCGCCGATGGCGATACCATTACAGTCACCGCAACCCAGACAGATCTGGATGGCAATACTTCCTCTTCCGGCAGTGATTCAGCGCTGGTTGATACAGCAGCCAACACCAGTGCTCCGACCGTCACCGTGCTGGACGATACCAACAATGACGGCGTCATCAACGCCACC
>NZ_JBOZWP010000042.1:0-2804 GCF_050865035.1 Shewanella sp. GXUN23E | reverse complement strand
TCAGACGAAACTCGTTTGGGTTGTATGGTTAAGCGACTAAGCGTATACGGTGGATGCCTTGGCAGTCAGAGGCGATGAAGGACGTGTTAATCTGCGAAAAGCTGTGCTTAGCCGATAAAAGGCGCTTGAGGCACAGATGTCCGAATGGGGAAACCCGGCACCATAAGGTGTCATCATAACGTGAATACATAGCGTTATGAGGCGAACGAGGGGAACTGAAACATCTAAGTACCCTCAGGAAAAGAAATCAACCGAGATTCCCTCAGTAGCGGCGAGCGAACGGGGACCAGCCCTTAAGTCTTCAGGGTGTTAGTGGAATAAGTTGGAAAGCTTAACGGTACAGGGTGATAGTCCCGTACACGAAAACTAACTGAAGATGAAATCGAGTAAGGCGGCACACGTGATATGTTGTCTGAACATGGGGGGACCATCCTCCAAGGCTAAATACTCCTGACTGACCGATAGTGAACCAGTACCGTGAGGGAAAGGCGAAAAGAACCCCTGTGAGGGGAGTGAAATAGAACCTGAAACCGTATACGTACAAGCAGTGGGAGCGGTTCTTGAGACCGTGACTGCGTACCTTTTGTATAATGGGTCAGCGACTTACGTTTTGTAGCGAGGTTAAGCGAATAGCGGAGCCGTAGGGAAACCGAGTGTTAACTGCGCGTTTAGTTGCAAGGCGTAGACCCGAAACCCGGTGATCTAGCCATGGGCAGGTTGAAGATGCGGTAACACGCATTGGAGGACCGAACCGACTAATGTTGAAAAATTAGCGGATGACTTGTGGCTGGGGGTGAAAGGCCAATCAAACCGGGAGATATCTGGTTCTCCTCGAAAGCTATTTAGGTAGCGCCTCGGACGAACACCTTTGGGGGTAGAGCACTGTTAAGGCTAGGGGGTCATCCCGACTTACCAACCCTTTGCAAACTCCGAATACCAAAGAGTGCTATCCGGGAGACAGACGGCGGGTGCTAACGTCCGTCGTCAAAAGGGAAACAACCCAGACCGTCAGCTAAGGTCCCAAAGTAATTGCTAAGTGGGAAACGATGTGGGAAGGCTTAGACAGCTAGGATGTTGGCTTAGAAGCAGCCATCATTTAAAGAAAGCGTAATAGCTCACTAGTCGAGTCGGCCTGCGCGGAAGATGTAACGGGGCTAAGCAATTCACCGAAGCTACGGGTACAGACTTTGTCTGTGCGGTAGAGGAGCGTTCTGTAAGCCGTTGAAGGCGAAGGGGTAACCCACGCTGGAGGTATCAGAAGTGCGAATGCTGACATGAGTAACGATAAAGGGGGTGAAAAACCCCCTCGCCGAAAGACCAAGGGTTCCTGTCCAACGTTAATCGGGGCAGGGTGAGTCGACCCCTAAGGCGAGGCCGAAAGGCGTAGTCGATGGGAAACGGGTTAATATTCCCGTACTTCTGCTAACTGCGATGGAGAGACGGAGAAGGCTAGGCCAGCACGGCGTTGGTTGTCCGTGTTTAAGATGGTAGGTGGTGTGCTTAGGCAAATCCGGGCACACATACACTGAGAGTTGATGACGAGGTACTACGGTACTGAAGTGGTTGATGCCATGCTTCCAGGAAAATCTTCTAAGCTTCAGGTTAGCAGGAATCGTACCCCAAACCGACACAGGTGGTCGGGTAGAGAATACCAAGGCGCTTGAGAGAACTCGGCTGAAGGAACTAGGCAAAATGGTACCGTAACTTCGGGAGAAGGTACGCTGCTGCCGGTGACGGGACTTGCTCCCCGAGCTAGCGGCAGTCGCAGATACCAGGTGGCTGCAACTGTTTATCAAAAACACAGCACTGTGCAAACTCGCAAGAGGAAGTATACGGTGTGACGCCTGCCCGGTGCCGGAAGGTTAATTGATTGGGTTATCCGTAAGGAGAAGCTCATGATCGAAGCCCCGGTAAACGGCGGCCGTAACTATAACGGTCCTAAGGTAGCGAAATTCCTTGTCGGGTAAGTTCCGACCTGCACGAATGGCGTAATGATGGCCACGCTGTCTCCAGCCGAGACTCAGTGAAGTTGAAATTGCGGTGAAGATGCCGTATACCCGCGGCTAGACGGAAAGACCCCGTGAACCTTTACTATAGCTTGGCACTGAACATTGACCCTACATGTGTAGGATAGGTGGGAGACTTTGAAGTTGGGACGCCAGTCCTGATGGAGTCGTCCTTGAAATACCACCCTTGTAGTGTTGATGTTCTAACCTGGGCCCCTAATCGGGGTTAGGGACAGTGCCTGGTGGGTAGTTTGACTGGGGCGGTCTCCTCCCAAAGAGTAACGGAGGAGCACGAAGGTTGGCTAAGTACGGTCGGACATCGTACGGTTAGTGCAATGGCATAAGCCAGCTTAACTGCGAGACAGACACGTCGAGCAGGTGCGAAAGCAGGTCATAGTGATCCGGTGGTTCTGAATGGAAGGGCCATCGCTCAACGGATAAAAGGTACTCCGGGGATAACAGGCTGATACCGCCCAAGAGTTCATATCGACGGCGGTGTTTGGCACCTCGATGTCGGCTCATCACATCCTGGGGCTGAAGTCGGTCCCAAGGGTATGGCTGTTCGCCATTTAAAGTGGTACGCGAGCTGGGTTCAGAACGTCGTGAGACAGTTCGGTCCCTATCTGCCGTGGGCGTTGGATGATTGAGAGGGGCTGCTCCTAGTACGAGAGGACCGGAGTGGACGAACCGCTGGTGTTCGGGTTGTCATGCCAATGGCATTGCCCGGTAGCTACGTTCGGAATCGATAACCGCTGAAAGCATCTAAGCGGGAAGCGAGCCTCAAGATGAGTCATCCCT
>NZ_JBOZWP010000041.1:0-4525 GCF_050865035.1 Shewanella sp. GXUN23E | reverse complement strand
TGGTTATCCATCGATGATTGAGGCCAGGAAAAATATCAGCGAATATCTGATGCACTATTACAATCGGCAACGCCCGCATTAACACAATGACGGCGTTGCTCCGGTTCATGCCGAGAATCGGCTTAATTTATTGTCCGGAATTAGTTGACCACTACATTGGCTGATATGGACTATGTCATTGTGGTTTGTTAATCCTGGAAAGAAGATGCCGTCAACCCCGGATTGTTGATAAAACTTAGCCCGTGAAATAGCTTCTGTGGCAGTAGGATTACTTTGAAAGAACAGATCGCATCGGGCATTGATAAAAAGCTGATTCTTGGCTGAGCCGAGATTGCTGACGATTTGTTGCAGTCGGTGACAAAACACTTCAATACTCAAAAGCTGGCGTCTTCCCGCAATCATACTGTCTTCTATGTTTATTCCCGTTACGCCAAGGTGTATCAGGGTGTTTATGTTTTCGGCCACTTGTTCTGGAGCTGCCGAATAGCCTCCTTCTATATCAACTGTCAACGGAATATCGGTGTGCCTGCGAATGTCTGCAACCAGTTTCACCAGCATGCTAAAAGGCATTTGTTCACCATCCGGTACGCCCATGTATGCGGCAATGGCAGCACTGGATGTACCTATTGCGGAAAATCCCGCTTGCTGGGCGATTACTGCGCTATGGATATCCCAGATATTGGGAAGAATTAACGGTGACTTTCTTGCGGTGAATATCATGGTCGGCTCCTCCTAAAGAATGTACTGCATCTTAGTCAGGCGTCTAACCGCCCAACAACCGAAAACTGGACAGGTATTTTGATATCGTCGGATTGGGCTTATTCGCTAAGGTGGGGCCAAGGGGGTACAATGCGTTTTTTGCCAAGAACTGAGTCATTCGCGTGTCGACAAGTATTTCTCTTAAGCCATTTAACACCTTTGGATTGGATCAGCGTTGTACGGAGTTGATTGAGGCGCACTCCCGTGACGTGCTTATTGATGCCTCATTGGCAGCTTATGCTGATGAGAAACCTATGCTTGTTCTTGGCGGTGGCAGTAATCTGGTACTCACTGATGATTTTGGTGGCACAGTTATTCGGGTGATGACCAAAGGTATTGAGTTGGCTGAAACAGATAATGCCTATCGATTGAGTGTAGAAGCCGGTGAAAATTGGCACGAGCTGGTCGAGTACTGTTTAAAGCATGATATGCCGGGTTTGGAGAATATGGCGCTTATCCCAGGTACTGTGGGGGCTGCGCCTATTCAGAATATTGGCGCATATGGCATTGAGCTGTGCCAGGTGTGTGAATGGGTGGAGTACCTTGACTTATCAACAGGCGATGTTCATCGGTTAAATAATCAGGCGTGCTTGTTTGGTTATCGGGACTCGATTTTTAAAGGTGAGCTCAGAGATAAGTCGGTGATTCTGGCAGTTGGTTTAATTTTATCGAAGGCCTGGCAGCCAAATCTGTCTTATGGGCCTTTAAGTGAATTTGTCTCTGAGACGGTGACCCCTGCAGAGATATTCGACAAGGTATGTGAAGTCAGGCGCAGCAAGTTGCCGGATCCGCAGGTGCTGGGTAATGCTGGTAGTTTCTTTAAAAACCCCGTGGTCAGTGCAGCCGAGTACACAAGATTGGCCAGTGAGTTTCCCGGTATCGTGGGATACGCGCAGGCGGATGGCTCGGTAAAACTGGCCGCGGGCTGGTTGATTGATAAGGCTGGTCTGAAAGGGTATCAGCAACATGGCGTGGGCGTTCATCAGCAGCAGGCGCTGGTCCTGGTGAATCTCGGTAGTGCAACCGGGTCGTCAGTCTGCGCATTGGCGCGCCATGTTATCAGCAAGGTATTTGCAAAATTTGGCGTTATGCTGGAGCCTGAGCCCAGAGTGATTGGCCGCAATGGAGAGGTGAGGATCTGATATGCAGGATCATTGGCAGCGTAAGCGGGCTATTCTGGCTTTGCTGAATCAGGGGAGTTTTGTTTCCGGCGAAGTGCTCGCACAGGAGTTGGGTATCAGTCGGGCGGCGGTGAACAAGCATATAGAGTCGCTGGCTGACTATGGCGTATCGGTTTATAGCGTCAAAGGGCGGGGTTATAAGCTGGAAAAGCCGGTGCATTTGATTGAGCAGGTCAGGCTGCTGGATGGCATACGTCAACGCTGCTTTTATTTTGATGAGCTGGATTCCACTAATGCCTTTATGCTTGGCCATGCGCAAGAGCTAAAAAGCGGCGATCTGTGTATTGCTGAGTACCAGTCTGCTGGCCGCGGGCGTCGTGGTCGCACCTGGGTCTCCCCTTACGCCAATCATCTGTACTTTTCTTTATTCTGGCGTTTTCCACAGGGGATGGCTCAGGCAATGGGCCTAAGCCTGGTGGTTGGCTGTTCTTTGTATACGGTATTACAACAGATGGGTGTCGAAGGGCTGGGACTCAAGTGGCCCAACGATCTCTATTTGGATGGCCGTAAGCTGGCAGGCATTTTGGTCGAGATGACAGGTCAAACAGACAGTGAATGTCAGTTGGTGATTGGTGTTGGGATCAATATGTCGATGACCGAATCGCAGGGGCAAAGGATTGATCAGCCCTGGAGTGATCTGTCGGCAGTTCCTGCGTCACTCGATAAAACAGCTCTGATGCTCAATTTGCATCGGCAACTTTATAAAGACTTGCAGCAATTTGAACAGTCTGGACTGCTCCACTTTCTGCAACGCTGGCAACAGGCGGACCTATTTGCCGGAAAGCCGGTTGATTTGCACATGGGTGAACAGGTGATCAGCGGTGTCTGTATGGGGATTGATGAGCAGGGTGCGGTGCTGCTTGATACTGCTGAGGGGCGAAAGGGGTTTGTTGGGGGAGAGATCAGTCTGCGCCCCCAATAATCATCATTTCCTCAGCATCACCTGAGCCACCTGATGGCCGGCTCCTTTCTGCAGGATCAGATGTGCCCGTTCACGGGTAGGTAATATGTTCTGGCGCAGGTTAGGGCCGTTGATGCTATCCCAGATGTTAGCTGCAGTTTCTTTGGCCTGAGCATCCGACAGCTTGGCGTAGTGCTTGAAGTAAGAGTCTTGCTTGCTGAAAGCGCCGCTGCGAAACTGCAGGAATCGATTGATATACCATTTCTTCAGCAATGATTCGCTGGCATCAACATACAATGAAAAGTCTACGAAATCAGATACAAATGGCCGCCTTGTCAGGCCCGGTGAATCAA
The DNA here is from genome assembly GCF_050865035.1 of Shewanella sp. GXUN23E. Lineage (NCBI taxonomy): Bacteria > Pseudomonadati > Pseudomonadota > Gammaproteobacteria > Alteromonadales > Shewanellaceae > Shewanella > Shewanella sp. GXUN23E. Next base: position 1,331 of record NZ_JBOZWP010000041.1, on the reverse strand, counting down.
TTCCGGTTTGCAATACATTGAGGCCTTCCAGGATCAATATGTCTGGCTGCCTGATAACCTGAGTATCCTCGCACCTGTCGTAGGTGATGTGTGAATACAGCGGTGCATGAACTTCCTTATTGCCTGCTTTAAGAGCGGAAATAAAATCCAGCAGCATGCGGGTGTCGTAGCTCTCCGGAAAGCCTTTGCGTTGCAGCAAGCCTTTACGCTTTAACGTTGCCAGCGGATAGATAAACCCGTCTGTTGTCACCAAATCTACTTTTGGATGTTCTGGCCAGTGTTGCAACAATGCCTGCAGAATACGGGCTGTGGTACTTTTGCCAACTGCAACGCTGCCAGCAATGGAAATAATGTAAGGGCCTTCCGTAGGCTTCTTTCCAAGGAATTCGTTAAGGATAATTCCTCTTTGCTGTTTGGCGCCGATGATCAAATTCAATAAGCGGCTCAAAGGCAAATAGATGTCTGTGACTTCATCCAGGGAGATTTGCTCATTGATGCCCCTTAGCCCTTCGAGTTCAGCCTCACTCAGGGTCATAGGCACGGCATTTCTGAGCTCCGCCCAGCTCTGACGATCAAACGTCAGGTAAAGTGCCTCTTGTATATGAGTGTTATTGATCATGGTTCATCCTCACAGACCGGAAAGGCACAGTACACCATCAGTGGAGAGCGAACAATAGTTGGAGGGCTCTGCCATTGAAGCAGAAAGGAAATCTCATCAGCAGGTTGCGACAAATTTGCACAAAATCAGGCTGGGCGGGATAAAAAAGCAGCGCTTGATGCTTTTTTTCGGGAAAATACGATTTTTCTATTGCACTCATGCCGACATTTACCTAATATCCGCTACCGAAATGAAGCGCCGGCATAGCTCAGTTGGTAGAGCAACTGACTTGTAATCAGTAGGTCCCGAGTTCGACTCTTGGTGCCGGCACCATTTTCTCTGGAGGGGTTCCCGAGTGGCCAAAGGGATCAGACTGTAAATCTGACGGCTCCGCCTTCGAAGGTTCGAATCCTTCTCCCTCCACCATTTTCCTAACGTATTAGGTAACCTAGTAGGTTAACGCGGGCGTCGTATAATGGTATTACTCCAGCCTTCCAAGCTGATAACGCGGGTTCGATTCCCGCCGCCCGCTCCAAAATGTTGCTGATATGGCTCAGTCGGTAGAGCGCATCCTTGGTAAGGATGAGGTCCCCAGTTCGATTCTGGGTATCAGCACCACTAATCTACATTTCCTAATGCGAAAAATTGGTTTCGACGAATAATATTGTTTCGTCGAAATTTTTTTGCATCTGCAGGTTTTCATCACCAAGACTCTTGGATTGAGGCACTACCA
>NZ_JBOZWP010000040.1:0-8504 GCF_050865035.1 Shewanella sp. GXUN23E | reverse complement strand
TCGAGCAGCCAACCTTCCCAACAGACAAGTACAGCCGCCTGGTAGAGTACAAGATTGATCCGAAGAAGATGACGGTACAGCAGGTATGGGAATACGGTAAAGATGAGCTGGGCTACAAGGGCTACTCACCGGTGACTTCCATCACCAAGTATCAGGCTGATAAAGACTCCATGCTGGGCTACTTTGCATCTGCCGGTTTGTTCGGTGTGGGCGGTGGCTACGGTAACCTGAAGATGGACGAAACCACAGGTAAGGTTAAGTCCATTCTGACCGAACACAAGTATGGAGAGAAAGAGCCTTCTGTTTACATCGAAATCGATGGTCACAAGATGTTCGCGACGGGATACCGCGCTCAGACTATCAATGTAAACGAGATGATGAAGTAACCTGATTTGTGTCGATTGACTCCGGGAAAAAGGGGTCAATCAAATCTGTTCAATGAGTATTTGATTAAGCACGATATTTTTACTGTAACGGCTTCATCACTATAACAATAATTCAGTCCTGTGAGGCTCAGAGAACCGAACCATTGCTCCCGTTCGCTGCCTTTGAGCCTTGCAGTCTGAAGTTTACTACTCCTCTACTTTGTGGCTCCCTGTGAGCCACTTTTTTTTGTGTTTTCCATCCAGCTAACGGTTCCCCTGAACTGGTTGTGTCAGGCTTCAGAGATTGATTGCTGAATAGTGCTATCTGACTGATATGGATATACCTTTTGTTGGTTTTAAACACGCAAAACGACAGTTGGAACTGCTGTCGCTGGACAGCTTTTATCAGCGGGGGCTGGATTATTCGCCGCGCCCTGACACGTTACACCGGGTTGGTTTTCATTGTCTTTTTCGCAGCCGGGCTCCCGGCACCCATAGAATCGATTTCGCATTGCATCCCTACCAAGCCGGAGACCTCGTCTATATCGCCCCCGGGCAGGTGCACGCCTACGACTTTTCAACTCCCATGTCCGGGGATCTTTTGTTGATGACAGAGGAGTATTATCGGCGGCTCAGAGTGTTCCTTCCTCTGGATTGCCTTAAGTTGTTGCGCCAACACCCTGTCACCAAACTTGACACTAAGGAGACTGAAATCATTGGTCAGTTGATGTCGCTGATTTTGAGTCAACAGCAATATGATTCACCCGAGCTCAACCGGCAGTTGACCAGTGCCAATCTGCTGCTGAGTCTGACTCAGGGGCGGCAGGCGGGAGAGATGGAACCTGCGCTGGAACTCCAGTACCAGCAATTGCTGGGATTGGTGCAGTCTCATTTGGCCGATACCCGCAATGCTATTGATTACTGCAGGTTAATGGCGATGGGATTTACCAAACTGAATGGCATATGTGTGAAGGTAAGTGGTTACACACTAAAGCGAGTCATTGACAATCAGGTGGTGTTGGAAGCCAAGCGTTTATTGGCAACCGAGCCGATGAATATCAATCAGTTGTCTGATCGACTTGGGTTCGACGAAACCACGAATTTCAGCAAGTATTTTAAAAAGCACACCGGCTGCACCCCCAGGCAATTCCGGGACCGTTGGCGACAGGATTTACCATTATCAAACAAGCTTTAACCTGCTGCGTTGTCAGGGCTTTTTCTACTATGGACCTGTGTTAACCCCCCACGGATACCAATACGATGAAAAAGTTCATATTTACCCTGACCCTCTGCGCAGCGGCCTGCAACTCAGCCGCGTTTGCTTCAACTCTGGTGACACCTGAACGCGCGACGCAAATGCTGAACAAGCACGAACAGCATTTTGACAAGCGTATTGTTCAGGTTGCCCCCAATGTTTATACGGCCATCGGATATCACGGTGCGACCACTTCGATGATTGTCGGGGATGATGGCGTCATCATGATCGACAGCCTAATGGGCCCGACAAGTGCCAGCAATGCGCTGAAAGACTTCCGTCAGTATTCTGATAAACCCGTCAAAGCGATCATCTATACCCACAGTCATGGTGACCACACCGGCGGCGCCAAAGCCTATGCCGGGGCGTCAGATGTCAAAGTGATTGGTCCGGCCAATATGGGTCATCATCACGGCACGGATAAGGTGCTGGACCAAATCCAGAAAAAGCGGGAGGTTCGTCAGTTTGGTCGCAAGCTGCCACCCCATGAGCAGAGCAACCGCGGCGTGGCGCCCGCTGTAACCATTGACCACGATCGTGGCACAGGTTTTATCAAGCCAACCATAGAAGTTAAAGGCGACTACAAAACCCGTATTGCCGGCATAGACATTGAGATCTATGCCGCTGCCGGTGAGACCAACGACGCCATGTTTATCTGGCTGCCAAACCAGAAGGTGCTGTTCAGCGGTGATAACTTTTATCAGGCGTTCCCCAATCTGTATGCGATCCGCGGCACCCCATACCGTGATGTGCGCACCTGGTCCAGATCGGTAGCCAGGATGGCAGGTTTCGAGCCGATGGCTTTGGTGGGAGGTCACACTACACCTATTCTTGGCCAGCAAAAAGCGACGGCGGCGCTGAAGGATTACAGCGAAGCGATTCAATCTGTGTTTGACCAAACTGTGGCAGGTATGAACAAGGGGTTGGATCCTGTGACCATAGCCCAGAGTGTCGAGTTGCCAGCTCACCTGCGGGATAAACCTTATCTAACTGAGTTTTACGGTACGGTTGGGCATGCATCAAGGGCTATTTTTGCCGGCATGTTCGGTTGGTTTGACGGTAACCCAACCAATTTGAACCCAATGTCCAATGCTGATACCGCCAGGCAGTTTGCGCGATTGGCGGGGGGGACTGCCAAGCTACAGGCTAATTTGGAAAAAGCAATGAAGGCTGAGGACTACCAGTGGGCTTTGGTACTGACTGATCACCTGAGTTACCTGGATGGTGTGGATCAGTACAAAAATCGTGACATTAAGATTAAAGCGCTACGTGGTATGGCGGTTCGCGATTACAACGCACCAAATCGCAACTACTACTTCACTTACGCCAATGAACTTGAAGCGTTGCAAAAAGCAGTGAAGTAATCAATTAGCCCCCGTTGAAGGGGGCTTTTCTATTGGAAAAGCCAAATGAAAATCAAAGGAATGTTATCTGCAGCATTGTTGTTTACCACTGTGCTGGGTCAGGTATGGGCAGCGAGTGCGGAGCAGGAAATTCACCAATTGCTGAATACCTACGCTCGCTCAGTCAATGAATTTAATACTCAGCCCCAGCTGGCCCAACAGATTTGGAATACCGGTGACGAGACAGTCTTTATTCATCCCAAAGGCACTGAATATGGCTGGCAACAGATCCATAGTAACTTCTATGAAAAAACCATGGGTAAGGTGTTTTCAAAACGGGAGTTAACGATCAATGACGATGTCACTATTGATATTCACGGCAATACCGCGATTGTGACTTTCAGCTGGTTATTCAAGGCGACAGTCGCCAAAGATGATAGGCAGATTGAAAACCGGGGAAGAGAAACTCAGGTGCTGATCAACCAGGATGATGGCTGGAAGATTCAACACCTGCACTACTCCGGTATGCCAGCTGGGTAGTGAATGTTTACTGTGTTTAGTGGTAGTCGTTAGGTTTTTGGGGCTCTTAACCGGACTGATATCCTGTTGAGCCCTGCACAGCTGTGAGTCATCTTGTGATGATGCTGGTATTATGCGCCTGCGCTGATTTGCTCAATAATTGTGGCCACTTCAGGTCGATCATATTTTGCTTCGACATGGTGTTTGAATGAGTTGTACAGAAAATCAATCAGGTAGTTGGTTTCTTGACTGCCATAACGGCTCTTGCTGATATAGAGACGGTAATGGCACTGGATGGCGTCGATTTCATCCGGTGCTTTAAGGACTGCCAAGCCGGTGAGATCAGTGGGTAAGGTCACTGCAGAGGTATAGGTAATGGCATTGCTTTGGCTCAACGCATTAAAAATACTGCTGACATATCCAATTCGCCCAACCAGGTTCGCCGAAAGACCATTTTCTTTGAGGATTCTCTCAATGAGCGAATTACCATTGTTATTCCAGCCTGCTAGGTCATTGAGCAGCACTGGATACATGCTGAGATCTTCCAGTGAGACCTGCTTGTTAGCTGCAAGCGGATGGCCTTCTCTCACCACGCAGACACGGTAACAGGGGACGACTTCCAGTTCATAAATTCCCTTGGCTCCATTTTGCATGATATGTAAACCAAAGTGAACCGTGCCTTTGTCGAGATCCTGCATGGCATTCATATACCAGGGGCGGGCACACAAGCTGACTTTAGGCATGGCTTTTTGTAGCTCCCCGAACAAAGGGCCAAACCAGCTACAGGCTGTGTCATCGGTGAGCAGTATCAGTTCCCTTTCTATTTCTGTGGGTTCGAAGACATTGCCATGGATCAGTTCTTCTTCAATACGGCCAATCAGATCCCGGGCAAAATGGCCTATTTGCAGGCAACGTTCGGTGGGCTTCAATCCTGAACCGGTTCTGAGGAACATCTCATCACCGAATATGCTTCTCAGTCGCTTAAGGTGATAGCTGATAGTCGACTGGCTCATCCTTAAGTCATTGGAGGCGGCGCAGGCATTACCATGTTTGATTAGACTGACAATTAATTGCAGGTGGGCAACGGATAAGTCTTTCAGGTTTTCATGGTTATTCAAGTTTTGGTCTCTGAGGCTATATCACTCTACTTGGGGGGATACTACCGGAGTATAGGCCCTTTAGATGTTGCGCCGGCAAACATATACAGGGCCCTTTACAGTTATTTAGATATGAAATTTAGCGTTGAAAAATCACAAATTGTGATCAGAAGTGGTAACCGGCTTCCAGCATGACTTCTCCGCCACCGTTGAGCGCGCCGCCCCAGCTTTGCCTGTGCTTGTAGAGGGTGCCCAGTGTCCAGTGCTCGTTGAATCGGTAATCCAATCCCAATACCGCCTGGTGACCATAGCTGTCATAGTTAAAGGTCTGCCTGTGCTCGTCGCTGCGATTGAACTGTGATTCATAATAGAACTTGGCAAACCAATGAGGGGTGATTGGATAACCCAGCATGACGGTCACCGCGCCGCCGGTGAGTGCGTGAAATGAAGCTCCGGTGGGCGAGAAACTGCCATAACCATAGTGCAGGCCAACACCGACTGTGCCTTTCAATTTGCCAACCAACACATCATATGACGCCCCCAGATACAGGTTTTGTTCCGTGCAGGCTTCATTGGCATTGGTGAAGGATTGAACCCAGAGATTAAATGGGCTGGAGCCCAGGTTGTAATCCAGCTTTAACCACACTTTCGTGGTGGCACCTGCATCTTTATCCTGTTGGTTTTTGGCGGTATCCAGTGGATTTTCCAATCTGAGCCAACCTGTGACAGAGCCCCAGTCAGCGACTGTGGTATTGGCCAGCACCAGGTAGGGTTGATCATACAGATTGGGGTTTTTGTCTTCGGCGTTGAGCAGATATTCATAGCCGACTAAAACTGTGTTTTGTTGCGCGATGACTTCCGCGTGAGCCTGGGCTGAGGAAAGGCCAAGTATCACCATCATCAGCGTGATAGCGTTTACAGAGGTTTTCATTGGATGCTCCCAATAAAATGGGCCCTGACGGGCCCATTGGATAATCGTTACTTACCAAACAGGCTGGTAGGTTCTACGATGATTGCCCGGTAGTGTGTGGAGTTGGGCTTGTCAGACAGCACGTCGATTTCGACTTTGACTTTCTTGTCGTCATAACCGATTTCGTTGATCTTACCTATGGTGCGTTCGCCTGGAGAATAAAGGTGGATTGAGCCACCAAAACCGAACATGGTGTCGCGGTCCGGACGGTATTCAACGTTTGAGGTGATTGGGCTGTACCACTCATAGCCACGCTCTTTACCGTATTCCCAGGTTTGTTCAACCGTCATCTTGTTTTCGTCAATCTTGTACTCAACAAAACGGGTGTACTTGTCGGTTGGCAGCGCGGGCTGCTCGTGGCCGCGGCCGTCACCGTTATCCAGTACGGTCAGGCGGCCGTTCGCTGGGTTCAACCAGGCGGTATGCTGGGTGTAAACGAAGTCGAAGTCGCCTTCACAAACGCCTTTCTCAGTACACTTGATAGGCTTGCCTTTGCTGTCGACGGGTTTCAGCAGCTTCTTGGACAGCTCTTCATTCCAACCTTCAGATGGTGCCAGAATCCACTTCACTTTTTTGTCGCGGGTCACCTTGGCAACGCCCTGGTGGCGGAAAGACAGGATGATGGAATCATCTTTTGGATCGTATTCGATAGAGTTCACGTGTGCCCAGTTACGGCCCGCGACGACACCCGGCAGATCGCCGTAGGGTGCATCGATCTTCATTTCACCGGTTTGCCCTTGCTGCTCAATATCCACGTTCACGCACACGGCACCCATATCCAGTGCTTCCAGCAACGCATCGCGGTAAGGATCCAAAATTTGAGACAGATTCCAAACATCTACCAGGTTGCCATGGGTATCGATCTGCAGAATGTGGTCACGTACTGTGTGAACGATGTCGCCCTGAGAGTTCTTGTAGTTGGCCTTTGCAGCGCGAACCAATGAGTCGCCGTTAGGCATGATGTTGTGCTCGTGGGAAGCATCGACATAGCCGCGTGGCAGACGACGGGATTCAAAGTTACCCAACAGATCGAAGGTGCCGTAACGCTGGCCCTGCACGAAGGTGATCTCGCCTTCACCGTTGTCGTGGAAGCCCATCAGATAGCCACGCTTTTCGACGTCCAGGGCGGTACCATCATAGACGGCGTCCTGATCCAGCCACCAACGGATTTCACCCTGAGTATCGACGACCAGCGTGATTGGAGCGTTTTCAAAAGGCAGCGAGCCCATTGCCGGAGAGGATTCAAAGATACCGGCGTCTTTGCTCTTTTGACCTGACCAGTGCAGATCTGAACCCTGCTGGTTGTAGGTGTGGGTGTTAACCATGTACAGACGGTCTTCGAAGCCTTTGGCCACTTTCTTCACCTGCACTTCAGGCAGCACAGTGATGTTACGGTTATCAACGTATTCATTGGTGATGGCACCGGTCAACACATTGTATTTTTCACTGTATTTTTTACCGTCCAGGGTGTACTTCACGGTAACCTGGTTGTTGTAATCCGCATACAGACCAAACAGCGGGATACCGTCATGAGTGTTCATGGTCTTTTGGCCAACAGGGTAGTCGATATCAACCCCTTTTTTGCCTTTACCGTGTACGGTAACCGTCACGTCAGTTGGGCGCTTGCTGCCTAAGTCCAAAATAGCGGTCAGGGGAGAGTTTCCATATGGATTAACCAGAATCGCTCCCAGATTACCGGCGGCTGGTGCAGGTTTAAAACCGGCTGCTTCGGCGTCGTTAATTAATGCTGGTTGGCAAAGTGCAGCAACAATAGATGCGGCTAAAATGTGACGTTTCATCATGACTCCAATCAAGTAATTAGTTCGCTAAAAATAATAAGTTCGATTAGTTGAATTAATTTGAGAATAAGGTCACAACCTGCCTTTTGATGGTATTTTTTGTAGCGTTAGTTTTATCCTTATTGGAATAATCTATATAAGTTAAAAAAAACCAAAATGGGGTATAGAAAATGCAAATATTCTAAATAATTGGTTCAGTATGCTGGCGTATCTCTCGCTCAGGCTGTGTTAGAGCTAGGCGTGTTGGGTGTTGCAGCTGTACCGGCAGTCTGCTGTAAGTGTCTATGGAAAGTCTGACTCTCATAGAATTTTAAAAGCTTAATAGCACTAATCGGTAAATTTGAATACGCATATGATTTTCGTGTTCAATTAAAATTGTAGAAATCTTATTCTTGTGTGGATATTGAATTGTGACCTTGGTCATAAAGGACGTGGCGTAAATATTAATAGAATGAACTACAGACTGATTAGAAGTGTGAGATAAACATGCGGAAACCAGTAATATTTATTTTATCGAGTTTGAATAAGTTCATTCTCTATAAGTTGTAAATCGATTTATCTAATTACATTTGACCTAAGTGGGAAATTTAGGTTTCCCACCAGTACCCGCAAGATATAAAACGGAGAGTTCATGAAAAAGTCATTGTTAGCCGCCGCTGCCTCGTTAATGTTTGTTTTCACTGCCCAGGCTGCAACCGAAGGGGTGGAGTATCAGGTTTTGCCTGAGTCCGCTCAGTTCAATGCCCCCAATCAGGTCGTGAAGATCTACTCGATTAACTGTCCATTCTGCTACAAGTACGAAAAAGCGGGCATTCCCAACGACAGCATTCTGCCTGCCGGCAGCACAATGGATCAGTATCACATCACTACCAAGCCGCCATTTGGTGCCGAAAAAACCACAGCACTGGCTATCGCCAAAGTCATCAAGGGTGACAAGGTATTCAAGCAGCTGAAAGACAAATACTACGATCAGTACCATGTGAAGAAAGTGAAGTTTAAAGATGCCAACTCCACCGTCGACTTCGCCCTGGATGTGCTGGGTATGAGCCGCGCTGAGTTTGATAAAAATGCCCAGAATGCTGACGTACAGGCGCTGATCACCAAGTGGGATCAGGGTGTTGAAGTGGCTAAGATCCAGGGTATTCCAGCGATTACA
>NZ_JBOZWP010000004.1:0-291489 GCF_050865035.1 Shewanella sp. GXUN23E | reverse complement strand
GCGGACAAGCCGCTGAATGCGGCGTTAAATTGCTAAACGGAACACGAAGTTATATGGATGGTTTTACATTTATTTCAGAGATAGTCAAAGCACTTGCATGGCCAAGCGCTGTGATCGGTCTGGTATTTATATTACGGAAACCAATTGTTGAGATTGTTCCATTAATGAAGAAGCTTAAGTATAAAGAATTAGAGCTTGAGTTTTCTCAAGAAGTACAAGACTTAAAGTCTAAGGTAAGCGATGCTCTACCAGAAAAAGACAAGCAGCCTCCATTGGGTGTGCCTGCACAGTCTAAGGCACTAGATCTTGTATCATATTCCACACGCGCTGCCATTATTGAAGCTTGGATTGAGCTTGAGGCCGCGGCAGTTGAAGTTGCTAGTTCATTCTGGAGTCAGCCTCCTAGCGATGTATTTCGAAACGATCCAAAACTAGGTGACTACTTACATCAATGTAAGGTTCTAGATGATAAGCAGCTTGTAATCTATAAGAAGCTTCGCCAGCTAAGGAATAAATCAGCTCACGCTGAAGAGCTTAGCTTAAGCGAAAGTGATGCAAGGGCATATGTGGAAATGGCAAGCAATCTAACTAAACACATCAAGAATTTTTAAGCGCAATTTAACAAGACGCTCAAGCGAGGACGCGCTAACGCGCGCCACTTAGCTTGGCGTTAGCTGTATAAGGAAAACTCATGGAACGAGTAGCATCCAAAAATCTCGAAGAAGCAATTATCAAGCTCCGAAGCACTGAATCTCAAATTATGGATCTTGGGAAAGCTGTTTTCTCAGCAGATAATGGCAACATGTTTCCTGTAGACCTCCTTGCAATCGCTGCAATGAAAAGAACTAGTGGTAACACGGAAGGCTTCATCACATTAATTGAAGCGAAAAATATGGCCGCAGCTAGGTCATTACTTAGAATTCAAATTGATACGTTTTTGCGATTTTCTGCGACTTGGCTTGTAGAAAAGCCTCACGATTTTGCTGCTGATGTTATAGGTGGTAAACAAATCAGAAACTTGAAGGACAGAAACGGAAAACAGATGAATGATGGGTATTTAGTCGACGTTCTGAGCCCAGAATACCCATGGTTAAAAGACATATATAAAAATTTATGCGGCTATATTCATTTTTCTGGTTCTCATTTGTCAAACGCTGTGCAGAGTCTTAATGACAATGAAAGAACGGTGACATTTCATATTGGAAAAGAAGATATTCAGTATCCTGAATGGTCTTGGACAGAGGCGGTGGACTGCTTTACTAATGCGATCAGTATATTGTTTTATTACATTGATGGCTGGATTCAAACTAAGAACGGCATAGATACAGCTAACAATCAAATTCATCCGACGCCAAAAAACGGCGCGGCTGATTAGGGCGTTAATTCCCTTGCCCTCAAGTAACTAATGTCCCCAAGTCAGTTGAACTGATGCTGATGGTTGCACCCAGTCTCCCTCGAAGCGGCCGCGGGGGATTGATTCAAATGCTGTGGGCGAGGCATGGATGCCGAGTCAGCGCCAGTCGAATCATGGACGAGCGTCTGGCGCGATAAGCGATTTGAATCGAATCACCAAGGGGCTTTCCGCTTCGTCGGGAGTCGCAGGGGGATTGGACAAGGGGGCCTGTCGAAACGGTCCCCTTTCCCCGGGTGTGGGGTTGGGCGAATGCTTGCCGACGGCAAGCGTGCTTATGAGCGAGAGGTAGGGATGCCGAACTGGCTGTTGTACAAGGATGTATTTACCCACGACTTTCGCCGCTGACGAGCGGCATGTCCCGCAGGGACAAAACGAGAGTTCTGCCAAGCGTAGCTTGGCTAATCTATACCTCAGGCAAATTTGGAATGCCCATTCCACGACTTTAACCGCTGGCAAGCGGCATATCCCGCAGGGACAGAACGGGAGTTCTGCCAAGCGCAGCTTGGCTAATCTCTGCCGAAGGCAAACGTGGAATGCCCATTCCGCGACGTTTAACCGCTGGCAAGCGGCAAATTCCCTTTCCTTCTTCTCTTAAAGAACCTTCAGCAAAGTTAAGCAAATGTAAATTCGGTGGTGGTGAGGCCAACGTGGCTGGCATGGTATGGCTTTTAACTATTGTTGGGGGCTGTAGTGAAATCGCTATCGTTATTGCTGTGTTTGTGTGGGGGCATGCTGGGAGCATCGGCGGCGCTGGCTGATGAGGGCAAGCATCTGTTTATTCTGTCCGGTCAGTCCAATATGGCGCGGCTGGATATTAATCAAACCTTTGTGCCCGCGGTGGAGCGGAAATATGGCGCCGATGGGGTGATCGTAGTCAAGCTGGCCGAGGGGGGGCAGCCCATTCGCCGCTGGCTCAGAAGCTGGGTGTCGGCCAGTGGCGAGCGGGCAAAGGACAGTGGCGATCTTTATGTGAAATTGCTGGAAGAGGTTAATCAGGCGGTTCACGGTCAGCCCCTTTCCAGTGTCAGCTTTATCTGGATGCAGGGTGAGAAAGATGCCTTTACCCAGCAAAGTGCTGTGTATAAACAGAGTCTGCAAAATCTGTTGGCACAGGTGCAGCAGGATCTTGGCCGGGAGGATGTCAATCTGGTGCTTGGGCGGCTGAGCGATGCGGGTATCAAGACAGATCTGAAATCCCGTCAGCAGTCCAAACCGGATTGGGTGGCTATCCGCAATATCCAGATGCAGTTTGCCGATGAGTATCCGCGTGGCGCCTGGGTGGACACGGATGACCTGAATACCGGCCTGAACGACAGAGGTGAGCAAGTAGTTGATGACATCCATATGACGATAGCTGGGTACCAACTGCTGGGTCAGCGCTTCGCCGACGCCGCAATCGGCCTGATTGAAAGCAAGCATCCCTGAGCTGCGGGATACTGGGGCAGGCTTAACCCAATTCTTTCCGGCTGCCCCTATTCCCTGTCCGAAGGCGCCAGGGGGCTGAGCCAATTGGCATCTTCTCAGACCTCTTTTATAGTGTTGTCATCCCTCAGATAGTGACACTAAAGGACAGAAGATGTTGCCAATTAACCTGCCTGATACTTATCAACATATTCAATTTACCCCAGGGTGCAGCCCCGAAGAGATGACCCTGACCACAAGCCCTGTGCCGCAACCTGAGGCCCATCAGGTGCTGATTAAGGTGCATGCCGCCGGGGTCAACGGCCCGGATGTGGCGCAGCGCAAGGGGGTGTACCCCGCGCCCGAGGGGGCGAGTCCCATTCTGGGGCTGGAGGTCGCCGGAGAAATTGTCGCGCTGGGACAGGGCGTCAGTCGCTGGCAAGTGGGCGACAAGGTCTGCGCCCTGGTGCCCGGTGGCGGTTATGGGCAGTATGTGCTGACCCATAGCGAACATTGCCTGTCGATCCCCGATGGCATGGATATGGCTCATGCGGCAGTGCTGCCCGAGGCGCTGTTTACCGTGTGGGGCAATCTGGTCATTCGTGGCCGTTTGCGACTGGGGGAAACCCTGCTGGTGCATGGCGGCAGCGGTGGCATCGGCAGCGCTGCCATCGCCGTGGGCAAGGCGCTGGGCGCAAAAGTCATAGTTACCTGTGGCAGCCAGGATAAGTGTGATTACTGCCTTGAGCTGGGGGCTGATGCGGCGCTCAACTATAAAGATGACGACTTGCTGGAGCAGATCCTCGACGCCAGTGCCAGGGAAAGTAAGAGTGCCAGTGAAACAAGAGGAGGCGGCGTGGATCTGGTGCTGGATCAAGCCGGTGGCGAGATGGTGAATCTCAGCATGAAAGCGCTGAATACCGATGGCCGAATGGTGTCGGTTGCCATGCAACAATCACGTACCGCAGAGGTAGACCTCTTCCGCTTGATGGCCAAGCGTATCAGCTGGACGGGCTCAACATTAAGGCCGCAATCTGATGCGGCCAAGGCGGAGATTGCCAGCCAGCTTGAACAGGCATTCTGGCCCACACTGAATGGCAAGGCTGCGCTGTTACCCATCTACCAAAGTTTTGCGCTGGCGGATGCCGGCAAGGCTCATGTGCTGATGGAGTCCGGACAACACAGAGGCAAGATAGTGCTGACTGTCAATCATGAGTAGACAAGCAGAAAAGCATTGAACCACGAAGGGCACGAAGAAGAGCAAGCACATCTGACCTAACTCGGCTTTTTCGTCTTTCCTCCGTGTCCTTCGTGAAGCGCAGCGCTCTGTGGTGAGTGCTTTAAAAGCGAAAAGCGGTTAACCACAGAGGGCACGGAGGACACAGAGAAGAGCAAAAGCAATTCGCGGTACTCGGCCTGTTCTCGCTTTTCCTCCGTGTTCTCTGTGAAGCGCAGCGCTCTGTGGTGAGCGCTTTAGAAGGGAAAAGTGGTTAACCACAGAGGGCTCTGAGGTCACAGAGAAGATCTGAAGCATTTCGTGGTGGGTGCGGTTGTTAGCAAGGACGTCCTGAAAACAGACGCCTTGAAAAAAGACCCGGCATTCGCCGGGTCTTTAGTTTTGAAAAGCAATCAGTTACTTCAGCTTGGTCAGATAAGCCAGGAGCTCCAGCTTGTTGTCCCGCACTTTGTAAAGCATGTCCATAATTGGCTGGATAAGCTCGTGGGCATTATTGCTGTTGGCTTTACCGGTCAACCAGGACTTAACGGCAACGCCAGTTATAAACACACCAAATAAGCCGGCGGGCAGTTGCCATTGACGGGTGTAATAGGCCAGCGCGCAGCAGCCCGCTGCAGCCAACGCCACGATAAGTTTGGCAAGCCGGCTGGTATCACCATAGTCATGGACAGACTCAGGCATCTCCCAGCGACCTTTACTGATGTTGTAGTAGTACTCGCTGTAACGTCGATATCGGTCGTTTCTGTCTAAGCGGGAGTAGCCAATCAGCAGATAGTCGCCCACATCAGTGTGGGTCATCAAAGACTCCGGCAGCCACTGCTCGAACACTTCGCCCTGTTCATCTTCCACTGTGATCTTGCCATCCAGTTTGGAATCCCGAACCCGATAGCTGTGGGTTTCATACTTGGTATCCACCACATGGCCATAACCATTTTTATAGTCGGTGCGAATCGTCTCCGTGTGGGTCACATCGCTGACGCTGGTGTTCATATTTCTGTCGGTCACCTGCACCATGTAGCACCAGGCGCTGCCATCGAATTTCTTATTGGTTCTCAGCACATGACGGTAGATAAAGTCCTGTTTGTGGGAGACATAGAACTCTTTCATCTTGTCCAGCCGCATCTGACGGATACTCTTGCGCTCAGGCGCCTGGTCCTGTGGCTCGGCATCACAGACCTGCAGCTGGGAATCTGCAGCGGCGTCCATGGCGCTGATCGTCCCCAATTCGGCTTGTTCTGCAGTTGGCGTCTGTGGTGGCAATAAATCGCTTTGAGCGGTTTGTCTGTCACCACAGTGAGGGCAGAAGTCACTGTTTGCCTGAATACGCGACTCACAGCCGCCGCAGAATATATCGTCGTCCTGACTTGGTCGCTCCAGGCGGTGATAGCCCAGCTGGTATTTGCTGATTTCCAGTATGTTGGCGATGGCCGCTTTGATGCTTTCCTTGCGGGCATGGCATTTATGGAAGTTGTTCAGGCTGGCGTTGTACCAGGGCACCATACAGGCGAGGCTGAGGAAGGCGCCCATGACAAAGGAACCGTCACCCAAATCCGACACCCCGGCCACGATCAGGGAAGCAACGATAGCCAGCAACAGGCCGAGAAAGATAGTGCCGCCAAGGCTGGGTTTGCTGCAGTCATAGTGATTGGTCAGGGTGGATACCTGGCCATCATCATTGTGCAGTATTACCCCACCTGCCAGTTGGTCGTTGGTCACTATGCCCTTGGCGGCGCTGTCCAGTTTGTAAGTCAGCTTGATGCTGGTTGGCTTCAGCAGAGAAATGACATCGCCCACTTTCAGGTTGTTAAAGGCGCTGTTTTCGGCATTGATGCTGATCTGTTTGATCTCGCCTTCAGCACTCTCCAGGGTGATCCACCAGTAGGAGTAGGTGATGCTGTTGCTGCCGCGGGTGTGGTGGCGCTGATAGTGAAAGCTGCGCTTGAGTCGGCCGGTAAAGGTTTTGGCCTCCGGACAGGATTGGCTCAGCTCATCCAGCAGTTGGGGTTCAATATCGAGCAGACCGAGCAGTTTACGCCCCTGCTGAATTTCTTCACCGCATTGAGTACAGAATTTGTCCTGAAGATAGAGCGTGTTACCGCAATGGTGCATGGGTCATCCTTATTGCTGAGCCAATTGAAAACCGGGGCAGACTAGCGGAATGTTGGCGGATGTTGAACCTTGAAAATGAGCCATGACTCAATCTGTGAAGTTACTCAATAAATCACTGAATTACGGCGCTCTTTGGCCGTGTCTCAGGTACAGATTTGACTGTGTCTCAGGCACAGATTTGGTACGGCTGGCGGTGGTCGCTGTGCCATTGCAGTAGACCAAAGCAGTGGATAGATGGCTGTGCGGGAACGGCGGGATCTGTCAGCAATGAGCGAGTTGATTATTGGTGGTAATAATTGGGTATTGAAAGGGATTTTGGCGGAAGAACACAGGAGTTGAACCTGCCCGGGACTGCTGGCAGCCCCACCCGGATTTGAAGTCCGGACGCCTCACCGGAGACGACGTTCTTCCCTTTTGGTGTTGCGGATACTAATGACATTCGGCCCGCAATGACAAGCCCATCATACTGTCATTATTGGTTTTTGAGACCTGTGTGGCATTTGCCGCGATAACTGCTGCTGGCAGTGAATGGGGCAAATCGATCAACGGGGGCAGACTTGAGTTGTCTGGATTTTGTACTGGTGATGGCAGGTTGAGGCTGTTTTGTATGCTGGTCAAAAGTTATCAATGTGGGTCATTTTGTCCTTTTTGTTGTTTACGGGGTTTTTAACTTTCTCTGAGGATCTCACTTCAGCATGGAATTTAATGTTCATACCCCTTTGAAAAACCTGTCTTCCATTGCTTTCATTTTTTGATAACCGTGAATTGCTGGCAGCTTAATTAGCCTGTTGTTAAGCAATGATTTTGGGACATTATTTACCATTGTGGTGGGTAATTATGTCGCAGTCTGTTGTTGATGTGTTTGGTGGTCAAATTAACTGGCTTGTTGTTGATTTTTTGGTTGTTTTCGCCTTTGTGTGGCGTGTTTTGTGGTTGGTTTTGCTGTTTGGATTTTAGTGTGATCTCTGTCTGTTGGGATAAATTGTTATTTTGAGTTTGTTTTCTGATACTGCGGCCGTTGTCGGGTAGCAGGATGCCTGCAACAAACCAAAATATTGCGACCCGGGCATTGCCCGTGATTGCAGAATTTAATCCAGAGTGAGGCGACTTTAGATGGACAGACGACAGTTTTTTAAACTGTGTGCCTGCGGAGCGACCACCTCAGCTATTGCAGCATTGGGCATGATGCCCGGTGAGGCGATGGCCGCGCCCCGTGAGTATAAATTATTAAGAGCAAAAGAAACCCGTAATAACTGCTGTTATTGCTCTGTGGGTTGTGGCTTGTTGATGTACAGCCACGGCACTGTGGGCAAAAACTCTGAGCAGAGTATTTTCCACATCGAAGGTGACGTGGATAACCCGGTTAACCGTGGCGCCCTGTGCCCTAAAGGTGCCGGTCTGGTGGACTATGTCAACAGCCCACACCGTAACCAGTACCCAGAAGTGCGTGAGCCGGGTACCAATGAATGGAAACGCATCAGCTGGCAGGAAGCCTATGCACGTATCGCCCGTCATATGAAAGACGACCGCGACGCCAACCTGATCGAAACCAACGAAGCCGGCACCACAGTAAACCGCTGGCTGACCACAGGCATGATGACCTCGTCGGCGCAGCCGAACGAAGGCGGCTTTATTACCCATAAGTTTGCCCGTGCCACTGGCCTTGTTGCCATCGATACCATTGCTCGTAACTGACACGCCCCAACGGTAGCAAGTCTTGCTCCAACATTTGGGCGCGGTGCCATGACCAACCACTGGATCGACATCAAAAACACCAACGTCGCCATTATTATGGGCGGCAACGCTGCAGAAGCGCATCCCGTCGGCTTTGGCTGGGTGTCAGAAGCCATGCAGCATAACGATGCCAAGCTTGTGGTCGTAGATCCACGCTTTACCCGCAGCGCCTCTCTGGCTGATGTGTACGCGCCACTGCGCAGCGGCACAGACATTGCCTTCCTGCTGGGTGTGATCCGTTATCTGATCGAGACAGATCAGGTTAACCACGACTATGTGAAGGCCTATACCAACGCCAGTTTTATTGTGCGTGATGATTTTGAATTCAACGATGGTCTGTTCAGTGGCTTTGATGAGCAAAGCGGCACCTATAACAAAGAGTCCTGGTTCTATGAGCTGGACGAGCAAGGCTTTGCCAGGGTTGACCCAAGCTATCAGCACCCACGCTGTGTGTGGAACCTGCTGAAAAAGCATGTTGATCGCTATGACTTTGATACCGTCAGCAATATCACCGGCACCAAGGTAGAAGACTACCAGGCCGTGTGTGAAGTGATTGGTTCGACCCATACTCACGATCGCGTTGCCACCTTTATGTATGCACTGGGCTGGACCCACCATACCAAGGGCGCGCAGAACATTCGCAGTATGGCGATGATCCAGTTGCTGCTGGGCAACATTGGCGTGCTGGGCGGTGGTGTCAACGCGCTGCGTGGTCACTCCAACGTGCAGGGTGCCACCGATATGGGTCTGCTGTGTCAGAACCTGCCGGGTTACCTCAAGCTGCCAAACGACAATGACATCAACCTTGAGACTTACCTGCGCAACTACACGCCAGTGCCGCTGCGTCCGGGTCAGACCAACTACTGGCAGCACTATCCCAAGTTCTTTGTCTCGCAGATGAAGAGTTTCTGGGGCAAGCATGCCACCAAAGACAATGACTATGGCTACAACTGGCTGCCCAAGTGGGATCTGCAGTACGACTACACCCGCCATCTGGACATGATGTATCACGGCAAGGTCAATGGTCTGTTTGTACAGGGCGTGAACTGTATTAACTCCCAGCCAAACCGCAATAAGGTACTGAAGGCGCTGAGCAATCTGAAGTACCTGGTGGTACTGGATCCGCTGCAGACCGAAACCGCGACCTTCTGGCAGCACGCTGATCAGTTCAACGAAGTGAATCCCGCGTCGATTCATACCGAAGTGTTCCGTTTGCCAACCACCCTTTTTGCCGAGGAAGAGGGCTGTATCGTTAACTCAGGTCGCTGGATGCAGTGGCACTGGAAGGGCGCCAACCCACCGGGTGAGTCCAAGCCAGATGCAGAGATCCTGTCCGGCATCATGCTGAAACTCAAGCAGATGTATAAGGATGAAGGCGGTAAGTTGCCTGAGCCGATTGAAGCCATTAAGTGGGATTACCACACGCCATCTTTCCCGCACGGGGAAGAGGTGGCCAAGGAGCTCAACGGTAAGGATATCGCCACAGGTCGCCAGCTGGATAACTTCACTCAGCTCAAAGATGACGGCAGCACTGAATGTGGTTGCTGGATCTACTCAGGTTGCTGGACTGAAGAGGGCAACATGATGGCCCGCCGTGACAACCATGATCCATCCGGAAAAGGTATCACGCCGGGATGGGCGTTCGCCTGGCCGATGAACCGCCGCGTACTGTACAACCGCGCCTCCTGTGACGTGAACGGTAAGCCCTGGGATCCCAAGCGGATGATCCTGGAATATACCGACGGCCACTGGCATGGCATAGACGTGGGCGACTTCAACATGAAGCTGCCACCTCAGGAATCTGCCCATCCATTTATGATGCAGCCTGAAGGTGTGGGCCGTTTCTTCGCCCTCAAGCTGTTGGCTGAAGGTCCGTTCCCTGAGCACTACGAGCCAATGGAATCGCCTATCGGTACTAACCCGCTGCACCCGAATGTGATCAGCAACCCTGCAGTACGTATGCTGCCAGGTGTGAAGGAGACGCTGGGCAGTAATAAGGAATTCCCTTATGTCTGTACCACTTACTCTATGACTGAGCACTTCAACTACTGGTCGACTCACTGTCGTCTGGCGGCCATCTCCATGCCGGAAACCTTCGTTGAAATCGACGAAGTGCTGGCTAAAGACAAGGGTATTGCCAACGGTGATTGGGTACGTATCAGCTCCAAGCGTGGCGCCATGGAAACCAAGGCGCTGGTGACGCAGCGACTGCAGCCGCTGAAGGTGAATGGTCAATGGGTTCACACTATTGGTCTGCCACGTCACGGCAGTCACAACGCGCTGATCCGCAAGAGCTTTACCTGTAACGTGCTGACCACGGAAGTGGGTGATGCGAATACGCAAACACCTGAGTACAAAGCATTTTTGGTCAACATTGAGAAGGCGGAGGGGATCTGATCATGTCTGCACAAGATATTATTTTAAGTTCAGGCACATCTGAGCTGACCCCGGCCGCCCAGGTGCGCCGCAAGGTCGCCAGGATGACCAAGTTGTTCGATGCCACCAAGTGTAATGGCTGTAAAGCCTGTCAGGTGGCCTGCTCTGAGTGGAATGACTTAAGAGCGCCAATCGGCGAATTCTCCGGCAGCTACCAGAACCCGGCAGATCTCTCTTCCGAGTGCTGGACGCTGATGAAGTTCCACGAGTTCAAGAAGAACGACAAGATGCACTGGCAGTTCACGCACACCGCCTGTATGCACTGTGATGACCCAGCCTGTTTGACCGCTTGTTCAACCAAAGGCGCCATCGTGCAGCGCAGTAACGGCACAGTGGACTTTGACTCAGACAAGTGTACCGGTTGTGGCTATTGCGTATCGGCCTGTCCGTTCAACATTCCACGTTTGGATCCCATCGATCAGAAGGCCTACAAGTGCACCATGTGCGCTGACCGTACTCAGATTGGTCTGGAGCCAGCCTGCGTCAAGACCTGTATTACCGGCGCGCTGCGTTTCGGCACCCGGGAAGACATGTTGTTCTACGCAGATCTGCGGGTGAAGCAACTGAAAGAAAAGGGCTATGCCAATGCCGGTCTGTACAACCCGCAAGGGGTAGGCGGCACAGGTATGGTGATGATTCTGCACGATATCAACCAGCCTGAAAGCTATGGCCTGCCGGCTGATCCCAAGACCAGTTTGCCGGTCAAGTTGTGGCAGGACGTGGTTAAGCCTCTGGGCGCCGCGGGCATTATTGCCACCGCCGCTGTGGCCGTTGCCCACCGCATTATTGTGGGGCGCAACATTGTGGAAGAGGACGAACCGGCTGCGTTCGACCATTCCCATGATGGCCAAAGCCATGGTGAGTCCCGCCAGAAGTCAGACAAGGAGTAACGGCTATGCATAAGAATGAAAGGATCTTGCGTCATACACTGTTCGACCGACTCTGCCACTGGTTCATTGTGGCGACCGGTCTGGTGACCTTCCTGACGGGCTTTGCCTTCTTCTTCCCCTCGTTCCAGTGGCTGGGCGGCATTGCCGGCACGCCACAGATGGCGCGTTTTGTTCATCCCATCGCCGGCCTGATGATGTGTCTGCCGCTGATGTTGATGCTGGTGCGCTATTACCACCATAACAAGTGGGAAAAGAACGACCTGACGTGGATGCTGGCCATTAAGGATGTGATGTTCGAGAACGAGGATAAGATCCCCGCGATCGGCCACTACAACCCGGGTCAGAAAGTGCTGTTCCGCACCTTCGTGGTGACCTCCATCGTGCTGACCGTGACAGGTTTTATGATGTGGCAGCCTTACTTCGCCCCTTACTTTGACGCCTCCACCATTGAGTGGGCCATTCTGCTGCACGCCATCTGCGCGGTGATCATGCTGATCTTCGTGATGGTGCACTTCTGGATGGCGACCTGGGTGGAAGGATCTGTGGCCGGTATGTTGTACGGCACAGTATCCCGGGCCTGGTGCAAGAAGCACCACCCGAACATGCTGAATGATCCAGAACTGAAAATTATTAAGCAGGAAAAACACTGATTATGAGCACTGCAACCCCTTCTGTAACCGGATTGGACCCTGAAGCCCTGGCCAAAGACGCGGCCGATGTGTTGACCGTGATACCGGCAAACCCTGCTGCTGTGTATGCACGCCGCGCAGCACGTTTGCAGGAGCTGGCGGATGACACTGTACTGAGTGACTACTTTGGTCTGCTCAGGCTGTTGACCCAGTCTCAGGCCCGACTGGCAGCTTCTGACAGCGAAAGCCTGTTTGGTCCACAGCCGCAATTGCAGCTGTCTGGCTCCACGCCGCTGAGTCTGGCCAGTTTCGACTGGGGCAATGTCTGGCAGTCGGGGTTGCAGGAGCTTATCAGTGAGTTGCTGCCGCTGGTGTCTCCTTCAGTGCAGCAAGTGCTGAAGGAGCTGGCCACCACAGAGCCTGAGCAGCTACAGCGCTGGGCGACAGAGATGCTGGATGGACGGTTTACTTGCGTTCCTGCCCGTTTCAGCCTGTTTATCTGGTCGGCACTGTCACTCTACTGGTCGCACTGGGCAGTATGCGTGGCAGAGGTTCAGGCCAAGGTGGGCGAAGGTCATCACAGGCTGTGTCCTGTGTGTGGCTCTCACCCCATCGCCAGTGTGGTGCGTGAGCAGCCCCGTCAGGGATTGCGTTATCTGCACTGCAGTCTGTGTGAAACCCAATGGCACAGAGTGCGCGCCGAGTGTACCTGTTGCGGTGATAACCGGGATATCCATCTCTGGGCTGAAACCGAAACCAAGGCACCTTTGCGTATCGAAAGCTGTGGCAGCTGTAAGGGTTACACCAAGATGCTGTTTACCGACATCAACCCGCGCCTGGAAGTGGCGGTCGATGACCTGGCCAGCATGGTGATGGATCAGCAACTGGTTGAGGAAGGATTCCATCCTTCCACCGTCAACCCGCTGCTGCTGGCCCATGAGGAGCCCTCGGCTAGCTCTTGTGAAGAGCCTTCAGCCAACGCTTAGTAATTATTAGCAGTACTGAAAACCTGAGGAGGCACCCTGTGCCTCCTCTTTTTAACCCAAACAAAGATCAATTCCCCAAGACTTATGACTCAAGCTATCGACTCTTGCAACGCGCTGTATCGACTCCTGCCGGCCATGGATAGCCTGCTGAAGATATCTCAAGTGATGAGTTTTATTGATAAATTCGGCAAACCTCAGGTGAAAGCCGAGCTGACCCGAATGCTGACGGCGGCCCGCAGCCTGATTGCCAAGCAGGGAACCCTGCCAGCCTGGTGCACAGATGACGCTGCGCTTGTTCGCGAGTTGGAGCAGGCGCTGCACCATGCCTCTCGCCACAGCTTAAGCCCTGTGATTAACCTCTCCGGCACCATACTGCATACCAATCTGGGACGCAGCCAGATGTGTGAATCGGCCATCAGTGCGGTAACTGAAGTGATGCGTCACCCTGTTCCGCTGGAGTTTGATATGGGCGCAGGCAAACGTGGTCACAGGGATTCGCGCATCAGTGAGCTGGTGCATGAACTGACCGGCGCCGAGGCCTGCTGCGTGGTGAACAATAATGCCGCGGCCGTGCTCCTGATGTTGGCGTCTGTGGCGCCGGGCAAAGAGGTGATTGTGTCCCGGGGCGAGCTGGTGGAGATTGGCGGCGCCTTTCGTATTCCCGACATCATGGCCCAGGCCGGTTGCAAGCTGGTGGAGGTGGGCTGCACCAATCGCACCCACCTTAAAGATTACGCTGCCGCCATTACCGACAACACTGCCGCCATTATGAAGGTGCACACCAGTAACTATCATATCGCCGGGTTTACCAAGTCGGTCTCTGAGGCCGAACTGGCCGGATTGTGCCGTGAGCGTGGCATTGCGCTGATTTCCGATCTCGGCAGTGGCGCACTGACCGAGCTGTCGCGTTTTGGCCTTGCTTGCGAGTCCATGCCCCAGCAGATGCTGAGTGATGGCGTTGATCTGGTGAGTTTTTCCGGTGACAAACTGCTGGGCGGTCCTCAGGCGGGTTTGGTAGTGGGCAAAAAGGCACTGATCGACAAGCTGCAGTCCCATCCGCTGAAGCGGGCACTGAGATGCGACAAGATGGTGCTGGCCGCGCTGGAAGCCACCCTGCTTGAATATCGCAAACCTGAGCAGCTGGACACTGTAATGCCAATCTTTCGTAAGCTGTCGCGGCCATTAACCGAACTTGAAAGGCTTGGCAGGCTGCTGATGCAGGGGTGTGAGGAGCTGGATACGACTCTGGGGGTAGCGCTTGAACCCTGCCAGACACAGGTGGGCAGTGGCTCCCAGCCGGATGTGCTGCTGGAGTCTGTGGCCCTGTGCTTTACCCCATCGTTAGGCCTGGCCGAAGACTCGCTGATATCGCTGGACAGGCATTTTAAAAATCAGAACGTGCCGCTTATTGGCCGTCTGGGAGCAGGCAAACTGTGGCTGGATCTGCGTGGCAGCGATGACGATGGTGAACTGGCGGCAGCTCTGTATGAGTGCATCAGCCGTTGGCAGGATAAGCGAACTCGACAGACTGGCGCTGCAGCTTGCGAGGTCGCCGCATGATTATCGTAACCGCAGGCCATGTGGCACATAGAGAGTGGCAAGACCCGTTTCATCAAGCTGAGTGTGGGGCTAAGCAATGATTATTGTTACTGCAGGGCATGTGGCACATAGAGGGTGGCAAAACCAGTGTCATCAAGCTGAGTGTGGGGCTAAGCAATGATTATTGTAACTGCTGGGCATGTGGACCACGGCAAAACCAGCCTGATCCAGGCGCTGACCGGCATGAACGCCGACCGTCTGCCGGAGGAGCAGCGCAGGGGCATGACGATCGATCTGGGCTACGCCTTTATGGATCTGGCTGATAACCGCCGTTTGGCCTTTATCGACGTGCCGGGTCACGAAAAATTTATCAACAATATGCTGTGTGGCGTCAGCCATGCCAAACATGCCCTGCTGGTGGTGGCCTGCGACGATGGCGTGATGCCCCAGACCCGGGAGCATCTGCAAATCCTCTCTTTGATGCCACTTGAGAGCCTGACTATCGCCCTGACCAAGTACGACAGAGTGACTGCCGACAGAGTCAGCGAAGTGCAGGCCGAGCTGGGTGTCTGGCTGGCCAATACCGGTAATCTGCAAGGTGTATCCAGACAGGAGTTTATTGTCTCTGCGCACACAGGTTTTGGCATTGCCGAGCTAAAGGCGCATCTGCAATCGCTGGCCGGGACCGATCAAGCTGCAGTCGATTCGGCGCCTTTTCGCATGGTGCTGGACCGGGCATTCAGTGTAAAAGGCGCAGGTCTGGTGGCAACCGGTACAGTGATTAGCGGCCTCGTTCGCACTGGCGAGCGACTGTATCTGTCCGGAGCCAGGCACAAGCATCATCAAAATCAGGTGCGGGTAAGAGGCCTGCACGCCCAGGGACGGGAATCCAATGTTGCCAGTGCCGGTGATCGGGTGGCGTTGAATCTGACTGGCAATGAGCAGGTTATCGAGCGTGGCGACTGGCTGAGCTCCATCGCCACACCAGAGCCGGTATCCCGATTTGCCGTGGTACTCAGTGGTTTTATCCCCAAACACTGGCAGAGCGTGCACCTGCACCATGGCGCCAGTCATCTTCTTGGTCGTATCGCCCTGCTATCTGATACGCCATTGACCACATCCTCTGTCAATCGCAAAGCGTATCTGGCTGAGCTGGTGCTGGAGCAGCCTTTGCTGCCAGCCACCGGCGATATGCTGGTGGTGCGCGATGCCTGCGGCCGCGAGACGCTGGGGGGCGCCCGGGTGCTTGAGTTGGAGGTACCAACCCGGGGTAAGCGCACCGCCGAGCGCATTGCGTATCTGACTGAGCTGGCGGCCTGTATTAAAAGCACCAACAAGACACCTTTGCAGGCACTCACAGTGAGTTGCAGTCGCAAAGCGGTATCTATCGCGCTGCAGAGCTGGAGTTGGCAACTGAGTGAGGTTGAACTGCAGCAGCACCTTGGTTGTGATCATCATGGCTGTGCTCATCGTGGCAGTGTTCATCGTGAGCATGACAATAGCGGGCGTGCAATCAGCGGCCACAGCGACAGTGCAGGCCTGGTCAGTCGTGGTGACTGGCTGGTGAGTCGCACGCTGTTTGATGGCTTTAAAACCGGCATGATGGACAGGATTGCCGCTCACCATGAATCCAACCCGGACGAGTTGGGGCTGGGTCGGGCGCGGCTGCTAAGGGTGTGTCACTCAGGCCTGCCAGCGGCGTTGGTGAATCAGGCCATTGATGAGCAGCTGGCAGCCGGGGAGCTGGCGATGACCCGGGGGCAGTTGCATCTGCCAAGACACGCCATCAGCTTGTCGGTTGATGAGCTGCCACTGTGGCAGCGCCTCGAGCAGATGTTCATTCAGTCGCGCACGCCACTGTGGACCTCGGATATTTGTGAGCCTTTAAGCTTGACTCCCAAACAGGCCAGAGCCCTGTGTTACAAGCTGGTGCAGCTGGGTTACATCAGTGCGCTGCTCAAAGACAGATACATTCTCAGCGATACCTTGCAGGCAGGTGCTGCCATGATCCTCGCACACCTTGAAGAACATGAGTCTGTGAGTACCTCTGAGTTTTGCGCCGGAATGCAGATGGGGCGCAAAGCCGGGATCCAGCTGCTGGAGTGGTTTGACCGAATCGGCTTTACCCGGCGACTGTATCAGGCCAACAGCCGCACCTTGCGGGATGCTGAGCTGTTTGATTATTTGCGGCCGGGAACAAGGCCTGATAGCAAGGCGCAAGCTTCTGAACCCAAACATTTTTCCATTTCGGCAACAAGCATGTCAGCCCATCTATCAACTAATAGGGCCGACGGCCAGCGTGCCGGACTTTCCACAGGGATATCTTCATGAATAGCGAATTTCACAACAGCATCCGTAGCATAGATGCGCTGTCCAGCTTTAACGGCAGCCTTTCCCCTGTGTCTGATGAACTGGCGCAGGAGGTGCGGGTGGCGCTGGTGTACAACGGCATCTCCCACACCGTGATGATGGCCTCGCCCATGAACCTGGAGGCCTTTGCTGTTGGCTTTACCCTGTCGGAGCGGATTGTTGAGTGTGCCTCTGAAATCAAAGGTGTTGAACTGGAAGAAGTGGAGCTTGGGGTGATAGTGCATTTGGAAATCACCACCCGCCGCTTTGCCGAGCTCAAGCAGCACAGACGCAATATGGCGGGCCGTACCGGCTGCGGTCTGTGTGGTGTTGCCCAGCTGGATCAGGCGATAAAACCAGTTGTTCCAGTGGTCGGCAGCAGTCGCTTTAACCTGGCGGTGATGAACTCAGTGCTGCGGACGTTGAAGCAGCAACAGCCCTGTTTTCGGATCACTGGTGCGACCCATGCGGCCATGGCGCTGGATCAGGATGGTTGCGTTATTGCCGGGTTTGAGGATGTGGGCCGACATATCGCCCTGGATAAGCTGATTGGTCACTTTGCCCTCAACAAACTGCCCATGCCCAGGGCCGTGATACTGACCAGCCGTGCCAGTTTTGAGATGGTGCAGAAGGCGGCCGCAGCGGGTATTGAGATCCTGTTCGCCATGTCGGCGGTGACGGCGCTGGCGCAGGAACTGGCGCAGCAGAGCAATCTCACTCTGGTGGGATTTTGCCGTGACAACCGGGCCATGGTTTACAGCTGCGGTGAACGAATTGTGACCGGTGCAGCCCCTATGTTGCAGCGCGTGGGGTAAGAAAACCCTATCTGGTTAAATTTTGTATTCCGACGTATCGACGGATCCCCGGGTGAGGTATTATCCGCCGCTTTCGTTTTTCAAAGTGATTGACACTGTGGTGAGGAGACTGCAATCAAGTCTGTTCTGCGCCCGGCATCGTCGCTTGCATTTTCAATGGGGGAAAATGTCGTGAGTTGGCAAGCATTCAAGCAAGCCTATCTGGTCCGTTTTTGGTCACCTGTGCCTGCGGTTATCGCAGCCGGTGTTCTGTCGGCCATTTTTTTCGGTTTGACCGGTGGTCTGTGGGCCGTGACCGGTGAATTTACCCGCTGGGGCGGTCATCTGGCCCAGCTGTTTGGTGCCCATCCTGAAAACTGGACCTATTTCCAGATTATTGGGTTGAAGGGAACTCCGCTGGACAGAGCCGGTGGCATGATGCTGATCGGTATGTTCGGTGGTGCGCTGGCGGCAGCCTTGTGGGCCAACAATGTGAGTATTCGTCTGCCGCAGCATAAACGTCGTATCGCTCAGGCCGTGATTGGCGGTGCGCTGGCGGGCTTTGGTGCGCGTTTGGCCATGGGTTGTAACCTGGCGGCTTTTTTCACCGGGATCCCTCAGTTCTCGCTGCATGCCTGGATTTTTGCGCTGGCAACCGCGGTGGGCACTTATGTGGGCGCCAAGCTGACGCTGCTGCCCATGTTCCGGGTGCCGCTGAAGCTGACCAAGGGCGGTGCCAAGCGCAATATCGCTCAGGATGAAAACCAGGCCAGCAAGCGTTTCCGTCTGGGCATGGTGCTTTTCGGTCTGCTGGCGATTTGGGGCGTGGTGACCTTGCTGGACTCACCCAAACTGGGCATAGCACTGCTGTTTGGTATGGGCTTTGGCCTGTTGATTGAGCGCGCGCAAATCTGCTTTACCTCGGCGTTTCGCGATATGTGGATCACCGGTCGCACCCAGATGGCCATTGCGATTGTGCTGGGGATGGCGGTCAGCGCGCTGGCTACTTTCAGCTATATCGAACTGGGCATGGCACAAAAAGTGATGTGGGCTGGTCCCAATGTGGTGATTGGCGGTGTGCTGTTCGGTATCGGCATCGTACTGGCTGGCGGCTGTGAAACCGGCTGGATGTACCGTGCAATGGAAGGTCAGGTGCACTTCTGGTGGGTGGGCCTTGGCACCATTCTGGGTGCACTGGGACTGGCCGCCATGTGGGATATGGTGGCAACGCCATTGGCGACCAGCTGGCCAAAAGTGAATTTACTGGAAAGTTTGGGACCCTGGGGCGGACTGGGTATGACCTTCGCGCTGCTGGGTCTGTCGTTGTTGGCAATTTTGTGGTGGGAGAAGCGTTTCTTCGCCCGCCAGCGTCAGGAGAAATGAAATGGTTGAATCAGCAAATCAAGTTGTGGGTGAAGTGGATTTCCAACTGGAAGTGTGGGGCGAGCCTTGCCCCTATCCTGTGGTCGCCACCCTGGATGCGTTGAAAACAATGCAATCCGGTGAAACTCTGGAAGTCGTGACTGACTGCCTGCAGTCCATCAACAACATTCCCACCGATGCCAAACGTCATGGTCATGAAGTGCTGGAAGTGGAGCAGCAGGGCCCCAGGGTTCGCGTGGTTATCCGCAAGGCCTGATATCCAGCCAGAGATAAGCTGAAATTGTTGACGGGGATGTGATTTCACATCCCCGTTTTTTATGCCCGCCGACGTTAGACAAAATTCCCTCTGGACAGCCGATATTAAAGCTGGTACCAATAATGCCAGTTAGTCGGATCCCTTACTGTATCGGGCTTTCCGCTTGTTTCTTATGCATTTTGTTAAAGTTTGAAACTCGCGAGAAAAAAATTTGCCAGTCAAAAAATTTGGTCTACATTCCTAATGAAGGTGTAAACAAGTCTTCAAACGGGTGATTTTCAACGCGGTGATGACCGGAACTTATCGGTCATGGTGGGATCTGTGACGACGGAATGAGCTTTTCGCTTTCAATGAGCAATTTTTCATATCCGGGTCATTGATTCTTGAAAACTTTCTGTAAAAATACCGGGCTAATTGACCCCGGTTCCCAACGGGCATGAACGGCAGTCACGCAGTGCTGCCACGCAGATGAATTTTTGAGTTTATATGTTGATTTAAGGGTATTGGCATATATGTACAACACGGCGAAAAAACAGGTTTGGATTGGTGAACTGAGAACCTCCAGAGGCAACACAGTCGTTATCCATGACAACCAGTTACCTGATGCCTCTTCTGGCAGAATTTATCTCTACAACACCGACCGCAAAGCCATTGTGGAATACGTGGAAGAGATCGTACGACCCAATTTACATGAGCTGGATGAGGCCGCCATTAAAGCTGCAGAATCTGCGTTCAGTGCGGATTGGAAGCGGGTGAGAGCGGAGTTCCTGGGTAAACGTCCCAAGGTGGATGAACTTGGTGAAAATGCTCCGGCACCGAAAAAGGCTAAAGCTGAGGCCGAAGCCGACGATGACGATTTCGACGAAGATTTCGGCGACGATTGGTCTGACGACGACTTTGAAGACGATTAATCAGACGTCACCGCGGCTGGGTTGAAGAAGTTCAGTCGTCTGGCACCAGGCGACTGCATTGATATCAGCTTATTGGCCGGCGTCGGCAACAGTGCTACAGATACAGCGGCAACCACAGGGTTGCCGTTTTTTATGGGGAAATGGCACCGGCGGCGCAGGTCAACTCACACAGGTAGCTGTCGCACTGGCTGAAACGGGTTTGCAGTTGCAGCAGTACATCAGCCACTTCTGTTTTGGGGATGAGCGCGACTACCGTTTGATCTTCAGTCATTCTGGCGCCACCGCGGTGGGCCAGATATTGATGCAGAAAGTCACAGACTGCCAGCGCCTGATCGTTATCCGGATGCAGTGCCTGGACCAGAGAATGATGGGAATCGGTCAGCAGCGCACTGATGGTGTGGCAATCGCCCCGTCTTAGGGCCCCCACTAACTGGTGAGCGCGGTTGTTTTCCCCCAGCAGATGTTCCACCTCATCGAAGAAGCGG
Source organism: Shewanella sp. GXUN23E (assembly GCF_050865035.1). Lineage (NCBI taxonomy): Bacteria > Pseudomonadati > Pseudomonadota > Gammaproteobacteria > Alteromonadales > Shewanellaceae > Shewanella > Shewanella sp. GXUN23E. The sequence continues at coordinate 270,936 of NZ_JBOZWP010000004.1, read as the reverse complement.
CTGCAGTTTTGCCGGTCTTCCCCGGCGAGTTGTGGCTGGCTGAGGCTGCGCAGCGAACTGACGCCAAAGTGCTCTGCAAATGCCCGGCAATTGGCGAGTCTGGCCTGACGCCTGGCTTCGGTTTTGGCTTCGACATTGCCCGGCTTGATCACTACCAGTGCCAGCGCATCTGGCATGGGGATAGGCTGACAGTCCATATCCAGACTGTCGATCATCATGGCGCAGTCTGCCATGGCAAGGGCACAATTCATTTGGCTGACAACGCCGCAGGTGTGTGACAGGTAGAGGTTTTCGCCGCGCTGTGCCAGCTGAGCGACGGCCATTGGCGTCAGTTGCTGATTGCAGCACAAACTCAGCGCGGTGCCGAAGCCTGTTTGCAGCGCAGCGGTGGAACCAAGACCGGTATCTTTGGGGATTGTGCTGACCACCGCCAGATCCAGTCCTGTCAGGATCAGTCCCGAGCGCACCAGCTCGCTGGTGATACCTTTCAGGTAATTCAGACTGTCGGCATCGGTCAGGGGCGGACCTTCGGCACCGGCATACCACTCATAGATCTGTCCGGGCTGGTGACCTTCACCTTTGACGGCTGAATGGTGGAAGATGGCTCTGAACTTTCCATCCTCACGGGGGGCAACGGCCAGTAAGGTATAGACATTGACCGCGCAGCAAATGGTCAGGCCGTCATAGCAGTCACTGTAGTCACCCAGTAAATTGACCCGTCCCGGCGCCCGAAACAGGCGTTTCGGCTCCTTGTTGAAAGTCTCTGAGAAGAGTTGACTGACAAATTCTTCCGCCCGGTTCATCCTGCCGTCGCTGCCATGCAATAAAGTGACTGAAACAAACTCACTATGCAGAAGTGAGATTCGTTACGTTTTTATAACATGTTAGCGTAAAAAGTGGTATCAGGCGTTTCTCACGGTAAAATATACCGTCTTTACTCGTCTGGCCTGGAAGAGCGTTGCCAGACAATCGCCAGCCAGCGGTCGTCCGGACTGATGGCCAGTCGGTTGGGGGCCTGATATCCGTCAGCCGGGGCATTCAAAGGCATAATCTGCTGCCATTGGCGTAAACCTGTCGGGATATCGGGGTTGTATTTGTATGCCATCAGCCCCTGGGCGGCGGTGTGAAATATCCAGCCATTGCTGCTCCAGCTGATATCTTCACTGCCCGGGGACAGTGCAATCACCTGACTCTGGCTACCGCTGTGCGGCTCAAAGCGAGTAACCCATAGTTGGCCGTCGTGGCGTTTATGAATAAAGCTGAAGGCCGGGGCGTTGGGGATGGCGTGCAGACTGCGGCCAACACCGGCGGCCACAAAGTGTCCCTCATCGGCCTGCTCGCCTGTGGGTTCAAAGTACAGGTTGTAGCCATATCTGGCCCACAGTAACGTGCCCAGTTGTGGATGGCTTGCATAGTAACCGGTGGGAATATAGCTGTTGATGGCGCGGCTTCTTGGCTGCTGCGCTTGTTGCTGCCAGACACTTTGATGCGGTATTCCCTGTTCAACCACATAGCGAATGCCGTCGGTCCCTGGCAGGGGCGTGGGAGAAAACTCCCCTTCATCCGGTGTCCGGGTCAGTTGGCTGACACGTTTGTCAGCCAGATCAATTTGATAGATATCTGTATAGCGACCACTGCGATCAGAGCTGAACAACAGGGCTTTGCTGTCGGCTGTAAATGCCGGCTGGGAATCATAACCTGGCCTGTCGGTCAACGGGATTGGCGTACCCACTTGCCATTGATTGTCGGCAAAACTCAACGGGTAGAGAAAAATATCCAATCCGTCTGCCTGAGCCACAGGGGCCAGCAGGCAAACAAACAGCGCGGGTATAGCCGGGCGAAGATGGAACGGGGCCATGGACGTATCCTTACGATGAATAAACGCCCATCACCCTAACGTAACTGAATGCTAAATAACAGTTTTGGCTTCTCTTTCCGCTTCTGCTTGCTGGCTGAAGAACAGCAGCTCTGAAGTGACATGTTCGACAAAACCGGCGCCGGCTGCTTCGTACAGGTTATATACACTGTGGGCACCGGCTTCTTTGAGCGATGGAATATCTTCGCTGTATTGCACGATAGCGCTGATCTTGCCGCTGTAACCTCGCTTACGCAGTTGTTCAACCGCAAACAGATTACCGCCATGATGCGGCATCGCCAGCAGCACCAGCTCCAGCCCGTCGGCATTGTCCAGCTTTTCCCAGAAATCGATATCGGCGGCATCGCCCTGTACCACACTGCGGCCATAGTTCAGGTGATGACTGACCAGTTCCCGTTTGTGTTCTATGCCCAGGATCTCATCACCAAACTTGGCTCGCAGTTCATCGTAGGCACCGGCGCCGATCCGCCCCATACCTATGATCATAAATCTGGGATTGCCGATAGCGATGGGGCGATCTTCCGGATGCAGCGGATAGCGCTCCATCTGGCGCAGGCGGGCATTAAACTTCTGATACAGGGCGCCCACGGCATTATTCAGTGGGGCGGCCAGCAGGAAACTGATGCTGAGGGCCACGGCTATAATGATGAGCCACTGGGGTGGCAGCCAGCCTTTGTGGGCGGCGACGGCAGCCACAATCAAGCCGAACTCACTGTAGTTACCCAGGCTGAAGGACGCCAGCATGGCGGTGCGGGAGCGCAGTTTAAACCGGGTCAGCAGGTAGAAGAACAGGGCAATTTTCAACGGGATGACGGCGACCAGAATACCGGCCAGCGCCACATCTTCCAGTGTCGGCAAACCATTGAGGCCAATGGTGAGGAAGAACGCGACCAGAAAGAGCTCTTTAAAGTAAAACAGTGACTTGGCCAGCTCAGAGGATTTAGGGTGACCTGCCAGCAAAATACCTATGATGAGCGCCCCCAGATCCGGCTTGAGGCCGACGGCTTCAAACAGCCAGGCACCGACCACCAGGGCCATCACCAGTCCGAACAACACCAGCAGTTCGCCGTGACCAACCCGATCGAAGGCTTTGTAAATCAATGGTTTTGCCAGTGGTAACAGCAGCAGCGCCAGCGCCCAGATGCTGGGTATATCGCCTTTGGAAATGGTGAGAAAGGCGACCGCAAAGATATCCTGCATAATCAGAATACCAATGGCGACCCGGCCGTACAGGGTTTGCATATCGCCTTTGTCTTCCAGCACTTTGACGGCAAATACCGTGCTGGAGAAGCCCAGAGCAAACGCCAGCAGACTCAGCTGCTCCCAGCCCAGGCCGGTTAATTGCGACAGTCCCAGAATGCCAAGCAATTTGAGCAGCGGCACAAAGAACAGCATCGATCCCATCAGGTGAATACCGGCACCGGCCCACACTTCGGCCTTGAACAGGCTGCGAAGATCCAGTTTCAGGCCAATGGCAAACAGCAGCAGGGTCACCCCGAGGTTGGCCAGCTGTTCAAGCAGTGGCAGGCTGGATTCTTCGATGCCGAACATAAAAAGCACAAAACCGGCAACCAGGTAGCCGATCAGCGGAGGCAGCCCCACCCGGCTGACCAACAGGCCGCAGGCGAGCGTAATGACGAGGATCGCAGGTTCCATAGCTGTCCTTCTGGGTAAATCAATGATGCGCGATGCTTTCCGGCCCCGGCACGGCCTTCATGGCCTTGCTGTCGGGATATTAGTAATCTCGGGATAAGCTTTTGTAAATGCGGATATTGTATAAGAAAACTCAAGCTTTGAGATTCAATTAATGGATTTTGTTTGCGAAATGTGAGAGGGAATGCGGTAGGGGCGGATGCCAGCGGAGAAAAAAGGGAGCGATATTCGCTCCCTTTTGCCTGTGATTATTTCACCAGCTTATCCAGATGCGCGGCAAAGTCATCCGGTCCCATAAAACCGGTTACCGTCAATGCCGGAATTTGTTCGCCCTGGGCATCAAACATCAGCAGGGTTGGCAGTCCCAGCACGTTGAAGTGTTCAAGCAGTGCCACATCGGTGGCATCAGTCTTGGTGACATCGGCCTTGAGCAGCACCATATCGGCGAAACGTTCCTGAACCAGCGGCGATTTGAAGGTGATGTTTTCAAATTCCTTACAGGCGACACACCAGTCGGCGTACAGATCCAGCATCACCGGCTTACCTGTCTCGCGGGCTTTGGCGAGCTGCGCATTCAAATCATCCAGCGATTTGATCTTGATGAATTCACTGTGTTGCCCCTGTTGCGTTGTCATACCGACCGGCTGAAAGCCCAGTGCGTGCATCACCGACTGGAAGCCGAAAGAGAAGCTGCCCAGCAGCATCAGGATCAGCAATACCGAGCGTACGGTTTGCTTCCAGTTGAACTCAGTCAGTTTGTTCTGGTGCATCAGGTAGCCGGTGAGGCAGATACCCCAGACAGACCAGAGTATGTCTGTTGTCAGGCCTGGCCAGATGCGGCTTATCATAACCACTGATACCGCCAGCAGCAGGAAGCCAAATACGGTTTTAATCACTTCCATCCACTGACCGGCGCGCGGCAGCAGTTTACCGCCAGAGGTACCCAGCAGCAGCAGCGGCAGGCCCATTCCCATCGACAGCACATACAGAGCCAGGAAGCCCAGCAACAAGTCGCCGCTCTGGGCGATATAGATCAGCACACCGGACAGCGGCGCAGTGGTACAGGGAGAAGCCACCAGACCTGAGATGACCCCCATGATGAACACACCGGTCAGATTGCCGCCTTTCTGATTGTTGGAGGCGTTGTTGAGCTTTTCCTGCCACCTGGATGGCAGCCGAATGTCATACAGACCAAACATCGACAGACTGAGCAGTGCAAACAGCAGTGCCAGGACAATCAACACCGCCGGGTGTTGCAGTGCTGCCTGATATTTCATACCGGCAGAAGCCACCACCAGACCGACAACTGAGTATGTGATCGCCATGCCCTGCACATAGGCCATAGACAGGGTAAAGGCTTTGGCGGTGGATAATTTCTGCTGTTGTCCGACTATGATGCCGGACAGGATCGGATACATGGGGAATACACAGGGGGTCAGAGCCAGACCCAGTCCCAGACCGAAGAAAATAAGCAGAGTCAGCGCCAGGTTGTCGCCGCTGAGCATCTGGCTCAGGCTGTCCTGCTCGCTGACTGCTTCTGGCTGAGATGTTGCAGCATTGACTGTATTGACCGCCTGCGCGGCAGCACGGATATCTTTGGCGGCTTCACTGATCACCACTTCACCGGCATTTTCGGTTACCGGCTGAATGGATTGAGTGCGGGTGGTCGGTGGATAGCAGAGTTTGCCTTCGGCACAGCCCATGAAGGTCACGGAGAAACTGGCATCGGCGCCGGCCTGTTTCAGGGCCGCCGGGATGTCCACATAGGTGTAATACACCTCCTGCTCGCCGAAGTATTCGTCATGATGCGGTTTGCCGGCAGGCAGCAGCACTTCACCGAGCTGCGCATTGTTGACGGAAAACTTCAGTTTGTCGCGGTACATGTAGTAACCGTCGGCAATCACAAAGTTCACCTTCAGCTGATTGCCCTCCTGTTTCAGATCAAACACAAAGGCTTGATCAACCGGCATCAGTTCAGGTTCTTTATTGCCCAGGAAGTCGAATTTTTTGTTGTCAAAAATACCTTCGCTGTGTGCCAGAGGGGACAGCAGGGTCAATGCGGTAAGGAATACGGCAAATAATCGTTTCATGATTGGCTGTTTTCTTTTATCCATTCCAAATAAGCGGGAAGTCCCCGGATGATGGGAACCGCAATAATCTGTGGTACCTCGTAGGGGTGCTGTGCCGTCAAAGCTTGTTCAAGCGCCTGATAGCAGGACGCCAGACATTTAATGTGCAGGCTGAACTCCTGATCCTCACAAACCTTATCCTGCCAGACATAACAGGAGGTGATGGGGCCTGATATCTGCACACAGGCGGCCAGTTGCCCGTCAACCACCATATTGGCCAGTTGTTTGGCCACCGCCAGTGAAGGGCAGGTAGTCATCACCAACAGGTAGTCACTGTCGTATTGCATCAGTCAGTCCTTAAGTCTCGCTTAAGATTAAAGCTGGTTTAAGCAAACCGGGTTAGTTTGGTTGGCCCAACTGTACGTGTTTTATCTGCATCTTGCATCAGTAGCAGGCAAAACAGTGAGTCAGTTCAATGGCCTGTGTCATCCGGCAGGAGAGTATATTGCCTGTGACTTGAAAGTAGACAGGTTAATCCCCATTTAGTTTTCATTGAAATGCAATTTTGAGGTCAGCATGTTCTTATTTTTGTTTTTGATTTTTGTGTTGGTTCCGGTGGTGGAACTGTCCGTGCTGATCCGTGTGGGCGAAGTACTGGGAACCTGGACCACCATAGGTTTGTGTTTGTTTACCGCGCTGGTCGGCGCGTCACTGGTACGTAGTCAGGGATTGAGCACCCTGATGCAGGCGCAGCAGAAGCTGGCCCGTGGTGAGTCTCCCGGGCAGGAAGTGATTGAAGGCATGATGCTGGCCATGGCCGGGATTATGCTGGTGATCCCGGGGTTTGTGACTGATTTTATCGGCTTGCTGTTGCTGACCCCTTTCACCCGGGGACCCATCGCCCGCTTTATTCTCAAACGAGCCCAGTTACGTATGGTTACGCCCGGGCAGTTCAATGGTATGCAGGGCGGCTTCGGGCCCGGAGCCTTCAATGGTCAAAGTCCGTTTGGCCGCGATCCCTTTGACCGTCACGACGGCAATACCTTCGAAGGGGATTTTGAGCGCAAGCAGGATGAAGACCGGGGATTGAAAGGTGAGTGGCAACCCGGGGACGAGCGTTCCCGCAAGGACGATTAATTCCCCATTCTGCGCGGCAGAAATAATGCTTCAGGCCCGGATGTTGTCCGGGCCGTTTTTATTCAGGCGGTCATAACCTGTGGCGGTTGTTTCAGAGGACTTGGCTATTGCTGCGGGTTTCTGGGGTCTTTGGGGTAGAATTTTTCCGGCAACGCTTCCAGATAATCAAATTTCCGGGTGTTTTTGTAGGGCAGTTTCATAAAACCTGACACGCCGTATCCCTGAATTTTTCCCACATGGTTGAGGATGCGATCCAGGCAGGCACGAAACGCCGCCTGACGTCTGGGGTTGAGCAATTTGAAGTAACTGTGGATCTTCATATGAGTCGGCAGCACTTCAAAGATAATGCAGCCGGTGTGGTGGATCTGATTGAGGGTGCCCAGCTCGGTCATGATTTCGGCCGGCAATTCCAGATTCTCATCCGGATCCCGGCCATCTTCAAAGTAAGAGTGCAGCCTGGATTTATCTTCCTGTAATGGCACATCATTGACTTCAAATGGCAGCTGTTGGTTTTCACCGGCAACAAAGGGCCTGGATTCATCTTCACGGGTAATGTGCAGGGTATCTCTGGCATTGAAGAAACAGGCCTTGAAAGTGCCCTGTTTATGGATGCCCCGGGCCAGGGTGATCATATTGCCCACCACTTTGGAGAAGGTCTGTTTCAGCGCCGGATCATAGAGCGCCAGATTGGAATCCACATACAGGGCCCGGTCCTGCCAGTGCAGTGCCAGTCCACCCATGATGGGGTAATGTCCCAGCCTGCCAAGCGCCGCCAGGAAGCCCTTTTCCGTGTCACCCATTCCAGCCATAAAGTTGCGGTAATACTTATCCAGCTGGAAGTCATCAATCCGGGTGATTGGTTCATCGGACTGGTGTTCCCGCAGAAAGGATTTGCGTGAGCTGTAGCTGACCGTATCTACCTCTTTGTTACGCTGCTGAGTCCAGACCGGGATTGGCGGCAGATACTCTGGTTGCTGCAATTGAGGTAACAGCAGTCGCTGGGGACGGCTCATGGCTTTAAGAAAGTAGTCACCGGCCTGATTGCGGACACTGGCATCCTGACTGAGCATGCCTTCCAGGATGCGGGCCAGTTCTCTGGGCAGTCCCAGACTGGTCGGTGGAATAATCTGACTGCCAAAGCGGCTGGGCAGGCCCGATGCCAGAGCATACAGAGTGCCGGCAACGCCTTGCTCGTCGAACCTGGGGCTGGACAGGCCGCCGCTCAGTTGCTCTTCACCGATAAAGTACACATCGCCCATGCGGGCGTTGGTATGCTGCTGATCGCCACTGAGCAGGTTCATCACATTGCCCGCTACCGGTTGATTGTGCTCATCGCGCTGCGCAAATACCGCTGAGCCCCAGTCAATCAGTGACAGGGTACCGCTGTCTTGGTCCCACATCAGATTGGAAGGTTTGATGTCGCCATGTACCAAAGGAGTACCCACTCTGAGATAAATGAGAATATCGGCCAATTGCCTGGCGATCTCCATGACTTCATCCGGTGTCAGTGGCCCCTGTTGCAGGCTCAGTTGTTCCAGATCCTGCCCCTGTGCCCTTTGCATCACCAGAATGCCCTGTCTGCCGACCATCTCAAATTTGATCAAGGGCGGAATATGCGGGTGATTGAGCAGGGAGATGATGTGGGCCTCATCTTCCAGTCTGGCCTGAATATGGCGGGGCAGGGTGATGCGGGAAAACTTGAATACGTGGGATTCACTCTGTTGATTGATGCCTGCGAAAACGAAGCCATAGGCACCTTTGCCGGCCAGTTCAATATCCTGATACCCCAGTTTGCTCAGTTGCTGTTTACACAAACGGATCCATGCCTTGTGCTTGCGGGCATCATCGGCTTTGAGCAAATAAATGGATTGTTCTTCGGCAATATAGAACTGTTGCAATGCGGGGGTGGGCAATTGAGTCTCCTTGTGCTGCAGGAGTCGCAGTTTTCATCACAGACTGCCCGCCGCTAAATCCATTAAAATAGCCGTTATTCCGGGGATCCATTTAAACAGGTATGGCCCCTTGGGTTCAAATTGCAATTGCGGCCCTGCTTAACCCGCTTGCTCAAGTTTGCAGCAGATTCGGCAGGCATTTTGACGTAAGTCATGTTTTCCAGTCGCATCAGTGGGTTATCTTGCATTTGTAAGCTGATTGAGTTAGAGCGCCAGTGTCGCGGACAGGAGGGCCTATGTCAGCCCAGTTGAAAACACAACTGATAGAGTTATATGAATTTGCCAGAAAACGCATCATCCAGTCCATGGAGTTGCGCCATTGCCCACACGCCGGGTTTTATAACCCAACGGATGAACAGTGTCTGTTCTGTCATCAGGGCATGGAATGTGTGTGGATGAACCATAACGATGAGTTGGTTTCGCTGGAGGAAAAGTCTGTTGAAGAACTGCGCCAGCAAGTGCTGATTGCTGAGGACTTTATTCGCTCCAGCCTGACGCCTTATCATCTCAGCCGTCGCAAGTGTCAGTGTGAAAACTGTCTGTGGCTGCGTAAAGCGCAGGATGTGTTACGGGGCGAATGATTTTCCCGCCATATTTTTCCCCTGACAAATTCGGTAAAGTAGCGTCCATCAACAGCAATTTCGGAAATACTGATGGACGCAGCATTCTGGCACAGCAAGTGGCAATCCCAACAAATCGGCTTTCATCTGGACGCAGTTAACCCCCTGTTGACTGAGTTCTGGTCTTCCCTTCAATTATCGCCTGATGCTGAGGTCTTTGTGCCTCTGTGCGGTAAGTCTCTGGACATGACCTTTCTGGCGGAGCAGGGCCATCGGGTGATGGGGTGTGAGCTCAGTGAGCTGGCGGTGCGTCAGTTTTTTGAAGAGCAGGGGCTGGATGCCAGTCTGGAAATAGCAGGCATGCATCAAAAGTTCAGTTTTGAGGAGATCACTGTTTATCAGGGAGATTTTTTCGCACTGCAACCTGAGCAGACAACACCCTGTGATGGTTTTTATGATCGCGCCGCATTAATCGCCTGGCCGGAGGAGATGCGGGACAGTTATGCAAGGAAGCTGGCACAGTTGTTGAAACCGGGAGCAATAGGCTTGCTTGTGACGCTGGATTATCCGCAGGAAACGTTGCAGGGGCCTCCATTTGCGGTCAGCGAAGGCTGGATTGACCAGCACCTGGCACCTTATTTTGATATCGAACAACTCTGTTGTCGGGATGTGCTGGCAGACAATCCTCGCTTTGTAAAAAAACAGGTGCCCTGGCTCAATGAGGCGGTTTACCGTCTGGTGCGTAATACTCAGGATATTGACTGATGTACCACATCCGTCCTTGGTTATCCGTTATTTCTAGTGGATAATCCACAGCAAAAAGGCGCCGTTAGGCGCCTTTTAAGTATCTGAACTTATTCAGATTAGAAATCGAAACGCACACCCACGGTGAATACGTTGTCGTCTTTCAGATCCAGCTTGGCGCCAGCCAGCTTGTAGTCACCTTTGTACATAGAATAGTGACCGTACAGCAGGGTAGACTTGGCGATGCGGTAGTCAGCACCCACGGTGATGTTTTCAACGTTGATGTCGCTGAACTGAGTCGCAACAGTGCTGTTAGCCTTGGCCAGTTCATCACCCAGACCGGAAGCGTTCTGGAAGTATTTACCCAGACCTGATTCATCCATGCCGTACTCAGCCTTCAGGTTCACACCATTCAGGTTGTAGGCCAGGTTTACGATGTAAGAGTTACCTTCGATGTTGCTGTAGGTGTTGTTTTCAGAGTTCTGGAACAGACCACCGATCTTGAAGTCAGCCAGTTTAACCTGACCCAGTACGCGGTATGCCTGTACGTCAGCAATACCGTCCATGTAAGCTGCTGCTACATAGAAGTTGTGGGCTTTCAGCTTGCTGTCACCCAGAGTCGCGCTCAGTGCGTACTGTTGGTCTTGAGTGTCCTTCTGATTGTCTTTCAGCAGGTAAGTGGCGTTCAGGGTTACCAGATCTGCAATCTTTGGAGAGTAGTACCATACGCCATCAGCAACACGTTCCTGACCAATGATCAGACGGTCAATATCAGCGTTGGTGTTACCGAACAGGTCAAAGCCACCTTCAGACTGCTTGAATACGTGGTCGTTACGACCTACCAGTGCAGTACCGAAGTTGGTTTTCAGACCCAGGAAAGTGTTACGTGCGGTGAAGGTTTTACCGGAAGTGGTAGTGTTATCAACACCAAATTCCATCTGGTAAATCACATCGAAGCCTTCAGCGATCTTTTCGCTGCCCTTCACGCCCAGATGGGAGAAGTTGTTTTCAAAGATGGTACCGTCTTTACCGTTCTGAGTGGTGTAACCCTGGTCAGAGTTGGTTACAGCCAGATCCAGGCGACCGTAGAAATCTGGGCCGGCAGCCATTGCAGAGGCAGAAGCCATAGCCAGTACAGAGGCGATGGACGCAGAAATAAAACTCTTCTTCATTCGTATTGCTCCCTAAAACTTCCGTTTGGGTTGTTTTGATTCAGGTCTCGTCGTAGTACAGACTTCCAGTCTGTTACAACTTCGGAGCCAATTTTTGCAGGTTTAGCCGCATAAAATTGTGCCATTGGTCATACTTTTGGGGATTTTTACGTGGGTATATAAGCACTTGCAGAATATGCTGAGTGTTGTTTTTATGTTGCAATTGTTGTGGCGCGGAATTTTATTAATTTCATTAAAATCAGTGTGTTAATTTTTATTTTGTAAATGCTGGTTAATGTTTTAGCCGGAATCTTTCCGATACTTCAGCAAAAGGTGAACTAGTTGGGTGTGCTGACTGCTGGTTTTTTGTTCGTCAATGTGAGTTAGTGTGACCTGGTGTCACTTTCTGCCGAATCGCTTTTGTGATCTATGTTGTTGGTTTTGCCTGTGTCGCGCTAACTTGATATGGGGAGGGGCAGTGGCGTGATGCTTCCTTAGCCGGCATTTTGGGGTAAAATATGCGGCTTTCCTATTGTCACGATCCTGGGGGCTTGGTCGCCGAGTATGTTGTCTGAAGCTTATTTAAATCGATTTGGGGGCATTGGCCGCCTGTATGGGACTAAAGGACTGGCGAGATTTCATGGTGCTCATGTGGCTGTGGTCGGGATTGGCGGCGTCGGGACCTGGGTGGCTGAAGCACTTGCCCGCAGTGGTGTCGGCAGAATTACCCTGATCGACCTGGATGATATCTGTGTGACCAATACCAATCGGCAGAGCCACGCGCTGACAGATACTATTGGCCAGTCGAAGGTGGAAGTGATGGCCGCCCGTATCCAGGCGATTAACCCTGAATGCCGGGTAGAGCTGATTGAAGACTTCATTACCACGGATAACCTGGGTGACTATTTTGTTCCGCCAAAGTTGGGAGGCGATCTGGACTATGTGGTCGACTGTATTGACGCCGTAAAGCCCAAAGCGGCACTGATTGCCTGGTGCAAGCGCCACAAAATCCGCATCGTAACTGTGGGGGGCGCCGGTGGGCAGCTTGACCCGACTCAGATACAGGTGGCAGATCTGGCCAGAACCTATCAGGATCCATTACTTGCCAAGGTGCGTAATCTGCTGCGCCGGGAATACAATTTCTCTAAAAATGTGGATCGTCGTTTTGGCATTGATGCGGTATTTTCCACCGAGCAATTGACCTATCCCGCCAGTGATGGTCAGGTATGCGCGGCCAAACCTGAGGCCGGTGGAACGATGCGGATGGATTGTGCATCCGGATTCGGGGCCGTCACTGTGGTGACCGGTACTTTCGGTTTTACGGCGGTCAGCCGGGTTTTGAAGAAACTTGCCGAGCAGGCAAACGCACAGTAATTTCGGCCGCAACGACCTCTGTTACCGTTATTTCTGTTGCTGTTGTCTTTGATGTTGTTCGCTTGCATGAAAGTGCGCATTGAGCCTGAATCAAAAGCGGTGTTCCTGTGAACTCCGCTTTTTTTGTGGTCATTCAACACTGATAGAGTTCAATGTCGCCAATAAAGCGATACTGAACGGGGAATTGCACAACAAATCCGGCGCCCCCCAGCTGGGTATGTTTATTGAACCAGATAGTGCCCTGCAGCTGGGTGGTGGCATTGTACGCAGCGGCTAACCCAAGTCCGGTCGCCCCCTTATTGCGGCTGGTGGTGTAGAACGGCTCGAACATGTGTTCGGCGACATCACTGCTGATCCCCGGTCCATTGTCTTCCACTGTAATTTTCAGTTGCTCATCTTCAATATCTGCGCTGACCAGCAAACGGTTGCCCTTTTCCTGAGTAAAGCCATGGCAGAAGGCATTGGTCAGCAGATTGCCTATGATTTGTGTCAGCAGGCTGTGATTACAGACAATCTCCAGGTTGGGTGCGATATCCAGCTCAATCTGTGCTTCTTTGGGCTTGTACATCAATCGGGTCGAATCATAGAGATCTTCGACAATATTGAGCAGGTTCAGATCCTGTGGTTTGTCCTGAGGTTGCGCTACTGCCACGGTTTTGAATTTCTGTACCAATTGACTGGCTTTGATAATGTTGCCAGTGGCCAACTCGCAGCTTTGCTGGGTATCGGCGATGATGCTGTTGATTTCATCCAGCGTGGGCTCATCACCGTTAATGAGTTGATGTAACTGCTGTAATTCATTTTTCACCATGGTTGATGCTGTCAGGCAAACGCCGATAGGGGTATTCAGCTCATGGGCCAGGCCTGAAACCAGTCCACCAAGGGCGGCCATCTTTTCCTGCTCGACCATCAGCTCCTGAGCCCGGTTGAGCAACAACATGGATTGTTCCAGCTCTTTGGAGTGCTCTTTGTCTTTGAGTGACAAACTGGCCTGATACTTCTGCTCTCTGGCCTGCAAAGCATCGCGTTCGGTCTGTACCTGAGTCAGTGATTGCTGCAGTGATGCTATCTGGGCGGAGAGGGCATCAGTCTGCCGCTGGGTTGCGGAACGTTCCTGCCGGTTTTGCTCCGCCGCACTCGATTGCATTGCCATCTTTCGCCAGAACAGCAGTAGCCCAACGGCGGCAGCCATCATGATGAGCAGTGTATTGAATGTCAGCTGACGCCAGAACGCCTGCCACAATTGATGGCGTATCTCCCGGGTACTGGGCTGGATTTGCAACATGGCAGTGGGCAATGTCTTTGAATCGCCAAGGCTGAGTGACAACACAGGGTTTGAGCTGGGTTCGCCATATTGCCAGCTCAGGTTGTTGCCCAGAGTGAGGGAAGCATGCTGCAGTTGCTCGCTGCGGGCCAACTCCTCCAGCCATTTGTTGATATGGTCGGGCAGCAGGTTGACTTCACCCGCTGATAGTTTGTCAAACAGCATAGGCAGGCGTTGCATTACTGCTCTTTCAATGCGGGCATTTTGTGCTGCCGTCAAATCGGCATGCTGTTGGCCTGTCTGTAACAGGGTGATCAACAGCGTCAACAAAACCACTACCAGCAGAACCGACTGATACAGTCGTCTGGCATCCGGTTGTCGCAGCAGTTGTTCAAAGATATTCAACATAGCGCCCTGCACCCTTGACCCTAATATTTAAAGCATAGTAGGCAAAGGTGCTTTTCACTGAAAAGGATGGAGAAAAGGGGCCAAAGGGAGCTGTGTGCCGGAACGATGACGGCACCGGGTAAAATACACAATCCCTGAGGCACTGCTCTAAAAATTTGGTGCGGAATTTGCAGAAATCTTAGCCGGAGTTGTTTTGTTCAATTTTCTGACAGTTGGATGCCTGTATGTTGAAGACAAATTTCTCAGAATTGCCGGCCGTAAATGCACGAAAGCTGACGATGAGCCTGATGATCTGGCTGGTGGTGTGTTGTGTGACGCTGCTGTTTTTGCCTCAGAAGACTCTGATGCTTATAGGTTTGCAGGGATTTGTGGCTGCCAATAATCATTTTATCGGATTGGGAATGATCATAGGTGTTGCCTATTTTGCTTCCCGCTTGCTGGGCATACTGCTGGATGAAGGGATCCGCTATCTGAGTGACAAACGCCTGATTGAAAACATCGAGCATAAAATCAACTTGCTGGATTTGTCTGAGCGGGCATTGCTGCGGGAGTTTTTTTTACAGGGTGCCACCATTTTGACTTTGCCACAGAATGAAACGCCGGTAAAAAGCTTGCTTAACTCAGGTATTCTGGAATGTCTTGGTAATGAAAAGCACTACGCAATTCATGGTCCTACTGCGGATTACAAGATATCAATGAAGGCGCGGGTATATCTCAATCGTCAGATATTGAGATTACCACTGGGCCAGCCGACGGCTGAAGAAATGCAGGCGCTGCTCAAAACCAGACCTTCGTTCATCAATAACCTGGCTCAAACCCGTAAGCATGCAGCCTGACAGGGAATTGTTGACGTCGGATTATCAATGAAGCTGATGTCAATTATTGGCAAACAAGCATATTGACAGGCGTGTTGCGCAGGAGCTCCTGCGGACAAGGGAGCTTATGCTGGGCCCCAGTTGGTGTTGCCTGGTAAATTCTTCATGTCCGCTACGTTAACCCAGCGACCTGTTGCCTGTGGTCAGGATGGTTTTTGGCATCCTGACTGGGTCCTGGGTAACCGGTTTTTGCTTTTGTAAGATGGCACCAACAAGCAGACACATCACTTCAGTGCTGACGCTCTTCGCCACTTATCATCGACTCCCGTCTCTGCCACTTCTTACTGCCGGCATCTGGCGCTTCATCGGTTTATCTGTCAGTTGCTGAGTTTGACTCATGCATCCGGAGAGGATGACTTACTGATAAAAAGCCAGCTGATATAGGAAATAATTCCAATGGTGCTGAAGATAACAATCATCGACATCAGTCCAATGGGATTACCAAACATTAAATCCAACCAAAAGGCCATATCCAACTCCTTGTTTCTATCAACTTGATTTCAGCCTATTACGGTTGTTAAAAGATGTTAATGATCATGATCAACTAATTGCTTGAATTGTTTTTAAGCTTGTGGTGAATGACCTTGGTCATAGTTGCAGGCTGAAAAGTGTGCGATCGACAGGGCTGGCTGATGAAATAGGGAATGCGGGGCTTGTCAAAGGTAAAACCACAGGTATAATGCCCAGCATCTTCTGAGGAAATGCCTTTGAAGATATTAAAATTTGATGCCAGAGTGGTGAAATTGGTAGACACAGGGGATTCAAAATCCCCCGCCCTTAAAAGCGTGTCGGTTCGAGTCCGACCTCTGGTACCATCTCCTTGATTAAGGAGAATAAGAACCGACCTTTGAGTCGGTTTTTTTGTGTCTGAAATTCAGTGAAAACACTGACAATAAAGGGCTGCTGATAACTGCAGATGCCCGTCGATAACGGCTTGCTCTCTGGAAGCTTGCTGTGTCTGAAATAAGCCAGCTGGCGTAAACAGCTTGAGATGCCTGCTGAGCCTGTCACTTACGCAATCACCGCTCCCTTTCGTTTTCTCTCTCTAAGCGTTGCACGCAAAAGCTGCGGTGCCGGTTGTTACTGACCTTAAGTCGTCGCCTCGACCTATCAGCATAACAAGGAATTATTGTCGGATTTGCTGAATGGGATTGGACAACTGGACGGTCAATTTAAGCAACACTCACAGGGAGTGGTATATCAAGGAGTTGTACCATGAGCAAAACGATTGGCCGGGGATATATTCTCGCCGTTATCAGTGTCTCCGTCCTGCTTATTTGGCTGGGAATCTATAAATTTACGCCAACCGAGGCAGGCCTGATTGAACCTCTGATCCGGAACCATCCATTGATGGCGTGGATTTACAATCTGCTTTCGGTGCAACAGGTTTCCAATGTGATTGGAACGATTGAGATAGTGGTGGGGCTTGGCCTGTTGCTGGGATTGAGACATTCTTTGACAGGTCTGGCGTCAGGCGTTGCGGCGAGCGCTATCTTTTTGGTAACTATCAGTTTTATGGCGACAACACCTGACACCTGGAAATTTTCCGATGGTGTATTGATCACCAATTTCTTTCTGTTGAAAGATGCACTGTTTCTGGCGGTGTCAGTGATGGTGATTGAAACCAACAAGAGTGCGCTTGCCTGCGGTATATCGGATAAGGTCAGGATTTGGGCAAAAAGCGCCTGAGACAGCCGGCCTGAATCATCGCCCTGCCGGCATCGGCGGTATTCGTGTAAACCGGTACTCCGGGAGCGGTTTTTCAGGCTCCCGGTGAATTACCCCAGTCGGTTTGAGCAATGGTTTACGGGTAATGCCCAGCCGGTACTTACGCTCGCTCCAGCTGATGAAGGAAGTACTTTGCCCCATCAGCAATCGCTTTATGGGCGATGGGCATAATTCTGGAGCAATGCAGAAATGCGTGCAGCGTGCCTTCATAAACCTGATATTGGCTTGGAAGATTGTTGGCCTGCAGCATGCTGTGCAGGGTTTTACTGTCATCAAGCAGTGGATCAAATTCGCTGCCTGCGATAAAACAGGCTGGCATATGACTGCTCAGGTCATTGTTAAATAAGCAATAGTATGGAGATTCAGCTGCGTCCTGAGCGGCCAGGTACATTTGTTCGTAGTAGTTGAGATCTTCCCGGGTCAGCCCATCCCAACAACCACCATAGAGGCGTCTGCTGCGGGAGTCCTGCAGCCCATATAAGCCGTAGTAGAGCAGCAGCGCCTTGATGAAGCTGACATCCATTTGCTTGTCTCTTTGCCAGAGAAAGCTCGCAAGGCACAGGTGCGCTCCTGCGGAATCCCCTGCATAGGCCATTTGCTGTGGATCCAGACCATAGTCACTGGCATGTTGCCGGAAGTAACGGGTTACGCAGACACATTCCTCGATGGCCTGTGGAAATTTAGCTTCAGGTGACAGGCTGTAATCAATGCCAATGACGACACATCCTGACTCGGCGGCCATGAGCCGCATAATTCTGTCATGGGTATCAAGGTTGCCGACAATAAAGCCTCCGCCGTGAATATAGAAAATACCGGGTAACGGCTTGTCACTGCTGGGATAGTGAATGCGGGTTTGAATGGTCTGGTCACCAAATGGCACAGATACATTCAAGGTGCGTTGCATTTGCGGACCGCCCTGATTCCAGAACTGTCTGTCCAGATTGTAGTTTGCGCGCATCCGGCGGAGGGGATCTGACTCATCAGTTTGAGTTGTGGCAGGCGGATTGGCATTCAATGCTTCACGCATCTCATCGGAGATACGGCTTAACACATCAATTTTGTTCATTTTTTCGATGTAAATTTGTCGGGATGTTTCGATGCTACCCCCTTGTATTGGGAAAAGATGTGAGCTTGGCAGAGAGTTGGGGACGGGGTGAGTGACGCCAATGCCAGTTTTGCGATACGTCTTCAGGCAGGCTCGAATAGAGAAGACTGTTTACGCTGAACCCCATGAATGGTGAAGAGGGATGTATATGTTGCTGATATTCGGCTGATGCCGCTGCCCGCTGTGTTCTGAAAAGAAATTTGTTTGTTGCCTGGAATTTCCCGGGGTATTGCTGTGAATGTCGAACTGCGACTATAGAGGCGCGGGGCTATTCCGGTCGGAAAAAGGGAGAGCCTTGGCTCTCCCTTTAACGTATTAACTTTGCAGAATTTTCAGCGGTAACCCAAGCAGGTCGTCGCCGATACCGGCAAAGTACCAGATGACGCCAACCAGTGCGCAGACCGTCAGCAGATACCAGACAGTACTGAATATCTGGCCATATCTGTCCAGTGGCAGCAGGTGGGATTGATGACGGCTGCGCCATTCAAAAATGATCTCAAGACTGCCGATTAGCAGCAGGAATCCCAGCAATGCCAGTCCAAAGGTATAGCTGACATAGACGCCTATGGCTGCGCCACCAACGCAGGTCAGCAGACCGGTGAGGCTGTTCATGGAGAAGCTGATACTCTTGAGAATATGGCCGCCGTCCAGTGGCAAAATAGGCAATAGATTAAACAGGTTCAACAGGGCGTTGAACGTGGCCAGACCGGCAAAAAAGATCTCGCCGGTCAGCCAGTACAGCAGTACGCAAAAGAGTGACATCAGCAGACCGAATGTTGGCCCCATAATGGAGATCACCACATCCTGCCAGCGGGTGTTTATCTTTTCGTCAGACAATGCCAGGCCTCCCATAAAAGGGATCAGGTAAATGCCTTTGGTCTTCATGCCAAAATATTTCATTGCCCGGATGTGGCCATACTCATGGAACATCAGACAGGCAATCAGCGCCAGCGCAAACTGAAATGAGAACAGCCAGGAATAAGCAGCAATGCTGGCACCGGCCAGCACCACTTTAATTACCTTGGCGCTTTTAAGTAATTTGAATCCCAGTGATGCCAGCCCCACCAGACTGAACTTTTGCGGGACAGCTGGCGCGACCTGAGGTGTCTGACGCTCAATATCTTTGGTTGTGCGCTGACCACTGCTCTGGGGGGCGCCGTCGACGCTTATCCGGTAGTCCAGTACAAAGGGTTGCCATTGCAGGTGGATATCCAGGGTGATCAGAATTTCCTGAGCTTCACCGTTGGCATTCTGGCCCGTCAGGGTAAAACTGTGCTGACTGTGACCATCGCTGTTACCGGTCGCATTTTGCTGTGACACCAGTGTGTTGTTCCAGAAGACTTGTTGCCAGCCTGCCATTGACCCTTCAAGCCTGAGAGGGCGTCCAAGACAATCGATATTCAGCAGTTCCAAATGTGTTTATCCCTAATATCTTAATGTTGCTGGCGGGGATGATAACATGCGGACCGTCATTCAAAAGCCCGCATGCTCAATTGGATATCAGCGCGGAGCGACGAAGTTGGGCTTGCTCTGATAGTCAAAGATCACTTCTTTATGCTGTACCTTTACGGTGCAATTGCCATGGATACGATTAGTCTTGTGGCTGGCCTTGCCCAATACAATTTCAACATTCGGAAACAGGCAGCGACGCACCTGAACATTGTGGATTTCATAGTAGTGTTCAAGGTGGTGAAGCAGCTCATCCAGTTGTTTGCTCAGTTGATTTAGTTCGGTGGCAGTAAACAGCAGATCTTTATTCATCTGCCGGAATCGCTCGTTGTCCTGACTGGCAGTGGTTTTCTGCTGAAGCTGGTTTTCCAGGCGGATTTTACGGACAACCAGAGTTTGCTTCTGCACTTCCAGTTCTTTGATTTGCTGCTTGAGATCAGCGCGGTGGTCATCACATTCAACCCGGGTGCGGGTGCTGGCATCAGCCCCCAGGGCGACGACTTTAATGGCGCTGGCGCGGATACTGCCGCCGACAATATCCCCGCGTTTGCCGAAACGATCGCACACCATAATATCGCCCTGACTGACTACCTGACTGTGCAGTAACTGGCGGGTAATATTGATATCGCCACCGGCATTCAGGTTGGCATACTGTACGAACGGCGCGCAGATTTGTCCCCGGGCAACCAGGCTGGCAGCGAGACTGTGGGTTTCATGGTGCTGACGTCCAAGCACTCCCTGGTTGATGACGATATCGCCACCGGACTCGAGTTGTGCCGATTGCACCAATCCCTGTACGCAGATATCTCCTCTGGCCCTGACCTTCATCCCCTCCTTGATATCACCACGGATGAGCACGCTGCCTTTGAATTCGACATGTCCGTGGGCCGGATCAACATCGTGCAGCAGCAATACTTCATCAACCAGCATGCCGTGAGGTGTTTCCTGCGGCAATCCGGCGCGATCGGCCAGCAGCACGGCGGGATCTGTATTGTCCAGGCGGGTGCCCGGACCGGGAATGAGGTCAATATCTTTTCCCGGCAGGGCGGGCAGCACTTCTCCCCTGACGTTGTAACCACTGAATCCTGCACTGGGTGGGCGTTTAACCATTAATATGTCGCCACTTGATACCGACGCCAGCTTGCCCAGATCCCGCAGATCAACCGTGCCATTATCGCGCTCTTTGGGTTGCATCATGCGCTCCCGGGCCAGAGGAACTTTGCGGATATTTTTGGCGTCGCGGCCGTGGTGGGGAAGCCGCCCTCTGGCGATCATGCCCTGGAACACGCTGCCGGGCGCAGCAAGTGCACTCTGTTTCAGCAATTGTTCTATGTTGCCTTTGAGAATACCGTTGCGGATCTGATGAGTTTTCAGCTGTTTGAGGACGTCGAGCAGGGAGGCTTTGCGACCACCCCAAGGGCTGGTGATATGCAGTTGTACCTGCATCAGATCGGTACTTATGTCGAGTTTCAGGATGGCATCCCGGCGTTCGGCGATGGGATGGCTGAGGTGTGAGTGATCGCCGGCGGCATGGCGCCGGGACAACTCCTGAGTCACATATTCAAGATGTTGAGACAGTGGGCAATAGTGACCAAATCCAGCGTCTTTGATGGCTTGCATGATGTCTGCAGTCGCAAGGCCAAAGTGTTCCATGGGGGCGCCGGTCAGGATAAGTTGTCGCTTATCCGCGCTCAGACTGATTAACTCAGGTGAATTCATTTGCTTCCCTTGCAAATTTTTTCCCAAGTATATCAATGGATTTTCTGGTTGAAATGGCAGCAGTACAAATTTGTGGCAAAAGCATCAAACCGGGTTTACGGCACATTGCTTGTTATGCTGTCGTGCGGAAAACAAAAACGGCCGACGTGTACTTAACGTCGACCGTAACGTTGGCCCTGCAATAGCATTTAGCGTTGGGTTGCTGTACCTGTGCTATTTGTACTGGCGATAGACCTTGAATTTGTTGTTTTCTGCCACGCAATCTACCTTGCCGAAGTGGCTGGCAATGGTCTCTGAGTAGGGCAGATGACGGTTGGCCACAATTTGCCAGCAGCCTTTTGGCTGCAGGGCGCGGTGGCTGTCACGAACGAAGCTCAGGGCAATATCTGTGGTGGCTGTTAATCCGTCATGAAATGGTGGATTGGAGATAATGGCATCGAATGCGCCCTCAGTCTGACTCATGCCATCAGAGGCATAAACTCTGGCCTGCAGCTTGTTGGCTGCCAGTGTTAACTCACAGGAGGCCAGTGCCATGGCGTTAATGTCTACACATTCAAGCTGCAGCTGGGGATTGGCCTTCAGCAGGCAGGCGGCGATGACGCCGGCTCCACAACCGAAATCAAGCACCCGTCCATGCAATGATGGCAGATGCTGCAGCAGTAGCTCTGTGCCCATATCCAGCTTTTTCTCGCTGAAGACTCCCACCAGATTACAGATACTGATATCACCCTGAGGCGTGCTGAGGGTATAGCTGCTGACCCAATCCTGCAGCACCATTGCCGGGGCTGTGTCGATCAGCTCTGCGGCAAACAACAGACAATGGCGGGCATTGTCCAGCTTGGTGCAACTGCCAAAATACTCAGGCAACATTTTAGGCAGCGACTTAATGCCGCCTTTGTTATCACCGGTTACCAGCAGTTGTCCGCCCTGGCTGAGGTAGTTGGCCGCGAGGTTAAACAGATAGGGCGCCAGTGACTTGGCCTTGGGAAAGTGCACTATGACGGTATCAAAGGTCTCCGCCTGAGGCAGACAATGGCCAAAGAATGTGTTCAGTGCGCCGCCCTGATGTGGTGCCAGCGTCAGATAATGATGAAAATCCAGCGCCAGCGCGGTGACTGAGCTGGCATTGTGCAGCAGCTCTTTGGCCAGCAAATCGTCTTCATGGTTGAGCAGAAGTACCTTGTGCCCATTTACCAATTGATTGTTTCGAGTAATAAGTTGCGAAGAATTGCTGAGCACTGGCGAGCCTGGAGAGTCAATAAACAAAGCGCCATTATAGCCCAATGACTGAATCGGTTTAATTGGAATTGCGCGGCAAGTTCAGGTTTTTCGCCTAAGCTTAGTCAATGACGGCATGGACAGCCTTGGACGGTTCCTGTGTCGCCCAAGCTGTTGGTGCCTTGCGCGAAGCGGGGAGGCCCGGCATTCGCTGTAAAGGATTACGGAGCATTGGCATGCACGGCAAGGCGATAGGGATATGCTTGTTGTTCAGTTTGATATGGGAGCCGTGCCTGGCGGCTCAGACCATCACCCATGATTCCGTCGCTGCCTACCATCCATCACAGGCCGAATTGCGTTTGATTTTCTCCCGCCAGAAGTTGTTCTGGCCCAACGGCGAACCTATTACGGTATTTATCCTGCAGCCTGACTCCGGTGAACACAGGCAATTCTGTATTGAAGTGCTGGAGTTGATGCCCTATGTCCTGCAGCGCAGATGGGATCGACTGGTGTATTCGGGGACTGGAGACCGTCCCAAAATTGTCCCCAATGAACAGGTGATGAAAACCCTGGTATCGGTAACCCCCGGGGCCATTGGATATCTGGTGTCCGACAGTGTGTCACAGGGAGGTGACCATGAAGGCAAGTAACGTATTGTGTTTACTGGGACTGGTAACCTGCACTGCAGCGGCTCAGGACTGGCAGTTCAATGGTTATGCCAGTCAGGCTTATGCCCATGTCAAAGACAGTGATTTTATAGTTGGTGCAGATGGTGACAGTCTGGAGTTGACCGAAGTCATGGCCACCACATCCTGGCAGCCCTGGTCCAGGGGCCGAATAGCCGGTGCCGTGACTTATCGGCGCTGGGGCAATCTGGCGGATGCTGAGGTCCGGGTTGACTATCTGTTTGCAGAGACTCACTGGCAACTGCCCGGGGGGCATGTCGGACTGCGGGCCGGGCGAATGAAGAATGAGGTCGGCTTCTATTCCAGCACCCGTGACATGAGTTTTACCCGTCCGGGAATTATGTTGCCTCAGTCTATCTATTCTGACTATTTCCGGGATGCCCAGTTGCACGTGGATGGCGGGGACCTGTTTGGTCGCCTGAGTTTCGGAGAGGGGATTTTTGATTGGCACCTGATGGCCGGTGCCAGTGCCAACAGTGGTGATTTGACCCGTAATATCTTTGGTGAGGGCGATGTGGGTGAGCTGGATGCTCACCGGTTTTTCAGTCTGGATATGGAGTATCAGGCAGAGCACTGGCGTTTGGGGGCCACTTATTATACCGCCGGCGTTGATTATCAGGCTGGCGGCGAATTTATCGATGGCGAGCTCGAACTGCATGCCTGGGTATTGTCGGCCAAATACAGTCGTTCCTGGTTTGAGCTGACAGGTGAAGTGTTGCTGGGGGATCGTCATACAGAGGGCATTTATTTTCCGCTGCAGGCCGGTGAGCGGAGGGATGACAATCTGGGCTATTACCTTGAAGGCCGTGCGCTGTTGCCTGAAAATGTTGAAGTTTTTATTCGATACGATGATTACACCGATAACCTTAACGACTCCGGCGGAAAGGCCTATGCAGCGCAGACTGGTAATCCTGCCTATTTTGCGTACAGTAATGACTGGACCCTGGGGGGGCGCTGGCTGGTTAACAAAGACTGGCTGGTGGCCGCCGAATATCACTGGATCGAAGGCGCCGCCTGGGTAGCACCGTTGCTGCCACGGGATCCTTCGCGACAGGGAAAAGACTGGAGCATGTTGATGTTGCAGCTGTCATATCGGATCCAATGGTGACCCTATGATAGAAAGGGGACATACATACTGGTTTCTGAGCCTGAAATGGAAATTATTGGTCAGCGTCCTGTTGATGATGCTGATTGTCGGCGTTGTCCTGGGTTCCTTCGCCGACCGACAGTTGACCCGTCAGCAACAGCAACAGCTGCAATCCCAGCGCCAGACTCTGGCCAATAACCTGCAAAGCTCCATTCGCCGCTCGGTCGATCGTGCCGTGCGGGTTTCTCAACAAATCACCTTGCTGGCCTCTGAAACCCTGTCTGAAGAAAGTTCGTTTACCCGGCTGCAATCCTGGCTGGCGGTACGCTGGCCGGATGTGCAGATGCATTGGGATTTGACCGGACTTGGGCTGTATGACGATAAGGGCCGACGCCTGCAGTCACTGGGGGAGTCGCAGTTACCTGAGCTGGCGCCGGTTTCGTCGGATACGGCACTGACCGCGCCCGATTGGCTGGTGGTCTGTGAGATAACCTGCAGGCTGCAGGTGCTGGTGCCGGTGGTTGCCGAGGGCAAGATTTATCCGATGCTGGTAGAAACCGGGCTCACCGATATTCTGGTGGGATTGCAGGGCAGTGAAAATATGGAGTTTGCTGTGCTTGGCGGTTATCAACCCGGCGTGCCCGGAATCGGTTTCTGGGGACGTGAGCTGTTCAGTATCAGTGATCGCAAGGCGACCCTGCCAGTGTTGCAGCGGGTAGCCAGCCGGTGGGCGTGGAGCGCGCTGTTTGATGGTGAGAAGATTTTCAGCAGTGAGCAACAGTCGCTGGCTGTATGGGCGTTTGCGCTGGACACCAGTGAAGTTGGCCCGGCACTGGTGGTCATGAGTGATCTGTCCCAGTGGCATCAGGCGATGTCCAGATTTCAACGCAATATGATGGGCATCATGCTCAGCGCGTTGATCCTGGTCAGTCTGTGGCTGATGGTGCTTGCCTGGTCGCCCATCAGTCGGTTACAGCGCCACGCCAGGACTTTGCCTTTGCTGGCAAAATCAGATTTTGATGGTGTGCGCCGGGCGATTCCGACAGCGTCTTCCGGGGTGCAGGATGAGGTCGATGATGTTGAACAGGCGACGCTTGAGCTGACTGACAAGCTTGAATACTTACAGCAAATCGTGGTTTCCCGCACACAGGAACTGGAAAAGCTGGCGATGCTGGATATGTTAACCGGCTTGCCCAATCGTCCTATGTTGTTGCATGAGCTTAATAAATCTATCGCCTGTGTCGGACGCCTGCATGAGCAAATTGCTCTGTTGTTTCTGGATCTGGACGAGTTCAAACGCATCAACGATACCCTGGGTCACAATGAGGGCGACAGGTTGCTCAAAATTGTCGCCGGACGCCTGAATGACAGTGTTCGGGCCATGGATACCGTGTTTCGCCAGGGAGGGGATGAGTTCATCATCCTTATCAGGGGGATGGAGCATGAACAGGAGATCCCGCGGGTCATTCATAAAATCTTTTCGGCGCTGCAGCAGCCGGTGATGCTCAAGAGCCATAAGCTTATTATCACCACCAGTATCGGTATTGCCTTCTGCAAAGATGCATCCATGTCGCCTGAAGACTTAATCAAGCATGCCGAGCTTGCCATGTATCAGGCCAAACATGCCGGGCGCAGTAATTACCGGGTTTTCAGCTACGATATGCTGCACCATGCCAATAATCGCATGATGGTGGAGCAGGATATCGGAGCGGCCATTGCCGACAATCAATTATCTTTGTACCTGCAGCCAATAGTGTCGCTGGATGACGGCTCCCTCAAAGGATTTGAGGCGCTGATCCGTTGGTTTCACCCCGAGCGGGGGCTGATTATGCCCGGTGACTTCATTCCGGATATTGAGCACTCAGATGCCATTATTGAAGTGGGCAACTATGTACTCAGGGAAGGGGTTCGTATGCTGAGCCGGTTACAGCGCAACTATGGCGAGAAACTGTACCTGGCGCTGAACCTGTCTGCCCGTCATTACCTGGCCGATGGTTTGAAAGAGACGGTTACCGAACTGCTGGCGCTTTATCCGGTAAAGCCTGACACTCTGTTGCTGGAAGTGACAGAGGAGAGCGTGATTGAGCAGGTGGATTTGGCCATGAAGGTGATGCGGGATCTCAAGGAACTGGGCATCCGCATTGCCATCGATGATTTCGGAACCGGTTATTCCTCACTCAGTTATCTGAAACAGCTGCCTTTTGATGTGCTCAAAATCGACCGCTGCTTTACCCGTGGCGTGCTGGATAATGGCGTGGATACACACATAGTGACCACTGTTATCGAACTGGCCCACAATCTTGGGCGAACCGTGGTGGCCGAAGGTATAGAAACCGATGCCCAGGAGGAGTTTATGCGCGCCGCAGGTTGCGAGTTAGCGCAGGGCTACCTGTATTCCCGCCCCATTGGAGAAGATCAGTTGCAGCGTATTCTGACTGCTGGCAGTACACATCATATCTGGCCCAAAGCGGAAAACTATCTGCAGATGGGCAAGCTGGGGTAATCGCCCCGCGACTACTTAAGTTTTGCGGTTGAGCTTTGCCAAACGAGCCTTATCGGGAAAGTTACTGTGGTTATGTACAATGCGGTGAATCAGCCTGGACTGTCACCATCTGGAGTGTGAGCGAAGCCGGAGTGTGAGCCGTTGCGGCAAGTAAAAACAGCGCCATCAGGCGCTGTTTTTTATGCTCAGGCATTTACTGTCAGGTTACTGCACCTTGGCTGGTGTTGGGGATGGCAGCAAACTGGCCAGTTTGTTGGCTATGTCAGTGTTGTCCTGATGTCCACGGAACAGTCCTGAACCTGCGCCTGCTGCAAATACCTGAACATCAACGCCGGTGTGACCACCAGTGGTCCAGCCGGTATTGGAGTGACTGTTTACTGTGGTTCGCAGTGCCTTGGTCATGGCATCCTGGCCCTGCATTCTGGCCTGATCCAGTTGCAGCCATTCCTGCTGGGAAGGCGTAAAGCCCAGACCGGTTGTTACCGCCTGCTGCCATTGGTCGGTAGCGATTGCCTGTTTGGCAATGCTCTCGGCTGTCGCTGTCATACCGCGGATAGCCTCTGGATTCCAGCGATACTCACTGTTGGCACCTATGGTCAGTCCACCGGTAGAGTGATCGGCCGTGACAACCAACAAAGTGTCCGGATGCTGACGAACGAACTGTTCAGCGACTTCCACCGCATTGGCAAAACCGTGCATTTCTCCCATGGCGGCGCCGATGTCGTTTCCGTGGCCGGCCCAGTCGATCATGCTGCCTTCAACCAACAGGACGAAACCTTTGTTATTCTGAGACAGCAGTTCCAGTGACTTTCTGGTCAGGGTGGCGAGTCTGTCTGCTTCCGGCTCATCCTGTACCCAGGGCAGGTGAATATCGGCAAACAGTCCCAGTACATCAGGCTTGTTGACCTGCTCAAGGGCGTCCATTTGCGTCAGCACCTGATAGCCCTTGGCGCGGAATTTATCTCTGAGTGATTCAGGGAAATATTTCTGTCCACCACCGAGAATGACTTCGGCATCGGTTGCCAGGTAGCTTTGCGCCAGCTCATCATAGCTCTGGCGGCTTTCACTGTGACTCAGGAACGCCGCAGGAGTGGCGTGGTTTACCTGAGAGGTCACTGCAACCCCGGTAGACAGGCCTGCCTGTTTAGCCCGCTCGAGCAGAGTGGGCACCGGTTGTTTCTGGCTGTCGACACCTATGGCGCCGTTGTAGGTTTTGATACCGCAGGACAGGGCTGTGGCAGCTGCTGCCGAGTCGGTGACATAGCCACTTTCCCGGGCGGGGAAGGTGCTGGCATTGCCGACCAACAGGCGGTTGAATACAGTTTCCTCCACCTCTTCGGTGGCCGGATCATCCATATACAGGCGATAAGCGCTGGTATACGCAGGCCCCATGCCATCCCCCACCATAATGATGAGGTTTTTCGGCGTGCTGGGCACCTGTGGTAGACCTTCCGCCTGCAGTTGTGTGGTACTGAGAAGCAGTGCCAGCAATCCGGCAAGCTGTCCTGCTCGAGGGGAGAAAAACATAATCACTTTCCCTGTATGAGGTTGAGTTAAGAACGAATTCGCTGTTCGATGGCGTCCATCAGCATACCGGTAATATCCACCTCAAAGGCGGCTTCAATTTCCCGGATGCAGGTAGGGCTGGTGACATTGATTTCGGTGAGTTTATCGCCAATCACATCCAGACCGACAAAAATCAAGCCGCGCTTTTTCAGCTCAGGACCAATGGCTCTGGCGATAGCCCAGTCTGACTCACTCAGTGGGCGAGGTTCACCGCTGCCACCGGCGGCCAGATTGCCGCGGGTTTCACCTTTTTGTGGAATGCGCGCCAGACAGTATGGCACCGGCTCACCGTCCACCACCAGAATGCGCTTGTCACCCTGAGTGATCTCGGGAATGAACTTTTGCACCATGGCATACTGACTGCCGTGCTGGGTCAGGGTTTCAATAATCACCCCCAGATTGGGATCCTGCTCTTTCACCCTGAAAATGGAGCTGCCGCCCATGCCATCCAGCGGCTTGATAATGATGTCCTTCTCCTGCGCATGAAACGCGCGGATACGCTTGGCATCGCGGGTCACCAAGGTTTTCGGGGTAAACTGGGCGAACCAGGCGGTAAACAACTTCTCGTTGGCATCCCTCAGGCTCTGGGGCTTATTGACGATCAAGGTGCCTTTTTCTTCCGCCCGCTCCAGCATGTAGGTGGCGTAGATATATTCGATGTCGAATGGTGGGTCCTTGCGCATCAAAATCACATCCAGTTCTGCCAATGGGCGTTCCTGCACTTCGCCCAGTTGGTACCAGTTGCCGGCATCCTGCTGCACGCTCAGCGGGTGCATGGAGGCGATGGCCTCGCCGTCAACCAGCGCCAGATCTTTCATTTCCATGTAATACAACTGGTAGCCACGGGATTGGGCGGCCAGCAACATGGCAAAGCTGGAGTCCTTCTTGATGTTGATGGAACTGATAGGGTCCATCACTATGCCGAGTTTAATCATTGATGAAATTCCTTAATAGCTGGCCGGGTTGCCGGCAACGGGGATGGGTTAACCCAAATCCCCCAAATGCAGTTGCAGTGCGCTGATGGCGGTCAGGGAGGCGGTTTCGGTACGTAGCACCCGCGGGCCGAGCAGCACATCGGTAAAATGATAGGTTTCTGTCATGCCGATTTCGTCTGCCGACAGGCCACCTTCAGGACCGATCAGCAGGCGGATCCGCTGATTGTCTCTGGGCAGGCCGCCGATGCCGAATGCCGCTCTGGGATGCAGATTGAGCTTCAGCGCAGCGGTTTGCTCAGCGCACCAGTCTCTGAGCTCCATTGCTGGGCGAATAACCGGCACCACACTGCGACCACTCTGCTCACAGGCGCTGATGGCAATTTTTTGCCATTGCTGGATTTTTTTGTCCAGACGTTCGCCATTGAGCTTGACCCCGCAGCGCTCGGAAAACAGCGGAGTGATGGTGTTGACGCCCAGTTCCACCGATTTTTGAATGGTGAAATCCATGCGATCACCGCGGCTGATCACCTGACCAAGATGCAAATTCAGCGGTGATTCACTGGCATTGGCCTCGCAGGAGAGGACCTGCACATCCACGGATTTCTTGCCGGCGGCGATAATTTCCGCCAGATAATTGTTGCCATCGCCGTTGAACAGACAGATCTGCTCACCAACGCCCATTCTCAATACCCGGCCAACATGGGCGGCTCCATCTTCATCCAGCGATACCTGCGCCTGAGCTGACAGGGCAATGGGCTGATAAATACGTGGAACTCTCATGAAACTGACTACCTCATTCAGCCAGGCGAGTGCCGTCATTGCGGGCATCACACTGGGATTTAACAAATGGATTATGATTGCCCTGAACCCGGGCGATTTCAGCATCCCGCTGACATTCTACGGGATCTACCGGATAAGTTTTATCCCAGGCACTGAATAATTTTTGCTGATTGGCGGCAATTTTCAGGCCGTAAGTCTGCTGCATATAAAAATAAGTCCGGGCGATGGCACCGCGGGCGCGTGCCGGTGGTTCGGCTTTGCGGCCTTTGAAATCCACCACCATCTGACACTGACCATATTGTCCTGTGTCGGCATTCCACTGACTGAAGCGATAATTGCTGCGATCGCCATTCACTTCGCCGATGGCCGGCACCAGATTGTGCAAATCCGCTTCCATCCGTTTGAAACCGGCATCCTGTTTGCCGCAGTTGGCGCGGCCGCCCTCCTGCCAGCATTGCAATTGATGGCCGAATTCCCAGGCGGGCACTATGTGTTCCCACTCGATACGGTTGGCCCGATTCACCTGTTTACGAACCTGATAGCCGCAGCTGTTCAGCTCAGGTTGCCATTTTTTGCCGGCGGTGTTGATGTCGCAGCCACAATAGAAAGTCTTGATGTCGCCCTGTGCCGCGTAGATGGCAGTGGCCATTTTTTTGGCCTGGGCAAAGTTTTCCGGATGACTTGGGGAAGCCTGCGCGGCAATGCAGTACAACAGGCCAGACAGCAGTATAGCTGGCCTTAACATAATTGATTTCAAAATGATTCCCTAAATGACTGGCTGGCTCTCTGGCGGAGCCTGGCAGCAGTTTAAGGATTGCCCGGAAGGCTGGCAAGACTCAGTCGGTGCGTCGGCTCAGCAGCTGGCGACATTGGCGGCAAAGATAACGGCTTTCTCCCCGCTGTACCTTGTTGTGGCGTCTTACTGTCAGTTCCACCGGGCCACACTGACACTGGTAAGTGAAGGTCTGGCCTTTCACCGAGCTGATATCAAAATTGTGGCTGGCACGGGGAGCCAGATTGAATACCTGACGCATGATCGCCTGCCATTGCTGGCCATGGGGCTTGATGTGTTTGCCTGTGCCATAGAGTTGAAAACACAGCAGATGGGCGACTTCATGGGGCACTACTTCGCAGAGAAAGGCCTCTGGATTTTCTGCCAGCAGCACCGGATTGAACCTCAGCCGATTTTGCTGCAAATGAGCGGTACCAGCGCTTTTGCCCCTGAGCTTAAAGCTGATTTCCGGGCGGGGAAAGCGGCGCTTGAGCAGGTGCTCGGCATCCTGATAACAGGCCTGGCAACGCTCAATAACCTTGCGTTGCAGCGGATCTGTCACTGCCGGGATAGCTGGGGATGAGGGGGATAAAGCGGCTTTCAGGCGTTGTAACATGGTTTGACTGGCAGAAATACGGATAAGCTCATAATACCCGTATTTCCGCTGTGGCGCTTCAGTGAGTCAGCGTTCCCAGATTGCCCGTCTGCTGACTCAACCTGGACCGACTTAACTGGAAACCAATTCTCGTTGGCTCTGTAAACAGGATTGACATCAGAGTGCTGCGGCCGCGGCCTGCAATAATTGCAGGGTTTGTTCAACTATCTCCTGCTCCATTTTAGGCTCATATCCCTGGACTCTGGGAGTGTGGATATGGCCAGTGGCAATCGGGCTGTTCATCAACACCTGCAATCGCAAGGCACGATATGAGATTTCGTTGGATAAGTAACCGCCGCCTCCGCCCTCTACGGACGTAGCCTGCTGCAGCTCGCCGATGGACAGGGGGCTGAATTCCCCTTTCTGGCTGGTGGTCACCGTATGGTGATCATTAACGGGCCAGCGTCCCTGTACCTGAGTCATGGCCTGGGCAGGCAGCGAGAACTCAATAAACTCAGGGCCATTTAATACCTTGCCCTGAAACAGGGGCGGCCTGGGATGGGCTTTATCTGCGCCGGTCAGCACATTGCGGTTGTCCGGCGCCGCGGCGCTGCGATTGCGACCGACAAAGCGCTCCAGATCAAACTGATCCCGTCCCATACTGACTGTCACTACCAAATCAACCTGCCTGTCACGATATATCGGAGTTAGCAGTGACTCGATAAGCCCTTCGTCAAAGTCGGTGAAGCGCACCGGGATCATTACCGTTTCGATTTGCGCTGTTTTCCCGCCGACTTCAAACTTTTTGCCATCCAGGCTCAATGCCACCAGACCGGAAGGGTTGCTCTGGGCAATATTCCGATCGAGGAAGAAAGGGTCAAAACCTGTGACCAGGATACGTAACCGGGCATCGTCATCGAAGTGAATATCGCTCATGCCTCGGGAGCTTTTTTCCACTGCGTTGAGCAGTACCTTGCGTTGCCAATCGACCAGTTTAATGCCGGCCGGAGCATCATTCAGGGTTTGGCGCAGCTGCAGACGGCTCCAGTAGAGTGAGCGGTCATCGGGATTGCCAGATTGCACATCAGTCACCGCTTGTTGCCATAAGCGGGTGCCCAGCTGGGCAACGTCCCGGGTCAACACCAGTTCATTGTTTGTCTGGGCAAGAGTTGGCAACAGTTTACCGGTGATCCCCTGATAGCGTTCAATGACCTGAGGCATTGCCTCCCGGGCTGCCGGCAACCGGGATTCCTCAACCTGATTAGCCTGTACCGGATGAAGACAAAGTAAGGTGGAGAGTGTCAGCGGTAACGTTATCCATAACCTGGTGAGCATAGAAGTCCCTCGTTTGGTTTAGCGCAAACGTCAGTAAAATTGTCTGTCAAATGAACAGTATGCACCAGAGAGATGGGATAACAAACAGTCCTGTACTCAGTTCATAGCTCAGGATTATTAAAAATAACAACTCAAAACTGTTTTGCTATATAGCTGGTGTTTGCTTTACTGAAGGTCTATTCTGGATGTCCTTTCTATTGTGGCTGAAGACACTATCAAAAAAGCAGAGTGTAAATTATTACACTGAATGCACCATGGATGGGTAGGAGATACCTACCTCAAGTTCGCCACCCCACCGGGGCGGCGCAAAGACTCAGGGAATAAGATAGCAGGATTCATCGCCATGAACTCTTCGTTGCTCTATATAGGTCAGTATGCCGATCAGAGCCTGATTGCACTGTTGCGCGATCGGGGTTACCAACTCAGGATTGGTGATCTCGCCGAACTGACTCCTGAATGCATGAAAGCCAGCATCTGTATCATGGACTTACGCCAGTGTTTTGATGGCGGGTGGGCCATGCCGCTTGCCAAACAGCTGGATAAAAAGATGTTGTTGCTGATGTTGGCTGATAGCGAGGCATTGCAGGAGCCACAGCTTGCCCGGCTCATTTCTCTGTATGCGGCAGATTTTCACACCGCCCCTTTACAGCAGGAGCGCCTGCTGGTGGTTCTTGGTCATCTAATGGGACTCAGTCGATTGCGCCAGGTGCTGGCGCAGGGGCAAAAGCGGCGTCCGGCCGGTGCGGCATTTTGTCTGATGAGTCAGCTGCATACACAATTATCCAAGATTGCCCCCACCAATATTCCGGTACTGATCCGCGGTGAAAGTGGCGTGGGTAAGGAGCTGGTGGCCCGTCAGATCCATGGTTTGTCGGATCGGGCTGCAGGTCCATTTGTTGCGGTTAACTGTGGCGCGATAGCCTCAGGTCTTGTGCAGTCTGAGTTGTTTGGCCACGAAAAAGGCGCATTTACCGGAGCGGTTAATGCACACCTGGGCAAAATTCAGCAGGCTGATGGTGGAACGCTGTTTCTGGATGAAATAGGTGATCTTCCATTGGATCAACAGGTTAACCTGCTGAGATTTCTGCAGGAGGGCAAGTTCGATGTCGTTGGCGGCCAGCGCAGTCACACGGCCGATGTCAGGGTACTGGCAGCCACTCATATCAATTTGGAGAAGGCCATTGATGAGGGCTGTTTCCGGCTTGATCTGTTTTATCGCCTCGATGGCGTCACCCTGTATGTGCCCCCTCTGCGCCAGCGTCAGAATGACATCATTCCTTTAGCTATCGACTTTATTGAGCAGTTTGCCGCTGAGTTTGGGCTGGCACCGAAAGTACTGTCGCCTGAGGCTGAAGCGGCGTTACTGGCCCATGACTGGCCTGGTAATGTCAGGGAGCTGTTGAATCGCAGTCGTCGCGCCGTGGTGCTTTGTGATGGGCAGGAAATTTCACCGGGAGATTTGGAGCTGCGAAGTGCCATCCAGTCACCGGTCGTGCGTTCGCTTAAAGCCTTCCGGGATGAAGCCGAGAGGCAGGCGCTGGCTTCTGCGCTGCGGCAGTGTGATGGTCAGGTAGAGTCGGCAGCGATTCAGTTGAAGGTATCCCGGGCCACTTTGTACCGATTATTGGAAAAACACGGTATCGCGGTGTGATAACCGCAACCCTGCCGGTCAATAGCACTCTGGTTCATGCAGGCCACTGCTCAGTGGCTGAGTGATGGTTTAGCTGACGGTTTGTCTGATGAACAGCGGATTTGCTGCAAGGCTTGCGTCGGCGCATGGATATTCCAGGCAGCAGATGTGCGACTTACTGTTTGCCTGACTGTCTCTGGTTGTTTTTGGAACAATATGTTGTCAGCGTTTTTAATTCACTGAGCTGGTTGCACAAGCTTCTATCTGGCCGCCTTTGTGCGGCCTTTCTATTTGGGTCTGGCGTTCACTGTTGATGCTGTATTGCTGCTTATAGCCTGGCATTCAGCAGACAATAGTCAGACCAACAGTTGACATTAATTCCCTCATCTCCATTTGCCCGGCTTTTTGTACTTGGCTGTGCTGAATGGGATTGGATTTTGGCAGCACTATCCCGAAAGCGCTGCACGCTCTTCTTATGACCCGCCAGCGTCATCCTGTCTTAACTTCGAGAACGTCTTTCAATCTTAGACTCGTCAATTAATTCAATCAGTTAGCTATTGTTCAGTCTTAAAAATGAGACGCCATTCCTGCGCATTAATTCACAAAGTATTGATAAATAAGCTTAATCAACATTGGCATCGGGCTTGCGATGTGATTGACGGATTGTCCGGATGACATGGGAGGAGATGTGAAAGGAACAGGCAAGAGCACCCTTTGGGCTCTGTTGATCATCACTTCGGCGTTTGTGTCGGCTCAGGATGTCAGCGTGATAGGCAATCAGGCGTTTCAGGGCGCCAGCGGACGGGCGGCGGTAAATATGGCCGCCGGCAACTTCAATCAACAAGCCAACAATCATGCCATTGGCCAAGAGGCCAGCGTCAGACAAAGCAATCTGTTGATGGCTGATGATTGGCAGGCTGGTGATGGAGAAGCCATCAGCAGTATTGAATCCATGGCATTTGCCGGATTCACCGGGATGCTGAGTGTGAATCAGGTCAGCGGTAACCAAAACCTGCAGATTAATGCTGGCGCGATTTCATCGCTGCCAACGGCACTGGAGGATAGGGATCTCACACTGGTTAGCGCGATGACGCCCGGAATGATTGCTGATGCGCCCGCAGGTCAGACTCTGATTGCTGCCGACAGTTTGAGTCAGGCGCAGGGGGTTATTCAGCTCAATCAGATTTCCGGTAACAGCAACGTTGCCGTAAACCAATTCTCGTTACAGCTGTCAGGCGGGAATTGAACAGCGGGAAGGGCCATTCAAGGCTTTTCTTCAATCCAAATGGAGGAATGGAAGATGAACAAACTACCTTTAGCAATGATTATCGCTGCAATTATCAGTGTACCGGCAATGGCCGAAGATGGTTCAGGCAGTGATGTCACTCTCACCAAAAAGGTAAATGTTGAGAAGGATCTGAAGTACACAGGAGAGGTCACCATCGAAGGTACTATTACCGCAGATGGTTTGGGTATGGCTGTTGTAGAAAATAAACAGGGTTCTGTTTATAACCAGGCATCCAATTACTATCACAACAACAGTGCCGGTATTTCGGATACCGCATTCCAGAATGCAGCCGGTAACATA
Organism: Shewanella sp. GXUN23E; assembly: GCF_050865035.1. NCBI lineage: Bacteria > Pseudomonadati > Pseudomonadota > Gammaproteobacteria > Alteromonadales > Shewanellaceae > Shewanella > Shewanella sp. GXUN23E. Next base: position 235,177 of record NZ_JBOZWP010000004.1, on the reverse strand, counting down.
GGGGTGAACGTTGCCGCAGGCGACAACAACGCCCAGGCAAACTCTGCGGCACTGGCTGCTATCGATGCTGAATTTGCATTTGGTTCCGGAGATGCAGAAATCTTCAGTGATCAGCTCAGCATGTCCAATTACACCACCAATCATGGCAGTACCAACAGCGCCTTTGTTGGTAATGATTCCTTCGCCGGTGCCAGCGGTAATATCGGCGTTAACGTTGCATCAGGTAACAATAACGCGCAGGCCAACAATTTGGCGGCATCTGTGTACAACGGTCGTCTGGGTGAGGCTTCTGTCTCCAACAACCAGGCTACCGGCGGCAATATGGTGATGAATCAGGGGGTGGTGGAAGATACCTATGCGCAGGTTCAGGTTTCTCTGGCGCTGGATGCAACTGGTACTTACAGCGGTGATTCTGAGATGACCTCTCAGTACTACCCGGAAATCTGGCAGGACCCTGACGGTATTCACCGCAGTGGCGATGAAACCCTGTGGGGACACATTGATTTCAATCAGGACACCGAGTCTGGTGGTCTACCTGATGCTGACAGTCCAGACGGTGTTGCAGATGAAAACATGACCTTCCACGAAGCCGGTGAATTGACTCTGGCTGGCACTGTGACCGGTAACCTACCGATGATTATTCAACAGGTTAAACAGCGCAGTACCAATACCGCCCGGGTCAGCGGCAATGCCTTTAGCGGCGCAACCGGTAACATTGGCGTGAACATCGCCTCTGGCACCGGCAACCTCCAGGCCAATAACCTGTCTCTGACCGCTATCAATGGCGGCGGTGGCAGCCCTGGCAACGAGTAAAGGGTGTGGGGGAGCTTGCTCCCCCCTCTTTGCATCATGAATCAATCATTTATCCGGACAGCTTTGTTTCTGGTTCCACTCCTGGGGGCTGGCGCGGCAGAAGCCGTTGATGCGGTGCTGACAGGGTTAATCCCCAATGTTGGTCACTATCAAAAGCCCGTGCAGAGTATTCGAGAGCGCAGATTCGAGCATTTGGTCGCGCAGCAGACCGATTTTTCCTGTGGTGCGGCCAGTCTGGCTACCATTCTGAAATTTGCCTATGCCATGCCCAAACTGCAGGAGTTTGATGTGATGAACGGCATGCTGGAAAAGGCGGATATGCAGCAGGTTGCGCAGAAGGGATTTTCGTTGCTGGATATGAAGCGCTATCTGCAGACCGTCAGTCTCAGGGGACGGGGCTATCAGGTGGGAATGGATGAACTGATGCAACTGAAAATCCCGGCTATCGTCCTGCTCAATGATAACGGCTACAACCACTTTGTGGTGCTCAGACGTATCGAGCGGGGGATGGCATATCTGGGGGATCCGGCGCTGGGAAACCGCATCATTCCGTTGGATGAATTTGAGAGCAAATGGAATCAGGTAGTGTTTGTCGTGATAGGGCGACAGTACGACAAAGACACAATACTGCTCAGCCCGCGTGAGCGGCTGAGTTACCGGGCGCTGGAGCCTGTTTCACCCATGTCGGATGCCGAGTTGATGGAGTTTGGCTTTTACTATTCCGACATGCTGTGACAAACGGCGGTTGCAGGAGGGAGTATGCAAACGAACGTCATAAAAGTGGTGCTGTTGTCAGGGACCTTACTGGCAGGCAATGTTCTGGCCCGGCTTAACGAGCTGTCAGAGCAGCAGCTTGGCAGCATTCGCGGCAAATATACCGTCAGCGGTCAGGATTATTACTTTGGCCTGCTGATGCAAACCCGCTATCTGCAGGCCGATGGCCAGATTGGTCAGGCCAATATGCAACTGGAGATTCACTCCGCAGGATTGGTGCAGGTGACTGTCGCCGAGGCTGTCACGGCCACTGATCAGAGTATGGATTTAAATACTCTGGGGCAAAGCGCCGGTCTGCAACAGCGCATTCAGATAGGTGGCAACGCCAACCAGGGACTGAATGACCTGAATCTGGCTGCGGGGCAGCTCGCCGCCTTGCCACAGGGCGTGGAAGTAGCCGTTGGTCAGCAGTGGGTAAGCAGCAATGGTGAGGTCATTTATTCCACTCAACCCGGGCAACTAGGGATGCAAATTACCTTGCCCGGAGCGGTTTCGGTGCAGGGGCTGGTCAATACCAGCGGGTCCGGACAGCTATTACAAACGATTGACCTGCAGGGCTCAGGGCTTGGGATAAGCAACCTGACGCAGCTCAGATATGCAGGCATTGACGTCGGCAGTTTGTCTGGTGCCGTTCTGGCGCAGCAACTGCTTGGACTGAATTACTGACACCAATAGTGCCTTGTTGCGGGGAGAATGATTGCACTTCGCAACCGGGTATCGCATCGCAGGCCCTGATGGCGTCTGCGTCATCCTGTCATTCCGGGTCCGGGCAGGCAGTTATCCGGATGACCTTTATATTGCGGGGTACTCCTATGAACAAAGCAATCTTGCCTGGGCTTATCGCCCTGTCTCTTGGATTGCCAACGCCATTATTCGCTGCAGATGCGCTTGACCCGGCGCAGGTAACGGCGCAGCAGGAGGAAGCTCTCAAACAGGAGATCATCCGTCTTAAGCGCCAGTTGTTGATGATGAACCAGCAGCTGCAACAGCAGCAACAGGCATTGAATAACATGGCGCAGCGGGTGCTAAACAGTGAGCAGGTGTTGCATCAGGTCAGCGGTGGTAAAACTGCTCCGCCAACGGTCGGTCAGGAAGGGATTGCCAGGCCAAAGATCCCATCCGGTACCCGGGTTGAGCAGCCGGTTGCAACGGCGGCTACACAGTCGCAGACAGAAGGGGGGGAAGATACCAAAAAGGCACCGGATCGCGGCCGCAGTACTGAGGATGTGCTGCAGGAAACCCATACGGTTTTCAGCCGTAAGTTCAGCATTGAGCCTTCGTTGAGTTACAGCTATTTCAGTCGCAAGGACTTAATATTGAGGGGTTTTTTGGCGTTGGATGCGATTTTTCTGGGAAACCTGAATCTTGATCGGATCCGTACGTCCAATGTGCAGCTGGATTTGACCAGTCGCTACAGTTTCAATGAAAACTGGCAGATTGATTTGTCGCTGCCCTTTATCTACCGGGAAAACCAGTTTGATTCGGTAGGGGAGGGAAACTCGAGTCAACGCTATGAGGTCGCGCGGGTTCAGGACACGCTGTTGGGGGATATCAGTGCAGGTCTTTACTACCGCATCATGGCGGAAACTCAGGATGCGCCCGATTGGGTATGGAATGTCAGGGTCAAAGCGCCTACGGGTAAAGATCCCTATGGCATTCCGCTGCTGACCTCTGAGTCAGGCAACCTGACCTATCCCAGTGAAATGGCGTCGGGAAACGGTGTATGGGGGATCTCGACGGGCTTCAGCCTGGCCAAAACTTATGATCCGGCGATTGTGTTTTTCAATCTTAACTATGGCGTTAATTTGCCGCAGAAATTTGACGACATTACCGGACAATCCAGCGTCGTTCCCGGGGAGATAGATTTGGGGGATTACATAGATTACAGCGTTGGTCTGGCGTTCGCGGTATCGGAGAAAATGAGCCTGGGGATGAGTTTCAACCAGCGCTTTTTCAGCAAAACCCGACAACGGGTTGAAGGAGGGATGTGGGAGAAAATTCCCCGCTCGGACACCAATACTGCCACTCTGGGATTGGGGGCTACACTGGCGTTGACCGACTCCCTCTCTATGGTGACCACCATAGGTGCCGGATTGACCGAAGATACCCCGGATTATCAGGTCAGCCTGCGCTTTCCCTATCGGTTCTGATGGTTTTGGCCGAAGAGGTTTTCGTTGCCAGCAACTGGCATATGCCCGATGTTGGCGGCTTCTTGAAGTCTGTGGGTTTGTCGCTTCCATCCCTTCCCGGAAGCGATGGCGGTCCGCCCGGGCCGCCTTTTTTCATTGTACCGGTGTTGCGCCGGTACCGCTTCAGAACATCAACGCCTGCGCGGCTTCCTGACTGTTGAAACGTTTGGTAAAAAAGTCCAGAAATACCGTGATATTGGTAGCCAGTTGGCGACGGCTTGAATAGACCCCGTATACCTTGAAAGGTTCGATGGGCCATTCCTGCAGTATGGGTACCAGACTGCCGCGGGCGATTTCATTTTTACAGCTGGACGACGACAGCATGGCAATGCCGAAGTCATCCATTGCCAGCTGCTTAACCATTACCGCACTGTTGACCCGCACCTTGCGCTGAAAGTTGACCATGGTTTTGCGATTCCCTTTGCCCAGCGGCCAAATCGGCGCACTGCGGGAGGTTCCCAGCAAAATTCCCTGATGTCCGGCCAGATCTTTTGGGGTGGCCGGTGTGCCCTTACTCTTCAGGTATCCCGGGCTTGCGACCAGTATTGGCTGGCGCTCAAATAACAGCCGGGCAACGAGGTCGGATGACTGAAGGGGTCCATATTTGATTGCAATGTCGTATCCTTCCCCCACCAAACCGACGTCATTGTCGGTAAATTGAACATCCAGCTGGATATTTGGGTAAAGTCGCATGAATCCGCTGCACAGGCTGGCGATAGTTTCCTGACTGAAAGACACAGGAACCGCCACCCTAAGAGAACCCGATACATCGTTGTGGGTGTTTTCTATGGTCGCCTTGGCAGCTTCCACTTCGTGGCAGATGGTTTCGCAGTGCTGGAAGAACAGAGCACCTACTTGAGTCAGGCTCAGGTGGCGGGTATTTCGTTGTAATAAACGGACCCCAAGCTGCTCTTCCAGTTGGGCGACTTTACGGCTGATGGTGGATTTGGGCAGGCCGGTTTCCCGCGCTGCCTGAGAGAAGCCTTTGGCCCTGACCACGGCTGCGAACAGCATCATACCGTTCAGATCTGGCATGTTTTACTCACTGTCTCAAATATGGAACAAAGCGTCCAAGGCAGTTTAATGGTATTCGACTTAATAACAAAGTTATATTTATTGGCTAAAAATTTCAGAGGCTAAGCAGAGGATCTTTAGATGACCAGCAAAAATAAGCCCGCTAACATGACTCAAGCAGTAACTGCCGATCCGCTTTTTCTACAAGCTGAACATCTGGCAAAAGATTTTTCTCTGTTTCCGGAACACAGCAAAAAGAGTTTATCAGACGAGATCCATGGTCTGTTGGATGACGACGCCATTCAGGCCAACCTCAAAGATTTGGCGAATCTGGATGTTGATGGCTATGTGGCCAAGGTGATCCAGCCAACTCTGGATAAAAACCGTCCAGGTGCCAAGCGCATTATTGCCGATTTGAAAGGCAAGCTGATCCGTGAAACCCATAACGGCCCATTTTACAGCGCTGAAATTGAACTGAACTTCGGCTCACGCACCCGTCGCGTGGGCTTTATCGCCCAGGAGCGCAGTACCGCCAATGGTGCCTGGATGCCTGAGCATCATATGGCCTGTTGTCAGGCCATTCGCCTGTTTGCCGAGCTGTCCATGCCTATCGTGTTCCTGATTGATACACCCGGAGCCGATGCCGGTGAAGTGGCCAACAGTCACAATCAGGCTCACTCAATTTCCAAGGCTATCGCTGAAAGTGCCAACGTAGACGTACCTACAGTCGGTATTGTAGTTGGCGCCGGATACTCAGGTGGTGCTATCCCGCTGGCGGCTGCCAACATTCTGCTGTCGCTGCGTGACGGTATTTTTAACACCATCCAGCCACAGGGTTTGCAGAGCATTGCTCGCAAGTACAACCTGTCCTGGCAGGAGTGCGCCAAGTCTGTGGGCGTATCCCCGGAAGAGCTATATACCGCCGGTTGCATTGACGGCATTATCGATTTTTCTCCTTCTGACCGCGATGAGCGTCAACACAACCTGCGCCGTGCCATTATTTCCTCTATCGAGGCGGTTGAGCGTGCTGCTGTGAAATTCGTGAAGGAGTCCAAGGATCTGCGTGAACACTATGACAGATCTCTGGAGCGCTTCCTGAATCCCTCTTCCAGCCTGAAGTCGCTGGAGCATCACGCTGAACTGGCAGTCGCCAATAGCCCAACCATGCACCTGAACCTGTTCGGCAGTGCTTACCGCTACCTGCGTTACCTGACGCTGCGCAGCCGTATTCACTCTATTTCGACAGAGCAGTACGGCCGCCTGTCACGGGTGAGTGTGCCTGAAGGTGACCTGAAGGCCCGAATTCAACAGGAACAGGACAGAGTGTTCCAAACCTGGTTGGCAAGCCCGGACAAGCTGGTTTACGACGATGAGCTGAACAAGCTGTGGGGCAATTTCATCGCCAAGCGGGATGAAGTCAGCACCGAACGTAATATGCTGACCCGACTGATCCTGGGTGAGCCGAAAGAGAACTACAAGAAGGCGCGCAAGGCGTTGATGTTCAACATCGGCTGGTCTTTGTATCACCGCTGGAAGAGCAACGCTGCCAACAACTTCAAAGGGCTGATCCAGTATCTGGAAAGTCTGCCGACTGACGTGACCCAAAAGCCATGGCCAGAGCTGAATGAGATGACAGTGCTGGATGTGGTGGTCAATGAAGAGCTGCGTGAAGACTTCATTTGGCAGTGCTACAACATTCTGATTTTCAACGCCCTGTATGACAACGTTGTGGTGAATCTGGCGTCTATCGCCAAAGAAGCCATGATGACCAAGAGTCTGTCCCGCGCGTCTGTTGACAGCCTGCTGCACAAGTCTATCGATAAGGCAATGTCCACTCAGGATGTGGCCAATGACAAGAGCAAGTTCTACAAGTGGCTGAAGTATTTTATGGGCCAGTCCAACCGCGCCGAGCTGTTGGTGCGTGTTGAACAGTGGAAGAGTGTGGGTTTCCCACAGCTGAACAACTCGCTGTTTGTGATCCTGACATACTTCTTTGAACGCCTGCTGCCTGAGTACTTCGACAGTGAAGATGACTCAACTCAATATACCGGTGCCATTAACCCGGTACGTATCGGTCGTCGTAAGGACTTCTGGAACCGTCTGACCATGGGTTATCAGGATCTGTTGATCCAGAAGGTTCTGCGTGATGAGAAGAAGACCGGCAAGATGAGCTGGGAAAATATCATTGCCAAGTTCTTCACTCAGTTTGAAGAGATTGAAGCCGACAAGATGTCAGCCAATCAGCTGAATTTCCCAGGCTTCCGTCTGTCTATTGAAGATGCGCTGGACAAAGGTATCCGCCCCTGTGGTCTGATTACCGGTATGGCAGACTTCAACAGCAACGGTCAGAAGATCAAAGTGGGTGTGGCTGTATCCAACACCGCGTTCCAGGCCGGTGCTTTTGATATGGCCAGTGCCGAGAAGTTCTCTGCGCTGTTGATTGAGTGTGCCAAGCGTAAGTTGCCGGTGATTTGCTTCATCAGCTCAGGTGGTATGCAGACCAAAGAAGGTGCCGCCGCCCTGTTCTCTATGGCCGTGGTGAACGACCGTATCACCCGTTTTGTGCGCGACAACGAACTGCCTGTATTGATGTTTGGTTTCGGTGACTGTACCGGTGGTGCCCAGGCGTCTTTTGTGACTCATCCATTGGTGCAGACCTACTACTTCTCCGGCACCAACATGCCGTTCGCCGGTCAGATGGTGGTGCCTGCGTATCTGCCTTCGACTTCGACGCTGTCCAACTATTTGTCCAGAGTGCCAGGTGCCATGAATGGCCTGGTACATAACCCATTCAGCGAAACGCTGGATGGTCAGCTGGCCAGCATCGATCCGTTGATGCCAATGCCAACCCAGGATATCAGCGAAGTGATTGGCAGTGCGCTGTCGACTCTGGTACCAGAGCAGCAGTTGCAGGATGATGAGCTGAGACAGGATGATCCCCGTGCGCTGATGAAGCCCATCGACAAGGTGCTGGTTCACGCCCGTGGCTGTACCGCAGTGAAGCTTATCCGCAAGGCGCATGACAATAATATCAATGTGGTGCTGGTGGCCTCTGATCCTGACATGACCGCAGTACCTGCAGATATGCTCAAGGACAGCGACAAACTCGTGTGTCTGGGTGGCAACACCTCTGATGAGTCATATCTGAACGCCTACTCAGTGCTGAAAGTGGCTGAGTACGAGCAGGTTGATGCGTTGCACCCTGGTATTGGTTTCCTGTCTGAAAGCCCTCAATTTGCGGCGCTGTGTACCAACAATGGTGTTAACTTTGTCGGCCCGAGTGTGCACTCCATGACCACCATGGGTAACAAGTCAAACGCCATTAAGACTTCTCAGGCCAATAAGGTGCCAGTGGTCCCCGGCTCTCACGGTATTCTGAGCAATGCCGAGCAGGCGGTGAATGTTGCCAATGAAATTGGTTATCCCGTGCTGCTTAAAGCCGTACAGGGCGGTGGTGGTAAAGGGATTCAGGTGGTGAAGCGTCCTGAAGACATGATCCCACTGTTTATGAAAACCTCGACTGAAGCGGCTGCCGCTTTTGGTAATGGCGATCTGTATCTGGAGAAATACGTTACTTCTCTGCGTCATATTGAAGTTCAGCTGTTGCGTGACAAATTCGGTAACACCAAGGTGCTGGGTCTGCGTGACTGCTCGGTGCAGCGCAACAACCAGAAGGTGATAGAAGAGTCCGGTTCCACCATGTTGCCTGAAGAGCTGAAACAGCAGGTGCTGGAATATACCCGTGCGCTGGGTAATGCCGTTGACTATATGGGTGCCGGTACTGTGGAGTTCATCTACAACCTGGATGCCAACGAAGTGTATTTCATGGAGATGAATACCCGTTTGCAGGTAGAGCATCCGGTCACTGAAGCGACCTCCTGTATCGATATCGTATCGGCGCAGTTTGATATTGCCGCCGGACGTTCAATCGAAGCGCTGGAGCCTCAGGACAAAGGTTATGCCATCGAAGTGCGTGTGACGGCCGAGAAAGCTGCACTGGACAGCGACAACGTGTTGCAACTGCTGCCTAATCCGGGTCTGATCACTGAATATGTGATGCCGGAACATCCGGACGTGGAAATCATCTCTATTGCCGGTGAAGGCAAAGAAGTATCACCTTACTATGACAGTCTGATCGCCCAGATCATCATGACAGGTGAAAACCGAGATGACACCATCGCCAAGATGCTGGCTTATCTGGACAATGTGGTTATCAAAGGCATCAGCACCAATATTCCGCTGCTCAAGCGTATTCTGCGGGATACCACCTTCAATGAAGGTGTGTATGACACCAACTATCTGCCACGCCTGATGGCTGAGTTGGATATTCCTGAGCTGATCGCTGAAATGGATGCCGCTGCTGAGACCCAGGCGGTGGATACAGCATCGCTGCGTGTTGGTGAGAGTGATGAGCTGAAAGTGCTGGCGCAGGGCGCTGGTATCTTCTATACCTCTCCGGCGCCGGGTGAAGCTGACTTCGTCAAAGAAGGGGATGTTGTGGCGGTTGACCAGACACTGGCACTGACCGAGGCGATGAAGATGTTCTCCCAGGTCACGCTGGCTGGCTTTAACCGTAAGAACGCCGTACTGTATCCTGAGGACAAGAAATACCGCATTGAGCGTATTCTGAACTCCAATGGCCAACAGGTGTCTCAGGGCGATCTGCTGTTCGTGGTCTCTCCGGTCGAAGCCTGATTTAAAGCTTGAAAAAATACCCGCCAAATGGCGGGTATTTTTATGCCTGAAATTTATTGCTGCCTTGGACTGACTCACTGGTTGATTCAACTGAAATACCCCTGCTTTCATTTACCACATTCGCCAGAAAGCTTCTAAGCTTAACAAGCAACTAACTAAATAGCCGCAATGCTTCGGGTTGTCCGGGGTTTTCCGGGAGCGACTGGATTGGCTTCCCGGGGCGCTGAAAGGGTAAATTTCAGGAGAATGCAGTGAACAGAAGCTTGCTTATGAGCTTGTGCCTATTGTGGGGAGTCGGGAGTGGCAACGTTAATGCTGATGCCGGTGTAGGTTTCAGCGGGTTTGGCAATCTTGGGGTGATTCATAACGATAGCCGGAATCTGAAGTTTCATCGTGACTATACGATGGACGGCGTACCTCAGGGCTGGAGTGCCAATGCAGACAGTTTGCTCGGTCTGCAACTGGATGCACAACTGAACGACAGGTTTGATGCTCTGATCCAGGTTGTGCTCAAAGACAGAGTCAGTCACCAGCTTAGTGATACTGTTGAATGGGGATTCATCCGATACCGTCCTGACGACAACTGGGCCATTCGTGTTGGCCGTCTGGGGCTGGATCTGTATATGCTGTCAGAGTATCGGGATGTTTCTTATGCTTACCTATGGGCGCGTCCTGTGCCCGAGTTCTATAGCCTGATTTCATCTATATCCAAGTATGACGGAGCCGATATTTCCTACCGCCGCCACGCCGGTGATTATCTGCTTGAGGCCAAGCTGGCCTATGGCACCAACAAAGCAGACCTGGCTGGTGCCGATCAGGACATTACAATCAAACTCAATCAGGTATACGCCCTCACTTTGAGTATGTCGTCTGCTGAGTGGCTGTGGCGCGTCGCTGTTGCCATGGCAGATACCACGGGCATGTCCGAGCCATCTTCTGAACTCATCTATGCACTGGAGCAGGTGCCTTCGCAGTTGTGGCCGGAGGCAGCCGGTCTGGCGGGTGAAATCCGTTTTGAAAACCGTGATGCTGTTTACTATGCCGCGGGAGTGCAGTACGACAATGGCGATTGGCTGGTCCAGTCAGAGCTGGGATATACAGATACCAACTGGGACATGTTGATGCCTTATGTTTCCGGCTATCTGAGCGTGGGACGGCGAATCGAAGACTTCACTTTTTACGCTGTCTATGCCGGAGTACACCAAACGCAGGATGTACCTCACGTACCACCACCACAGATCTCTCCTTTTTTACCTGAGCAGGCGCAACTTGAGTTACAGCAGTTGTATCAGGGGGTGAACTACACCTTTATGGCCTCGCGGCTGGAGCAGCGATCGTGGAGTTTGGGGCTGCGCTGGGATTTTGCGCAGGATGTCGCACTCAAAGTGCAGTGGGATAACGTGTCTATCATGCAACCCGGCAGTTCTTTGTGGGTTAGGGACAATGCTTTGTCTCATGATGACCAAGTGCAACTGTTTTCCATCAACCTGAGCTTTACCTTTTAGCCATGAAGAAACTATCAACGCTGTTACTGCTATGGGTGATACTGCTTCCGGTTAAAGCGGAAGAGGCGCTGTCGGTGGTGGTTAATGCAGACAGTGATATCGAAACCCTGACTCATGGCCAGCTGGTGGACATATTTATGGGGCGCTATCGCACCTTCCCCAATGGTCAGTCAGTTGTCGTGTATGAAAATGCCAGTGATCCTCTGGTTCAGGAGGCCTTTTATCGTTCATTGGTTAATCGCAGTCTGGCACAGGTCAATGCCTATTGGGCCAGATTGCAGTTTTCCGGACGGGTCAGGCAACCGGAAGAAATAGCCTCTGTTGAGGCTCTGAGCCAGCGGATTGGCAGCTCGCCATCTGCCATCAGTTTTGTGCGCAGCTCTGAGCTGACAGATACCATGAAGGTGGTGCACAGATTTGGTCCTTAATCAGAAGCTTTACGTCAAAGTCGCATTTGCTATTGGTATCGGTGCCTTTGTCGGGGCACTGATCGCCAGCCTGTATTTTTATCTGGATGCCAAACAGCGCTGGACCGAGAGTGCCAGAGAGCAAATCAAACAGCTGGCGCTGACCGTGGAGAAAACGGCTTCAGTGGCGCTGTATGTACAGGATGCTGAGCTGGCCAAGGAGATTGTTGAAGGTCTGGAGGTTAACGATCTGGTGGCTGGCGCCATGTTGGTATCGGAAAAAGGCAGCTGGGTTGGCAGTAAAGGATTTGATGAGGGATCAATATTCATCCTGGAGTTTGATATCAGACATCCATTTTTTGGTGATGAGGTTTTGGGGCGGTTGCAACTGCTGCCCAACATGGCGCTGATCGATGAAAGAGCGACATCCGGGGCGATCAGTCAGGCCTGGGTGCTGGCGATTCAGGCTTTGGCGATTGCAGTGCTGGTGTCAATTCTGGTCAACAAGACCCTGACATCGCCCTTGAATATGCTGACCGGTAAGGTTGAGCAAATCAGGCCGGGAACCAATGCCATCCTGAGCATTCCCAAAGGCCATGAAAAGGACGAAATTGGCAGCCTGGTGACCGGGATTAACACCCTGATCAGTAATCTCAATGCGTCCATCGCTCAGGAACGTGAGTTGCGGGAAAAGACTGAGCAGCTGGAGCGTAAATTCAGGCTGATTTTTGAAAAGGCCAGTGCAGGCATTTGTCTGGTGGATTCGAATAATGTGCTGGTTGAGGTGAATGAAGCATTTATCCAACTCAGTGGCAGCCAAAGCCGGCAGTCGCGCAATACCCTGGTTGAGTGGTTTGAAGAGCAAACCGAATTGGCGGCATTTTTGATTGCATTCCGGGACGACCCTTTTGCCAATCACGTAGAGATGGAATTACAGCTGCGCACGGTGGACTCGGATATCCTCAAGTGGGTGCATTGTCTGTTTTCCAAAGTGCAGGTGTCAGAGGACGAAACTGAGATTGTCCTTGAAGTAATGATGTATGACGTGACCGAACGAACCTACCGTGAGCGGATGATCCGCTTTGAAGCCGAGCACGACATGCTCACTCACCTGAAAAATCGTCGGGCGGGGGAGCAAATTCTCAAGGAGATGATGCGTCGGGCCGATCAGAGCAATGGCTTGATGGGGCTGCTGCTGGTGGATCTGGATCGCTTCAAACCGGTTAATGATATCTATGGTCATGAGGCTGGCGACACAGTATTGAAAGTGGTGGCTGAGCGGCTCGATGGTCTCGGTGAGGATGTGATGGTGTCCCGCTGGGGCGGCGACGAATTCGTTATCGGTGTTGGCAATGTTGATAAAGACAATGCCCGTCTGCGTAAGCTGGCGAAAACGGTACTGAGCCGGTTAGCGCGTCCGATCATCGTCAATGACATACTGGAGTGTGATATCGGCGCCAGTATTGGTATTGCAGTTTATCCGCAGCACGGCCGGACTCTAGAAGAGATACTGGAGTCAGCGGATATTGCCATGTATGAAGTCAAAGAACATGGTCGGGGCAACTTCCGCTTCGGACATCTATCCTCAGGGGTTGCCTGAAACTCTCTTGATATGCGATCGCCATCACAATCCTGTCTAGCTGTTTCTGTCTAAGCTCACAAATTAATCGTGGATTAATTGTTGGTCAGTAAAATGACACACGGAAAGGTCAGAATTCATTCAGGAGGAATGTGATGGACAAGGTCTATATTATTGCGCAGAAAGCCGACAGTCAGTCAGATGCCGTCACCCAGGGGGTAAAATTGGCATTGCAGCTGCAAATGGCGCCGGAAATTTACGCCTACAGCTATGAGCATCTGCCCGACTTTGACCACTATATTCCTGTGGTGACGCCAGTCACTCAGGCCGCGATTGTCAAAAAGGCCAAAAAGGCAGTGGAACAAAAGCTGGCAGATCTTGGCGCCGAACAAATCCCGGTGCAAAGTCTGTGGTGCAAGCACCTTTACGAGCATGCCAGCAAGACAGCTCATGAGCAGGGCTTCAAGCTAATCGTGAAGGCTATCCATGCCAGTGACCGGTTTTTGCCTACCGACTGGCACCTGATCCGCCATACCAAAGTGCCGGTGCTGTTTCTCAGCGACAAGCCGCAGCAAACCGGTAAGGATGTGCTGGTCGCTGTGGATTTGGGCAGTAACTCTCCGGTCAAACAGAAGCTGAACAAGGCTGCGGTTGCCAGAGGACGGGCACTGGCTCAGGCAACCGGCGGTAAACTGCATGTGGCCTATGTCAGCCGTATGCACGTAGTCATCAATGACCTGGATTTAGTGGACAATGCCACTGTTGCTGCGGCGGCCAGGGAGCGATTTGCTGATGAGCTGGCGGCGCTGAATCTGCCCGATGAACAAATTCATGTGGTCGCCGGCGATCCCGAGCTTTGTCTTTACGATCTGTCGTGCCGGTTGAAGGCGCAGTATTTCGTGATTGGCGCCCGTCAGCGCAAGGGGATCCTTGGACATGTTATTGGCAACACTGCTGAAGCGGTTCTCAGTAAGATGCGCAGCCACGTACTGGTGATCCCGGCGTTTGATGAGCTGTTGACCAAAGAGATTTCATAAACCGATCACCTTGCCGACAGGCGGGGAGTTGCATAGTAGATGTCGTGGCAAAGCAGTTTATATGGAATGCCATGACGGCGGGAGGGTATTAACCTCGTCTGGCTGTGTGCGGCGATGAAACGCCGTATCCCTAGCATGAAAGCGGTTGTACCTTTCCTTGTTTTATTAGGGCATTGCAATTGCGGACAGGATTATCAGGTTGATTGTCTGTAAACGGCAGAACAATCGATAATTTCAGCTAACAACTTAAAGTGCGGTGCTTTTTTACTAAAAAGCGGGAATAACTCCCAATCTTGTTGTGAAAAAGTGCAAGCTTGGTTTGCGCTGTAGAGTGTTTCGCATTTACAATATGCGCCTCAAAATCTGATGTGTGGTTTGCTGCGATTTGTGGCATACTCCGTCTACTTTCTAAACTAAGCATAAAAGTTGAATCATGACCGACTTATCAAAATACAGAAATATTGGTATTTTCGCTCACGTTGACGCGGGTAAAACCACGACCACCGAGCGTATCCTCAAGCTCACCGGTAAAATCCACCGTCTGGGTGAAGTACACGATGGCGCCTCCACCATGGACTTCATGGACCAGGAAGCTGAGCGTGGTATTACCATTCAGTCAGCGGCGACTACCTGTTTCTGGAAGGATCACCGCTTCAACGTTATTGACACCCCCGGACACGTTGACTTCACCGTTGAAGTTTATCGTTCTCTGAAAGTTCTGGACGGTGGTATCGGTGTGTTCTGTGGTAGCGGCGGTGTTGAGCCACAATCAGAAACCAACTGGCGTTATGCTAACGAGTCTGAAGTTGCTCGTCTGATCTTCGTGAACAAGCTGGACCGTATGGGTGCCGACTTCTTCCGCGTAGTTGCTCAGGTTAAGCGTGTTCTGGGTGCTAACCCACTGGTTATGACTCTGCCAATCGGTCGTGAAGATGAGTTCGTGGGCGTTGTTGACGTTCTGAACAACCAAGCTTTCATTTGGGATGATTCAGGTCTGCCAGAAAACTTCGAAGTTAAAGAAGTTCCAGCTGACATGGTTGATCTGGTTGCAGAATACCGTGAAAAGCTGATCGAAACTGCTCTGGAAGTTGACGAAGATATGCTGATGGAGTACCTGGAAGAAGGTACCGAGCCATCTATCGAAGAACTGAAGCGTTGTATCCGTAAGGGTACCCGTGACCTGCTGTTCTTCCCAACTTTCTGTGGTTCTGCGTTTAAGAACAAAGGTATGCAACTGGTTCTGGACGGCGTGGTTGATTACCTGCCTTCTCCAACTGAAGTTGACCCACAGCCTCTGACTGATCCAGAAACTGGTGAAGAGACTGGCGAAGTTGCTACTGTTTCTGTAGACGAGCCACTGCGCGCTCTGGCGTTCAAGATCATGGACGACCGTTTCGGTGCCCTGACCTTTATCCGTATCTACTCTGGTAAGCTGAAGAAGGGTGACACCATCCTGAACTCTGCTACCGGTAAGACTGAGCGTATCGGCCGTATGGTTGAGATGCACGCTAACGACCGTAACGAAATCGACAGCGCACAAGCTGGCGACATCATCGCGGTTGTAGGTATGAAGAACGTTCAGACTGGTCACACTCTGTGTGATCCTAAGCACGAATGTACTCTGGAACCAATGATCTTCCCAACTCCAGTAATCTCTATCGCTGTTACTCCTAAGGACAAAGGCGCTTCTGAGAAGCTGGGTGTTGCTCTGGGTAAGATGGTTGCTGAAGATCCATCATTCCAGGTTGAAACCGACCAGGAAACCGGTGACACCATCCTGAAAGGTATGGGTGAACTGCACCTGGATATTAAAGTAGACATCCTGAAGCGTACCTTCGGTGTTGAACTGACTGTGGGTGCTCCACAGGTGGCATACCGTGAAACCATCACCATGCCAATCGAAGACCAGTACACTCACAAGAAACAGTCTGGTGGTT
Source organism: Shewanella sp. GXUN23E (assembly GCF_050865035.1). Taxonomy (NCBI): domain Bacteria; kingdom Pseudomonadati; phylum Pseudomonadota; class Gammaproteobacteria; order Alteromonadales; family Shewanellaceae; genus Shewanella; species Shewanella sp. GXUN23E. The sequence continues at coordinate 219,227 of NZ_JBOZWP010000004.1, read as the reverse complement.
CTGGTCAGTTCGGTAAGATCGACTACCGCATCCGTCCAGGTGAGCCAGGATCTGGCTTCAAGTTCGTATCCAGCGTAGTGGGTGGTAACGTTCCTAAGGAATTCTGGCCTGCCGTTGAGAAAGGCTTCGAGTCTATGATGGCTACCGGTCCTCTGGCTGGCTTCCCAGTACTGGACGTTGAAGTTGAACTGTTCGATGGTTCTTACCACGCAGTTGACTCCTCTGCTATCGCGTTCGAAATCGCTGCTAAAGGTGCATTCCGTCAGTCCATGCCTAAGGCCAAGCCACAGCTGCTGGAGCCTATCATGAAGGTTGACGTGTTCACTCCAGAAGATCACGTTGGTGACGTAATCGGTGACCTGAACCGTCGTCGCGGCATGATCAAGGATCAGGAAGCTGGTCTGACTGGCGTTCGCATCAAGGCTGACGTACCGCTGGCTGAAATGTTCGGCTACATCGGTCACCTGCGTACCATGACTTCTGGTCGTGGTCAGTTCTCCATGGAGTTCTCACACTACGCTCCATGTCCGAACAACGTAGCTGAAACGGTAATCGCTGACGTTAAAGCTAAAGAAGCTGCTGCCAAGAAGTAATTCTGCGCTAAGCTGAGCTTTCTTAAAAAACCCGCCTGATGGCGGGTTTTTTTATGGCTTTTGTAAAATGAGCAAAAGTAGCGCAGGCAGGGTGTTTCATGGTCTGTTTACGGGTGGGTTTAAGTCAATTCAGAGTTTTGAGTGGGGACCCGTAATTATTTCAGGAATATTAGCGCGGGCTTTTATTAATGTAATGTTATCAGTATGTTGATGGTGACTTTGGCAGATGATAGCGTGTTGGCTCTGGGGGGAGGAGCCGATGTTTACCTTGGTCATACGTGTATTGGCAGTGCTGTTGCTTTGGATAGTCGCCGGGGTTCAGGCCAGTGGTCAGCGTATTGCTCAGCATGCCGGGCTCAATGCGGAAAACATCTCTGCCGTCCTGCTGGATCATCAGGGATTTATGTGGATTGGTTCCCAGCAAGGACTGTTTTTTTATAATGGTTATCAACTTCAGGCGCATAAGCCGAATATCAGCGAGCCGGGCAGTATTGCTGCACTGGATATTCGTAACCTCTATCAAAGCCGTGACAATCACATCTGGGTTTCGACCAACAGCGGTGGTTTGAGCCGGTACAATCCTGCGACTCAATCTTTTACCAATTATCGACATCAATCGGCTGACAATCACTCTCTCAGTAATGACAGCGTTTACGATGTGATTGAAGGTGCTAATGGCCAACTCTGGGTGGCAACCCAGATTGGCTTGAATCGCCTTGACCCCAAATCCGGTATGAATACCCGCTATTTTAAACAGGAAGGCGTTGCCGGTTCGTTGCCCGGTAATTATGTCTACAAGCTGTTTGTCGACAGCCTGAATCGCCTGTGGGTTGGGACCCTGGGGGGCGGGCTGGCCTATTGGCAGGATGATGCCACCGGATTTGTCACCGTTCCCTTGCCTCAGGGGAATCATGACGTATTTGCCATTGCAGAGCAGGCTGGAGAGTGTCTGTGGGTGGGCACCCGGCTGGGACTGATACGGATCGGGTTTGACGACCTGGCTGCCAGTCAGGTCGAATTGGGCAGTATCACCGGAGCTGAACCAATCGTGGCATCGCTGATGCTGGATGCTGATGTCCTTTATGTCGGCACGCTGGGTCATGGTTTACATGCATTCAGGCCCGGCTCTGGTTACGCTAAAGCGCTGACTCCCGGCAGTGATGATACTGTCACCAGTATCATCAAAAGCCAGTCAGGTCAGTTGTATTATGCAACCTGGGGCAGCGGGGTTTTCCTGTATGACTCCCCTTTGCCGGCAAGGAGTGCCGCTGCTCAGACCGACAGTTTCTGGCATGCGTTACCGGATGTCACTGCGGTGCTGGCAGAACAGGATGGTGACAGGGTATGGCTGGGTTCCTTCAGTCACGGACTGCATTGGATGGATATGCAAACCCGGCAGCTGAGCAAACTTGATGTCAGTCTGGGCGCCTTGCAACTCAATGGCATTGTCAGCCTCGCCACAGTAGGGCCGCAGGCGTTGCTGGTCGGCGCCTCCAATGGACTTTGGTATATAGACAATACCGGCAGGGTGCTGGGTTTCTGGGGATATGATCCGGATAAGGCTGATTCCATTGGAAAGGGATTTGTGAGGGTTCTGGAACCGGGGAAAGATGGCGATATCTGGGTAGGGATCGGCGGGGATGGCCTGTACCGGTTTGATATCAGCAGTGGTGGATTTACGGCCTACCGACACGATCCTGATGATCCGTCTTCTCTGAGCGGCAATTATATAACCTCGCTGCTGCTCGATGGCCGCTTTCTGTGGGTTGGCACCCGTTCAAACGGCCTTAATCTCTGTGAGTTGGCCACTATGTCATGCCAGCGCCTGTTGGTAAGCAACAGCGGTTTAACTCACTTTTATATTTCAGATATAGCCAAAGATCGGCAAGGCAGAGTTTGGGTTGGAACCGATGGTGGTGGTCTGCACACGGTCACGCTGGATCAGCATATGCCCGGGGGAGTGAATGTTACCGCAGATCCCCGGCTGGCAACTGACTCGGTTAAAGCGATTTTACCCCAGGATGATGGCAATATTTGGGTTGCTACCAACACAGGAATATTCGCCTTTTCACCGGCTGACGATACTTTTCAGCCTCTGGCAGACCCGGTACTGACTCATGCCGGCAGTTTTATTCAAAGGTCAAAGTCTGCAGGTCCGGCTTACAGTGTGTTTGGCAGCCATAATGGCGTGTATTTGCTGACTCACGCGACAGGTATCGGCCCTGCGATCCATTTCCCGATGCGATTTACCAGGCTGGCACACGATGGCTTGCCAGACACATTGCAGGGCCTGGCCATCACAGAGAGGCAGCGATTGACCATTCCGTGGGAGGGAATGCTCAGCGTAGAGTTTGCATTGCTGGATTTTGCTGCGCCAAGCCACAGCTATGAGTACCGTGTCTCGCCATCAGACAGCTGGATACCGCTTAACAATATGAACCATCTTAATTTTTATAAGATGGAGCCCGGATTGCATCGATTGCAGGTTCGTGGTTTGGGAACCAGTGGGGTATGGAGTGAGCCTGCTCAGCTTGAGATAGCCGTTATTCCCCCCTGGTGGCGAAACACCCGCTATATGATGCTGGCGCTCATACTGCTTTGCCTGCTGGCGGTGATGTATCACAGATATCGCATGGCCAGGTGGGAGCGCTACACCCGAAAGCTAACTGCCCTGAAAGAGGATAAGCTGAAGGTGATTGCACAGCTCAGGCAGAATGAACAACAACTGCAGACTGCCTTTGAGGGGATGCGCAGTCTGGCGACCAGGTTGCAACATGCCAAGGAAGAAGAGCGTAAGTCCATTTCCCGGGAACTGCATGATCAATTCGGTCAATCCCTTACGGCAACCCAAATCAGCCTGCAACTCTTTCGCCGTCAGCATCCACAGGGAAGTCAGCAGATTGACCAGTGTATAGACACCATACAAGGCATGATTAAACAGGTGCGGGCGATATCATTCGACTTAAGGCCCAGCCTGTTGGATGACGTGGGTTTGGTCGCCGGAATCAGTCATCAGCTGCGCATTATGTCCTCGTCGTTGAGCCATCCCATTACATTTGTTGCCGATGAAGATTTTCCCCGGATCAATCCTGAGCTCACTATCACGCTGTTTCGGGTGATACAGGAATCTGTGACCAATGCCATCAGGCATGCCATGGCAACCCGGATTGAAGTGACTTTAGCGGTTACTGACTCCAGCGTCCGGGCGCGGATTTCCGATAACGGCATCGGCTTTGATATTGACAGCGTAAAAGCCAAAATCAGCGGTGGTCGCCATCTTGGGTTATTGGGTGTTGAAGAGCGGGTGTTGTCTCTTGCCGGTGATCTTGAAATCAATGCCGCTGTTGGTGGTGGCGTATCGATAACAGTTGAGTTTCCCTATGCAGAATAACTACAGCGTGGTCCTGGTTGATGACCACGAACTGGTGCGGGCAGGCATTAAAACCTTATTGCATTCCATTGAGTCTCTTACTGTCGTTGGAGAGTGCGGTGATGGATTGGAAGCGACTGCGCTGGTCAGGAAATTACAGCCGGATTTGCTGGTGCTGGATATTTCCATTAAAAGCCTGAATGGGATGGAGGTGGTCAAGTTGCTCGCACGGCAGGATAGCGGCATCAAAATCCTGATTTTGTCGATGCACAGTAATATTGAATATGTGGCCAACTGTGTCAGGCACGGCGCTCATGGTTATCTATTAAAAGATGCTGCGGTTGACGAATTGGAACCGGCAATTACCACAGTGCTGCAGGGAGGTACTTATATCAGCAGGGAAATCGATACGGACATATTGAGCAAATTGTTATCCAGCCATGCGGATTCGACTTCATTGCTTGAACTGCTGACCAAGCGACAAAAGCAAATATTACAGCTGATTGCTGAGGGTTATTCTACCCGTCAAATTGCCGAGTCAATTAATGTCAGTATAAAAACAGTTGAAACTCACCGTGCTCATATTATGGCGCGTCTGAATATTTTTGATGTTGCCGGATTGGTTCGTTTTGCGTTGCAACAACATCTCATTCAGTAGTGAATATCTCGTTATGATACACAATGTAACACCTGCCGGTGTTGGTGAACCTTATTGCTTTTGTCGCTTTGGTATTGGTTTGTATCTGTCTTTGTGTATGGATAATTTGATTGAAAAGTGGCGTGCATTTAGCTGTTTATTCTTTGTGTTATTATTTTTTAAGGTTTTTAGTTGTTGCGGTTTGGTGCTTTTGTTTTGGTGCTGAATATCCTGTTTATTTAAATATCTCCACCTTTGATGGTTTGGTTTGTGAGTTTTAAAGTTCGCTAACTGATATCGCTTTAGTTATTTGCACTGTTACGCTCTATCCTCTCGTTAATCGCTGTTTCATCTTCTGATACCAGGCCTCTTTGTTGTCACCCAAAAATCAGGGATTCCCTGATATCGCCGAAAATCACGACTCGCTAGCTTGAATTTACGGCAGCACAGTTCAGCCCTGCCTTATATAAAAACTAAACAGAAGGATAGTCTATGAACCTTAAGCCATATCTGCTGGCGCTGATATCTGCGCTGGTGCTGCTTGCTGCACCCTCGCATGCAGCAAAGCTGAAACCACAAAATTTAAAACAATTGATTGCCGAGTCTGAAAGTATTTTATCTGGCCAGGTGCAGTCAGTAACCGATGGTATTTCAGAGCAGGGCATTCCTTACACTGAAGTCACTATTAAGGTGAATACTGCCGCCAAGGGGCAGCACGCCAGGAATTCCAGCTATACCTTCCGTCAGTTTGGGCTGACTCAACCACGTACGCTGGCCAACGGCAATAAGATGCTGGCGGTTACCCCTGAGGGCTTTCCTCGCTGGCATGCCAATGAAACCGTCGTGGTATTCATGCATGAAGCGGCGGGGTTAACCGGTCTGCGCACGACTGCCGGCATGGCTCAGGGCAAGTTTGTTATCCAGGGCGGCAAACTGCGCAACGAATTCAATAATCACGGCATCTTCAGCGAGATGGAGTTTGCCAACGGTCTGCTGTCTGAGTCGGAAAACAAGATGCTGACCACCACCGGCGCGGTCGATGCTGCCGACTTTATGGGTCTGGTAGGCAAGGCTGTATCAGAGCAATGGATTAGCAATGGGAAGATGAAATAATGAAAATCAATAAGTTAACTCTTGCTCTGACAGGCTTGCTGAGTACGGGCTCTGCATTTGCAGCCGGTCCGCTGCTGACTACCGACGATGGCACCCCAGCGCCCTATGTGTGGGACACCTCCAAAGGCTCAATTCCCGTGTATGTCGATGGCGGGGAGGCTTTTACCTATGACTATGATGGCACTGTGTTTTTAACCATAGACAGGGCAGTTGAAATTACCCAATTTGCCTTCGATCAGTGGAACCATGTCGAGACGTCGACTTTCCGTGCTGACGTTGCCGGTACCATCGAGGATAAGACGGGTATCAAGGATGTCACAGGCGCCAACGCTGCGCAGATCTACACCAAACAGAACGGTTATGGTTTCTGGGTGCTGTATGACACCGATGGCAGCATTCTGGAAAATTTCTTTGGCGTGCCCAAAGAAGCCGTGCTGGGGATAGCGTTTCCTGAAATTGCTGACGGCAACAACAAGATTATCGAAGCCACGGCGGTGATGAATGGCTGGAACGTGTATGTCAACGACACTGAAGGCAATCAGGTTGCCGGTGTGTTTACCCATGAGTTCGGCCATGCCATCAACCTGTCCCACTCTCAGACCAATGGTCACCTCGGTTATATGAGCTATCCCTGGGCACCTCTGTATCCCGGGGTGCCGGGCTGTGGCGTCAATCCCGTCCACCGATTTGACACTGAGGTGTGGGACGGTACAGAAAATCCGGCCGATCCTGCCATCATAGAGACCATGTTTCCCTTCATCTCCCATAACGGCGTGGGTGGTATCGCGCAAAGCACAGTGAATGTGCTGGATGACAGGGTGTCTATTTCCAACCTGTATCCGACGGCTGAGTACAAAGCCAGCTACGGCTCCATCGAAGGGACCTTGCGGCTGAAAGATGGCAGCACTGAATACAGCGGCGTCAACATCATTGCCCGCAATATCGATAACCCACTGCTTGATGCGGTATCCGTTCAGTCCGGTTATGCCAGTCAGGGTAAGGTTGGTCCTGATGGTTACTTCAAAATCAGTGGGCTGACGCCGGGTCAGCGTTATGTGCTGTATACCGAAGAGATTCTGGCCGGGGGGTACCCAACATCACCAAGTTCGATTGTGTCCGTGCCTGAATACTGGAACGACAGTGAAAGCAGTAATCCGGCGACTGACAATCAGTGTGAGTTTACCCCTATTGTGGCTCAGGCCGGTCAAACCAAGCAGGCGGATTTGACCTTCAACGGCTATGACGATGGCATCAACTTCCGGCCTATTGTTAATGCGCACCTGACCGATCTGGCCAAGAATGGCCGTTCATCCATGGGCTCTATCGTAGGTTATGGTTTTACCTGGGATGAGAACAAGGGCTTTGAGATGTTGCCCGACTATATCACTGTCGACAGCGGTCGAATGAACCGCAACGGCACCAAGTTGCTGGTTAACTCGGATCACGACCGCAATGGCGTGAGTGCGCCGGCCATCTGGAGCGACGCCAAAGGCATAACCCCGCTGGGAGATTTTACCGGTAACAGCTGCGGCGGCGGTTCTCAGACCGGCACGGCTGCTGCCTCCGGCTGGGATATTGATGATGCCGGGAACACAGTTGTGGGTCTGGCCTACAAGGATGTCGATAACAACGGCGAATGCTACGAGTACGACAAAGGCGAGCTGGTCCCGTTTATCTGGACCCCAAAAAAAGGCATGCGTGAGCTGGATACCAGCAATGTCGAATGGGGTTACAGCGCCTGGGTTCGTGCTCATGCTATCTCGGGTAACGGAGAAGTGGCGCTGGGCTCTCTCGATGGCTGGGAAGCGGTTGCCTGGGTAAATGAAGGTCCGATGATCAATCTGTTCCAGCAGGTGGGCGCCATTGAAGCTCATGCTTCTTCTTACGATGGAAAGCAGGTTGCCCTGGGCACTGAGCAAGGCAATGTCATGTTGTGGAACCACACCAGGTCCGGAGATGCGGCCTTTACTGATATCGGTGGTCTTAAATGGTGTGACGATATCCCGTTCCTGTTCTGGGGGCAGAACATCTGTGACATCGAAGGCGCCGATTGGGTACACGCCAACTTCGGGGAATTCGCGGGTTTGCTGCCAACCGATATGAGCGATAACGGCGATGTGATTATCGGCCGTGCCGGTGACTTCTGGGCGGGCTTTAAGGGGGCGATTTATATCCGCACTCTGGGGTGGATGTCCCTGGATGAATTCTTTGGCAAGCAGGGCGTCACCGAAGCGGCCAATGCACATATGGATAATCCGCTGTCTCTGAGCGGCGCCGGTAACAAGATGGTCGGTGGTATCGCCGGGGCCATGGTGGCCTACCATGTGGACATGAGTCAGGTTTATGTGTGTGAAAACGGTCAGTCGATGAAAACCGGATTCCCTAACGGCCTGATCAGCAAAATCAAATCAGGTGCGCAGTTCGGCCGCTGTGAGCATCTGAACCCATAGTCTGCATCCGGGGGCAGGGCGTCCCGCCCCCGGATTTCCCTGCAAGAATCAGAATTCAATATTAAGGTGAGTCATGAAAACAGTTAACAAGACCTTGATTGCACTTGGCATAGGTATGGCTTTTGGTGCCCAGGCTGCCGATGACCGTTATGTTATTCAGGTGGATGTCGGCCACAAAGGCGTGGTGAAGGCGCTGGCGAAAAAGCTGGGTGGCGACATTCACACCGAAGGGCAGGATTTCTTCGCGGCAACCTTCAGCGGCAAGGATCTGGCCGAGGTAAAAGGCCTGCTGAATAATCCCCATATCCAGCTGATTGAGGCCGACGCAAAACGCAAATTACTAAGCTACAGCGATGATGCCGGTGATGCCCGGGTGACTCAGCTGACCCCTTATGCTGTGTATCAGTCACAGGCCAATCAGCTGACCCTGCAGGCCAATACCGGCATGAAGGTGTGTGTGATCGACTCGGGGCTGGACCGCTCCAATGAGGATTTCCTGTGGCAGAACATCACAGGCGATAACGATCCGGGTACAGGTAACTGGGATGAAAATGGCGGGCCTCACGGCACTCATGTCGCCGGTACCATAGGGGCGGCTGATAACGGCATCGGTGTCATAGGTATGGCGCCCGGTGTGGACATGCATATCGTCAAGGTGTTCAACGCAGACGGCTGGGGCTACTCCTCGGATTTGGCGGCGGCCACTGAAAAGTGTGCGGCAGCAGGCGCCAATATCATCAACATGAGTCTGGGCGGCGGTCGTCCCAACAGTATCGAAGAAAATGCCTTCAAACGCTTTACTGCAGATGGCGGCCTGGTGCTGGCTGCGGCAGGCAACGATGGCAACAATGTGCGCTCCTATCCTGCCGGGTATGAGTCTGTGATGATGATTGGTGCCAACGATGCCAATGACGACATTGCCGCTTTCTCACAGTTTCCGGCCTGTACCATTATCTACTCAGGAAAGGGTAACAAGAATAATCAGCAGATCATCGACACCAGCTGTGTGGAAGTGACGGCGGGCGGGGTCAACACCCTGTCGACTTATCCGGCAGATATGGCGGTATTGTCTGTGCTGGAAGGTGATGGTCAGGCCATTGCCTCCACCGGTATGAGCTATGCCGGCCTGGGTGACGTGTCTGCTGAGGGCTATTATATGGCGCTGGGCAATGCGGTGGATGAAAACGCTGCCGGTAAGGTCTGTGTCATCGACCGCGGTGAGATCTCCTTCAACGACAAAGTGATGAACTGCGAAGCCTCGGGGGGGATTGCCGCCATTATCGTCAATAACGTTGCCGGCATGCTGTACGGCACGCTGGGTGAAGAAACCACGGCGACCATTCCGGCTGTGGGCGCCGCCCTGGAAGATCGTGGTGCCATTATGGCGGCCTCCATGCTGTCAGTTGGGATCAGCAGCTCTGACTATGGATATATGAGCGGCACCTCCATGGCGACCCCTGCGGTATCGGGGCTGGCGGCGCTGCTGTGGTCCAATCACCCTGACTGCAGCGGCAGCGATATCCGTGAAGCGCTGAAGCAGTCGGCCTTTGATGCGGGCGCTGCTGGCCGTGATGATTACTTTGGCTATGGTATCGTCAAGATTGCTGACGCTCATGAGTATCTGCTCAATAAAGGCTGCGAAGCGGCGCCGGTTGTGGATATTCAGTTGTCTACTTCTGTGTCTTCCGGCAAGCGTGGCGAGCAGGTCATCCTGAGCTGGTCCGGAGCCTCCGGCCGTAAAGTGGATATTTTCCGCAATGGCGTGGTCATCAGCGCCACCGGCAACGATGGCAGTTATACCGATATCCTGAGCAACCCTTACGGTATGTATACTTACCAGGTGTGTGAGCAGGGTACGGGCAATTGCTCAGATATCTCCAGCGTCTCTTTTAACTGAGTAGCTGGCCGTTTGGCGACGTAGCAGACTTATGACAAAGCCTCAGAGCTGAACGAAAAAGAGCGCCTGTTGGCGCTCTTTTTTATCGAGTATTCATCGTGATACAAAATACTAGAAATCCTGCTGCCGGCTCAGTTCCAGCAGGGCATTGGCCGCGGGCGTCAGCGGCAGGTTTTTGCGCCAGGTCAGGCCCAGATCCCAGGTCATGCCTGGTGACATGGGGCGAAACGCCAGTTCACTGTTGTCCAGTCGCTGACAAATGGGTTCAGGCAGCAATGCCAGTCCCATATCGGCCTCGACCATGGCCGCCAGAAAGTCCCACTGGCCACTGCGAAAGGCGATATTCAGTTCCACGCCGGCAGCGCGGCTCTGGCGGGTGATGATTTTCGACAGGGAGAAGTCCTCGTTATAGAGGATAAAGGGATAATCAGCGAAGTCGGCCCAGCACAGCGCCGTTTTGGCCGCCAGTGGATGCTTCTTGGGCAGGCAGGCCATCAGCGGGTAGAACCTCAGCGGCGTGCGCTCAAGTTCGTCGGTGTAGGTGATGGGCAGAATCGCAAAAGCGATATCCAGCTTGTCTTCCAACAGCGCCTGCTCGCAGCCAAAGCCTCCGTATTCAGCCATCTCCAGAGTAATGCCGGGATAGCGTTTGCGAAACTCAACCAGCAGGCCGATAAACAAACTGCTCATCATGGGACAGACTCCCAGACGCAGCACGCCGGATTTCACGCCCGACAGGTTATTCATCTCCTGCTCCAGCCGATGCCACTGGCCTATCATCTGTCGGGCACTGGCCTCAAACAGCATACCGGCCTGAGTCAGGGTGACTTTCTGGTTGTTGCGGATCAGCAGGGTTTGTCCCAGCTGCTCTTCCAGACGCTGGATCATTTTGCTCAACGTGGGCTGAGTCAGGTACAGCTTTTCCGCGGCGCGGGTGTAGTTGCCTGTTTCCACCAGGGTGACAAAACAGCGCAATGTCTTGATGGGTATATTCATGCCAGTTTGGAATGCAGTTAATGGAATTAATTCATTTTACCAATAAAGCCACAGGAATTATCCTTCTTTGCGTCGAATATGGAGACTGTTTTTTCAGTAACGCTCTGGCATTCTCAGGCCAGCCTCCACGGCAAAATTGATTTCATGACAGTTGTCGGAAACTTCCGGTAGCCGTCGGCAGAGGTGATGAATTCTGCCGGATCTGATTCTCAGCGGATCCAATCACAATTGGTTACTTTGTGAAGCTTTATAGCATTTTTACCCCGGACTCGTTGGCCGGGGTTTTTTTTATCTGAATTTTCCCCTTCCCGCTTCTCCTGAATGTCGGTCTTTCGTTGTCTTTGTTGACTTACTGCGTATTGAAATTTGCCATAACTCTATGTTTATTATGCTGTAGTGTTATACCAACTTCATGAATAGTTTGATCAATTCAGAGCGTGTCAGGGATGCTGATTCAAGGCGCACTGAACTCCCGCTGAAACAAATCAACTAGTAAATGAAATTGGTATTAATGTGCTACGCGCAAATTCAAGGAGGAATGCGTATGTTTGGAAAAAGAGTCGTCGCCTTGGTGGCTGCAATAGTCGTGTCAGGTCCGGTGATGGCAGTATTGGAAGGTGATGCCACGTGGGAAGCAACGTCCAAAGCACAGGAGAGTGATGCCGTCTGGGAGGCTGAGTCGAGAACAGCCCTGGAAGGCGACGCCGCCTGGGAAGCCAGAATTGCTCAGCTGCGAGCCCGTGCTGCAGCAGGAGATGAGCTGGCAAGGGCAGAGTTGCGAGCATTGGGTCTTCAGCCCTAAGTCATCGTCCTTGCAATGAAAAAGCCACCTCAAGGGTGGCTTTTTCGTTTAGGCACAGCACAATCAGAAGGTGTTATCGACGATAGCCTGTTTATTGCTGGCCTGTGGCACGTGACACTGGGTGCAGAAATAGTTCTGGCCTTTCAGTGTCTTGCCATCGGTTTCCAGATGCGATGCCGGCACGGCAGTGGTGCGCATACGTTTGGCCTTTTCCGGGCTGTGACAGTTGATACAGCTGTTCTTGCTGATGCTGATGTCATAGTCCTTGTGCGGCACCAGTGGTGGCTGCTCGGCAAAGTTACGCTGCAGCGATTTACCGCGAGCCGGATATTCCGGCATGGCATCGGCAGGACGTACATCACTGACCTGGGCATCGCCTGCCAGTGATTTTACGTTCACCGGTTTGGCATCGGACAGGGGAGCCTGACCGGAACACGCACTCAGGCCGAGGGCTAACATGGCTACGCAGATTAGTTTTTTCATCATTTTCTCTCCGCCCCGGAGGCAATCTAAAGTTATTGATTATCTGATTCGGTAGTTGTTGCTGTCGTCGTGATGCTCGATTTGGTCAGACGGCAGCGGTTATTGAAACTGAAGACCTGTTGGTCACACACATCGATGCAGCGGCCACAATTGCTGCAGGCAGCACCCAATAATTTGGGGCTGTCTCCTTTTAGCGCCGGCTTGAGGATTTGCCGCTCGGGACAAACATCAAAGCACTTCATGCACATGTCGCAGTCCTGTGGACGCATTGCCGCCATTCGCAATGGGCTGACTTTACCTGCCAGGCTGTACATGGCGCCGCTCGGGCAGAGATGGCCACACCAGGCTCTTTCACTGATAAACAGATCCAGTACAAAGATCCCCAGCAGCAACCACAGGCCTCCCACAGTGCCAAACAGCAGGGCGCGATACAGCAGCGGCACAGGGTTGATCCACTCCCATACCAGCAGACCGGTGAAGGTCGGCATCAGCAGCACCAGCCCCAGCAGATACCAGCGCAGCGATTTGGGCAGCTCCGGTGTGCGGGGCAGCTTGAGTTTATGCCGCAGCCAGGCCGCCAGATCTGTGATGGGATTGACCGGACACACCCAGCTGCAGAAGCTGCGACCGCCCAGCAGGGCATACAGCGCCAGGATCAGCAAACCACCCAGCACCAGAGTGGCAGCCGGTACATGGCCACTGGTCAGCGCCTGCAGGGTGACCAGCGGATCGGCCAGTGGTACTGTGTCAAACAGCAAACTGGATGACAGATTGCCCTTCAGTAGCCAGAAGCCGGTTTCTGCTGCCAGCCAGGGGCTGATAACAAAAGCCAGCAACACCAGAGTCTGAGTGGTTCTTCTGAGCAGCAGAAAGCGATTTCGCTGCCAGAAACTGCGTTTGCACTCTGTCTTGGTGGTCATGGTCGCCAGCCTCCGTTAAGCATCTCCAGGGTGGTGGATTCAGTGTCCACATAGGTGTCGTGGGCCGCGGCCTTGCCCATGGCAAGGTCGGTCGGTAACACCTTAATGGCGGGCACTTCCAGTACACAGGCATGTTCACATTTGCCACAGCCGGTACAGGTATCCGGGTTTACCCTGGGGATAAACTCGGCATGGTGACCGCTGCGGCTGTTGTGTTGCTGCTCCAGGGTGATGGCATCATCTATCAGCGGGCATACGCGATAGCAAACATCGCAGCGCAGCCCTCTGAAATTCAGGCAGTTCTTCTGGTCAATCAGCACGGCAATGCCCATTTTGGCCTGATTGATATCCTGCATCCGGGCATCCAGCGCACCCGAGGGGCACTGGCGTACGCAGGGAATATCATCACACAGCTCACAGGGCACGGCGCGGGCATCAAAGAAGGGTGTGCCGGTGGCCGCACCGTCAAACCAGCGAGCCAGTTTGAGGGTGTCATACGGGCAGGCATCGACACACACACCACAGCGCACGCAGGCAGACAAAAACTCAGCCTCAGGCAATGCGCCGGGAGGACGCAGCGCCTGTGGGGCTGTTGGCAGGCTTTGGCGAGCCAGGGCACTGAGTCCCAGACCAGCCAGTCCCATCACACAGGTGGCCCGGGCCGTGGTCGCCAGAAACTGGCGACGGTTGACCCCTTTAACCTTGGTTGTTTGTTTGCCGCTGCTCATACTTATGCTTCCGACTTACGCTCAGGCCTTCATCACCTTAACCGGACACTTCTTGAAATCCGTCTCTTTGGAGATAGGATCTGTCGCATCCAGGATCAGCTTGTTCACCAGCTGACGGGCATCGAAGAAGGGCATAAACACCACGCCACGAGGCGGCTTGTTACGACCCTTGGTTTCCACCCGGGTGCGCACTTCGCCACGGGGTGAAGCCACAATCACTTCATCACCGCGCTTCAGACCACGCGCTGTGGCATCTTCCGGGTGCATGAAGATCTGCGCGTCAGGATAGGCGCGGTGCAGCTCAGGTACGCGGCCTGTCATGGTGCCTGTGTGCCAGTGCTCCAGCACCCGGCCTGTGCTCATCCACAGATCGTATTCAGCGTCTGGCTCTTCGGCGGCTGGCTCGTAAGGCAGGGCGAAAATTACCGCTTTGCCGTCTGGCTTACCATAGAAGTTGAAGCCTTCGCCGGCTTTGACATAAGGGTCAGCACCTTCGACGTAACGGCGCAGGGTTTCTTTGCCTTCCACCACTGGCCAGCGCAGACCACGGGTTTCGTGGTAGCGGTCAAACTCAGCCAGATCGTGAGCCTTACCGCGACCGAAGGTGGCGTATTCTTCGAAGATCCCCTTCTGCACGTAGTAACCGAAGTGCTCGGACTCGTCGTTCATGTCGCCCTTGCAGTCAGTGATCGGGAATTTGTCGATCACGCCGTTGGCAAACAACACGTCATACAGGGTCTTATCGGCATATTCAGGTTTCTGGGCAATCAGTTCAGCTGGCCATACTTCAGCAACCTTGAAGCGCTTGGAGAACTCCATCAGCTGCCACAAGTCAGACTTGGCGCCCTGAGGAGCCTTCACCTGCTGGTGCCACATATGGGTACGGCGCTCGGCGTTGCCGTAGGCACCTTCCTTTTCCACCCACATGGCGGTCGGCAGGATCAGGTCGGCAGACAGTGCGGTCACTGTTGGGTAGGGATCGGATACCACGATGAAGTTTTCCGGATTACGGAAACCAGGGTAGATCTCTTCATTGATGTTGGGGCCAGCCTGCATGTTGTTGGTACACATGGTCCAGTAACAGTTCAGCTTGCCATCTTTGAGCATGCGGCTTTGCAACACGGCGTGGTAGCCGGGCTTGGGCGGAATAGTGCCTTCAGGCAGCTGCCAGGTTTTCTCGGCAATGGCGCGGTGCTTGTCATTGTTGACGACCATGTCTGCTGGCAGACGGTGGGCGAAGGTACCCACTTCACGGGCAGTACCACAGGCTGATGGCTGGCCGGTCAGCGAGAATGGGCTGTTACCTGGGGTAGCAATCTTACCGGTCAACAGGTGCAGGTTGTACAGCATGTTGTTGGCCCATACGCCACGCACGTGCTGGTTGATACCCATGGTCCACAGACTCATGATCTTGATGCTTGGGTCAGCATAGGCCTTGGCCAGAGCTTCCAGCTGCTCGGCCGGAACACCGCTCATCTGCACCGCATAGTCCAGGGTGTATGGCTTGAGGAACTCAGCATACTCGGCGAAGCTGATGTCGCTGAACTTGCCGTTGCCAGGGTTCTTGGCTTTCTTCTCCAGCGGATGATCCGGACGCAGACCATAGCCGATATCATCCACACCCAGGGCAAACTTGGTGTGCTTGTTGACGAAGTCTTTGTTTACCGCACCGTTCACTATGATGTAGTTGGCGATGTAGTTGAGGATCACCAGATCTGACTGGGGACGGAACACCATGGCGTTGTCCGCCAGCTCGAAGCTGCGGTTTTCAAAGGTGGACAGCACATGCACTTTGCAGTCTTTGTGGCTTAAACGACGGTCGGTCAGACGGGCCCACAGCACCGGGTGCATCTCGGCCATGTTGGCGCCCCACAGCACAAAGTGATCGGCAGCTTCCAGATCGTCATAACAGCCCATAGGCTCATCCATACCAAAGGTACGCATAAAGCCCACTACCGCAGACGCCATACAGTGACGGGCATTGGGGTCGATGTTGTTGGTACGGAAACCGGCTTTGTGCAGCTTGGCGGCAGCATAGCCTTCCCAGATGGTCCACTGGCCAGAGCCGAACATACCAATGGCGGTTGGGCCCTTGGTGTTCAGGGTATTTTTCCACTTGTCAGCCATCACATCGAAAGCCACATCCCAGCTAACCGGAGTGAATTCACCTTCTTTGTCGTACTTGCCATCTTTCATGCGCAGCAGCGGCGAATCCAGACGGTCCTTACCGTACATGATCTTCGACAGGAAGTAGCCCTTGATGCAGTTCAGGCCACGGTTAACCGGACTTTCCGGATCTCCCTTGGTGGCAACGACTCTGCCATTTTCAGTGCCGACCAATACGGAGCAGCCCACACCGCAGAAACGGCAGGGGGCTTTGTCCCACTTGATCGGGAAGGCTTGCTCGGCAGCTTCCACCACCTTGACCGGCAGGGTCATGCCCACTGCCGTAGCCGCGGCCACCGCGGCATTGGCCTTTAAAAACTCGCGACGACTGATACTCATGGTTTTCTCACTCTTCTATTGAATCGACATGGTGGTAGATGAGGCTGTTGGACAAAACGCCTTCCAGGGCCTGCATGGATTCCACTCCGGCGAGGATGCTCTTCTGGCTGTCACCTTCGAGGGTAACGATGAATTTGCCTTCAGGACTGATGGCATGGATATCGGCTCCGGGCAGAGCCAAAATGCTTGCCCGCACCGACTCAATGGCCGCCTGATGGGCATGCAAAACTAAGCTGGTAACATGGTATTCCGAGGACATTCAAACCCTCCTAACTGATTGACAGTTGTGATCTTTATCACGTGTCACTGCCTGATATACCATCAGTTTCAGCAAGTTTGTAAGGGCTTTATATACCCCTTGAGAGGTAATAAGTATGTTGTTTGATTGGGATCATGTTTTGCCCCGTGATCTCAATCAAAGAATTGTATTTCGACATTTGCTTAACAAACGTCTCATGTATTGATGTGTGATTTACATCATGGTTTGTGGCGGCAAGAGCCGTCCGGGCAATAAAACGCCTGAGCTTTCTGCGAAACACCATATGGCATGGGGCGCAATGCCGCAGTCGTCGCGTTGGGTGACTGCGGTAGCTGACGCTAACTCGGGCGGCGGGTAAGGCTGATGCGGATGTCCGCCATTCTGGCGGTTTGCGCCTCACAGTGAGACACCATGACGATAGTGCAGTGTTGGCGCAGTTTGAGGATCAGCGCTTCGATTTGCGCGGTTGCCTGTGGGTCCAGCGAGGAGGTGGGCTCATCCAGCAGCAGGATTTCCGGCTCCATCGATAATGTGCGGGCAAGACACAGACGCTGCTGCTGACCGCCCGACAGCGTATGTGCCGGAGCCGACAATCTGTCTTTCACCTCGTCCCACAGTGCCGCCTGTTGCAGGCTGGTTTGCATCAGTTTTTCCGCCGCTTCTCCGGTCACTCTCCGGACAATCTTCAGCGGCAACAACAGGTTTTGGCGGATGCTGCCGGGAAGTAGTTGTGGATGCTGAAATACCATACCGACTTTGCGGCGCAAATACGCAAGCTCACCGGATTTCAGCTGGTTTACCTCAACCCAGCGACCGTCAAGATGCAGGCGGATCTCTCCCGTTGTGCTGTGATTATCCAGCTCATCATTCAGGCGGTTCAGCGCCCGCAGCAGCGTGCTTTTTCCACTGCCGGAGGGGCCGGTCAGCAAGTGGATTTGATGGGACCTGAGCTGTAAATTGATCTTCTCAATCGCTGTTTGCCGGCCGAATCTGACGGTCAGGCCCGAGACCGAGCCTGCCAAAGATGACTCATTGGGGATTTGCGTGACAGTCGGCATGGGAAGCTTCCTTGAGGTTGGGGCGCATACTCAGCCCGGTGAGCGAAAATACCGTGGCAGTCAGGCAGAGCAGGGTCAGCGCGGCGCCAAATGCCATCTGCAATTCGGCGTCACTCTGATATTGGGCGCTGTAGTAAAAGATGGTAAAGGGCAGGGCTTCAAATCGCTCAAAGATACCTCCCGGTAATCCGGCATTGACCACGGCGCCGGTCAGCATGATCACGGCCGTATCCTCTGCTGCCCGCCCGAATGCCAGCATGATCCCGCCACGGATACCGCGTTGGGCACAGGGCAGCAGTACTGACCACAGGGTCTGCCAGTGGGTCATGCCCAGTGACAGGGCTGTCAGTGTCAGACTGGCCGGCAGTGCCTGTATGGCGGTGCGGGTTGCTACCGCCAGATAGGGGATCACCAGCAGCGCCAGACAGACAGCCGAAAGTGCCAGTGACGTATTGGCCGAAGGCAGTAACCAATGGCGAAGCAGCAGAATAAGGGTGAAACCAAACAGTCCCATCAATACCGACGGAATACCGGCGAGAATATCCACTGCCAGCTCCAGCAACATGTGAGTGCGACCCGTTTTGGCGGTTGCCAGCCAGATACCCGTTGCCAGCCCCGGCAGCAGGGCGAGCAACAGAGCGCCACCGACTACTGCCATTGTGCCTACACAGGCCGGCCAGATGCCCTCCCAGATGGGTGCCCATCCCATGATTGCCGCCAGCGGATCAGTATCCCCGAAAAACAGGGTTATGTTCATCGCCGGCATGCCACTGAGCAGGATAAATCCCAGCACCGATACGATGCACAGCAGCAGCGCAGCAGCACATAACAGGCACCAGCAGTGGAAGTATCTGGCGCTCAAGATTGACGCTCCTTCGCGGCAGCGCCAGCCGGGATGCTGAGGCGACGGACCGCCAGGGTGACCGTGACACTGATGGTCAGCAGCAGCAGGCCTGCGGCAAACAGAGAGTTGTACATGGCACTGCCGTTTTCCGTGGCCAGCACCAGTCCGATATGGGCCGTGAGTGTCCGTATCGATTCCAGCCCATTGGCGGGAAGTTGCGGGGCATTGCCTGCCAGCATCATGGGCAGCAGGGTGTCGCCGATGGCCCGGCCAAAGCCCAGCAGCGCGGCGCTGGTCATGGCGCGGCGAGCGCCGGGCAGCACCAGATAGCGCAATGTCTGGGCGTGATTAAACCCCATAGACGCAGCAACCATGCGGTACTGAGTCATCAGCGGACGACAGTGATTATCCAGCGTCATGATCATCACCGGCAGGATCAGCAGCACTATCATCAGGGTGGCGGCGAGCAGGCTGAAACCTGAGCCGCTGCGGAAGGTTTCCCGGATCAGCGGCACCAGCAGGAAGATGGCCGCCAGACCGTATACCACAGTCGGGATGCCTGTCATCAGCCGCACCAGTCGGCGGATGAGCCGCGCCCCAGCCTGATAACGGGGAAACAGGCAAAATCCGCATACCCCAAGGGCGATGGGAAAGGCGATAAACAGGGCCAGCAGGCCGATGATCAACGAACCGGCAAGCATCGGCAGAATGCCGTATTGCCCCTGCTCCGGCAGCCATTGCAGGGTTAACACCGAGGCCTGTGGATTGAAGAATACCGGCAGCGCAAACCACACCTGAAAGGCGAACAGCAATATCACCATCAGCAGCACTGAGGCCGCCAATAGCCAGAGAATACGTTCGCCGGTCGCAGATGTGGTCATGGCGGGTTACTGTTTGACCGGGATATATCCGGCTGCACGGATAAACTCCGCGCCACTTGGGCTGTAGATATAGTCGATAAAGGCTTTGGTCAGTCCCTGGGGCTGGCCTTTGGTATTCATATACAGCTGACGGACGACCGGATATTGACCCGATGCGCAGGCTTCATTGGATGGCTGGACATTGTCCAGCGCAGGGGCCTTAACCATCTGATCGATATAGCCGACGCTCGAGTAGCCAATGGCTCCGGGATCCCGCGCCACGGCGGTTTTCATCGCACCGTTGGAGGGCACGACATTGGCACTGGTGGCGACAGGGGAGTTGTTCAGCAGTTTTTTCACAAACACCGAACGGGTACCGCTGGCTTCATCCCGGGTGAACAGGTTGATGCTGCGATCTTCTCCGCCCAGCGCTTTCCAGTTGGTGATGTTACCGGCATAGATATCCCGCACCTGCTGGGAGCTGAGCTGTTGCACCGGGTTTTGCGGATTGATAATGACGGCTACGCCATCGATAGCAAAGGGAAAAGAGATCAATCCCTGCTGGGCTTCTCCGGGCTTTAACGGACGACCTGTGTTGCCTATGTCTGCCAGCCCCTTGGCGACCTGCTGGGCGCCAACACCGCTGCCACCGCCGGCGATGGTGATGCGGATCTCGCTGTTGCCGGTCATGATGGCTTTGGCCGCCTGTTTCATTACCGGAATGTGGGCTGTGCCCCCGGCGATATTCAGCGTGCCGGACTGCGACTGAAAGCTGCTGGTATCAGCGTTGGCCGACAGACCCGGAATTGCCAGGAGCAGGCAGAGTAAAATGCGTTTGAAACCTGAGAGTGACTGCATGGTCATTTCCCTTTTGATGCAGAAGTAAAATCATCGGGGCGCAAGTTGCCCGACGGGTTTGGAATAGCCGGGCATAATATCAGGTTGTATTTACTTGGCTTTTTGATGCGTGTCGCAAAAATTACGCTGCACCTGTGTCACGGCAAGAACCCTGGGAAACTGCGCGCCGGTGGATCTCCTGAGGAGCACCATATCGGCAGCGGTGTGGGATCTATTTGATTTGCATGCTCAGGCAAGGGGCGTAAAGTGCTTAGCATGTTTGTCACCTTGGGCCTGGCCCGGAAAGACTATGGCATCGACAGAAAAAACTTCGTCCGCAACACCTGAATCAGCGGCAGTGCTGGCATCAGGTGTAACTGCAATCGCTACGGAAACCCCTGAGTACAGCCGGGAGATTGGTCCCAATTGGTTTGCCTCGGTGATGGGCACCGGCATTATTGCCAACGCGGCGGCAGGATTGCCGATATGGGGCGAGCACCTGACCGGCTTTGCCGTAGTGGTATGGCTGATTGCCGCCGGCATGCTGATCCTGCTGCTGGTGATTAAAACGCTGCAGACCCTCTTTAAGCCACACATTATCAGGCGCCAGCTCAATGATGCCGTGATGGCACAGTTCTTTGGTGCGCCGCCCATGGCCATGTTGACGGTGGCAGGGGGCGCTGTGCTGGTGGGGCATCATGTGCTTCCTGAGGCGGTGGCGCTGGATATCGGCTGGATACTCTGGATTGCCGGTACGCTTACTGGTTTGCTGACGGCGGTGGTGATCCCCTATCTGCACTTTACCCGCTATGAAACTGCGGATGATGCCGCCTTCGGTGGCTGGCTGATGCCTGTGGTGCCACCCATGGTATCGGCGAGCATTGGAGCGCTGCTTATTCCCCATGCCCAGAGTATCGAACTGCAGCAAGCCCTGTTGTATACCTGCTACGCCATGTTTGGCCTGAGCCTGATGACGTCACTCATCATCATTACCCTGATTTGGCGCAGGTTATCCCATGCCGGCACTTCAGGTGGCGCGCGGGTGCCAACCCTGTGGATTGTGCTGGGGCCGCTGGGACAGTCGGTTACGGCGATTGGCAGTCTGGGGGTGGTTGCCATGGCAATACTGCCGGCCAATGTCGGCATGGGGTTTCACACCATGGCGCTGTTGTACGGCATTCCCGTGTGGGGTTTTGCCTTTTACTGGTCGATGATCGCCGGCTTGCTGACGCTCAGGGCGATGCGCCGTCATATGCCTTTTGCCCTGACCTGGTGGGCCTTTACCTTCCCGGTGGGGACCTGTGTCACCGGGACGACCCAGCTGGCGCACTATACCGGCCTGACGCTGGTATCCTGGATGGCGGTGGCATTGTTTCTGGGATTATTGCTGGCCTGGTTGATTGCGGCTGTTGGCACCAGTCGCGGGCTCAGACAGGGGCAAATTCTCAAGGTTCCCACCAAAGCACCGGCGGTCAGAGCCAGGAAAGGCCATCAACGCTGAGCCAATATCAAAATCCAGACCAAGACAGCACAACACCGGGGTTGGCTGCATGATAAGCCTTTCAGCCGGGGACCAAAGGTAACTTCAGTCACAACGCTCCTTGCCATCTCTGTTAACGCTGTTAACATATGGCAAGGGTCGGCAGTCCACCCAGGCATCGCCACTGCAAGGTCTTTCGGGAGCTTACAGACGCTAAACCTGTCAACCAATCCAACTTGTAGACTCTTACGTGTAATGAGTGCCAATGTCACAAGGGCGATCACTGACGCTGTGAATATCCTGTATATCCAGTGGCGGCACCCAAATTATGGGTAAGATTATGTCCAAAGAAACCATTCCTTTTGCCTGCGCAGATATCTCTGCCCTGGCCAAATCTTTACGCAGTCAGTTGCAAACCTGTGAGGCATTTCCCAGCCACGTGGAGATGCTCAATATCCTGGCCAAGGCTAATGGATACAGCAACTATCAACATCTGAAAGCCGACGTTGATGCCAAACCAACCCCTGCCGTGGTGCCGGTCTTGGATGTGGCGGTTCCACGCAAGTTGCAGCCCTTTATGTCCGCAGACTATGTCCTGCATTCCTGGCCGGTAAAATACAGCCTGCAGAAACTCAGCCTGTGGTTTTTTGCTTGCCGCTTTCAGTACCAGCAAAGGTACAGTGAGCGGGAAGTGAATGAGATTATCAGCCGCTATGAGGATTTCGGGGATTTCGCCCGTATCCGCCGTGAGCTGTGTAATCAAAAACTGCTGGGGCGCACCACGGATGGCCGCGACTACTGGCGCACCAATGCCACACCACCGGATGAGCTGAAACTGCTGGCTGACTACTGGCCGTCTTAATTCCCTTGTTGTCCTGAGGATCCGCCTCACTCGTTGAGGCGGGTGCTGTTGCTGCTCGGCATGTTGCTGATTGATATCGTCTGGGTTGCCCCGGCCTATCTGCGAGCCGGACCGGGCCGAGCACTGATGGGCCGAGCACTGTTGGGCAGCGCGCTGAGCGGCAGAGCGGCAGGGCGGCAGGGCGGCAGGGCAGAAAGTCTCGCCGGATAACGTGGGTATCTGCAGGCCAGGCTTGATACTTTTCCAGTACATGCTGCTGATTTTTATCGCAAACTCGGCTTTGTGACCGTGGGTGAAGTACCTGCGTTTCCCGGCAGCCCGGCACGCTGTTTTGTGCTCAGGTCCTATGCCGGGGAGATGACCTGAATTTTTAAGCACCGGCTAAAGTTAGCGATCTCTGTCACAGCTTGATTAATCACATATAACTGCAATCGAAACGTTTCGATTATAGTTTGTCTCACTATCGAAACGTTTCGATGCATGTTTCGATAGGTATTTCCAAGATAGTTGTCGGTCATTTGCTTTGAGATCGGCAGCAAACTGCCTGGGTACTTCATTCGCCTCGCTGCCTCTGTACCCGAATCTGACGGTGGCACAGGCAGTGGCATTAATCACTGAGTAAGAAGAGAGTCATGATCAAACATTCAATGTTGAATGCACACATGAATCAGTTGGCCGCATGCCTTGGGCACACTGATGAAGTTACCATTGCAGATGCAGGTTTACCTGTCCCTGCCGGAGTGCAGCGCATTGATTTGGCGCTGACCCATGGCATTCCCGGTTTTTTGCAAACCGTCAGAGTCTGGCTGGCAAGCTGTCAGGTTGACGCTGTGGTGTTGGCCGGTGAATTTGCAACACAAAGCCCGGAACTGCATCAGGCTTTGCTGGCTGAGCTTGAGCTGGAATCCCGGCGCTGCGGCCGCGACATCCCGGTGACCTATCTTACCCATGATGCCTTTAAACAACGTACCGCCAACAGCCGGGCAATTATCAGAACCGGCGAATGTACCCCTTTCGCGAATGTGATTTTTCAGTCTGGCGTGACTTTCTAATCCAGCTCCAGTACCCGGAAGACAAACTATGTTGATAAAAAACGCTTCAATTCAGCAGCCGGACGGTTATCTGAACAAAACCCCGCTGTTCCAGTTTTTGCTGCTGTCCACTGTATTTGCTTTGTGGTCGGCGGCTGCGGCGCTGAATGATGTGCTCATCACTCAGTTCAAGGCGATTTTTCATTTGTCCAACTTCGCCTCGGCGCTGGTGCAGTCAGCCTTTTACGGTGCTTACTTTCTGGTAGCGATCCCGGCGGCCATGGTGGTCAAGAAAACCTCCTACAAGCTGGCAATTTTGCTGGGACTGGCGCTCTACATCTTCGGTTGTTTGATGTTTTTCCCGGCGTCTGTGGCCGGTACTTACACCATGTTCCTGGCGGCCATTTTCTGTATTGCCATAGGTCTGTCATTTCTGGAAACCTCCTGTAATACCTACTCGGCCATGATAGGTGAGTCAAATCGCGCCACGCTGCGTCTGAATATCTCCCATACCATCAATGCCATGGGTTATATCCTGGGGCTGCTTTTGGGCAAGCATCTGATCTTCCAGGAAGGTGTCAATATTCAGCAGCAAATGGTCACCCTGAGCGGTGCCGAGCTGGAAGCCTTCAAGGCTATGGTATTGCAGCAAACACTGGAGCCCTACAAGTGGCTGGTGGCCGTGATTGCGACCGTCGCAGTGCTGATTGCCGTGACTGAGTATCCCAGCTGCAAAGTGGCAGGGGCGATTAAAGACAAACAGCCCAGTTTGCGTCAGACGCTGGCATATCTGGCCGGTAATGTCCGCTTCTTCAAGGGTGTCGGGGCACAGTTTGCCTATGTGGGGATGCAGGTTGCGGTATGGTCTTTCACTATCCGTCTGGCGCTCGAGCTGGATGGCAATATGGTGGAGCACGACGCCGCCAACTATCTGCTGTACTCCTTCATCATGTATTTCCTCGGTAAGCTGCTGGCTAACTATCTGTTTACCCGAACCTCTCAGGAAAACGTGCTGATGGGCTATTCCGCCATTGGTTTTGCCTGTCTGATGTATGTGGCGCTGGTGCCCAATTTCAGTGCCGTGTGGGTCGCGGTGGGGACGTCCGCGCTGTTCGCGCCCTGTTGGGCAACCATTTTTGCCTCGACCCTGCAGTCGGTGGATACCCGCTACACAGAAACCGTTGGCGGCTTCGTGGTGATGGCGATCATAGGCGGCGCGATTGTGCCGGCGATTCAGGGATTCGTGGCAGACCGGGTCGGCATGCAAAACTCTTTCGTGGTCAGCGCCGTCTGCTTCGCACTGGTGTTTGGGTACTTCCTGAGTGAGAAGAAATTCAAGCGTACTCAAACATTGGTGGCCAGCGCGGCCTGATGGACCCGGCAGCCGTGGCTGAGCCCGGCGCCGGTGCAGGAGATTGAAGATGTTGACTCTGCCTTTGTACAAGCACAGTTTTTCAAGCCAGAGAAGTCTGATTGCCAAATCAGATGCCTTTGAAATTTATACCTTTGTGTATAACTCCGGGGTGCAGGCCGTTGAAGTGCGCAACGCCAAAGGGTATCTGATCATTCTGCCGTTCATGGGGCAGATGGTGTGGCAGGCGCAGTTTCTGGGTATCAATCTTGGCATGAAAAACATGTTCAGCGAACCCAAACCGGCCAGCACCATTGTGGAAACCTACGGCTGTTTTGCCTTTCATGCCGGGATGATCCGCATGGGCTGCCCCACTCCGGAGGATGACCATGTACTGCACGGAGAAATGCCCTGTGCACCGATGGACAGCGCCTGGCTGGAGATCGATGACCGGCAGGTTATCGTCAAAGGCCGCTATGAGTATGTGATGGGCTTTGGCGATCACTATCTGGCCACACCGTCGGTGACGCTGGCGCATGATGCCAGTGAGTTTGATATTGGCATGTCGGTGCAGAATCTGGCGTCCAAACCTATGCCGCTGCAGTACATGTGTCATATCAATGCCACCTATCAGGAAGGGGCTGTGATGACCCAGAATCTGCCCGATGAGGCATTTATGTTGCGCCAGAGTGTACCGGCTCATGTGCAGCCAACACCTCAGTGGCTGGCTTATAACCAGGCATTGACATCCGCAGCGCCGTTTACCGTGCTCGATGAGCCCGGTCTGCATGACCCGGAAATTGTGTATTTTGCCGATGGTATCGACCGCTATACCGAACGAGCCAGGTTTGCCATGGCGATGGGTGACAAGTGTCTGATCACTGAATTCGATACCAAACAATTCAATCACTTGACCCGCTGGATTCTGTACAATGGCGACCAACAGGTGGCGGCCTATGCGTTGCCGGCCACCTGCCGGCCAGAGGGGTTTCTGGCGGCCAAGGCCAGTGGCACTCTGGTGTATCTGGCGCCGGGAGAGGAAAGGTGTTTCAACGTACGCACCGGCATCCGTGAGTGCTCAGCTACGGGTGCGTCACCTGCGTGAATGCAATGGTAGAATTGATATTATTTTTTGGAAAATCAAATGAATAAGTTAGTAGTATTAGGCAGTGTCAATGCTGACCATGTGCTTCAGGTGCCTTCTTTTCCCCGCCCGGGTGAGACATTGCATGGTCGTAACTACCAGGTTATCCCCGGTGGCAAAGGCGCCAATCAGGCGGTGGCCGCCTCCCGTCTCGGTGCTGACATCGGTTTTATCGCCTGTGTGGGTGATGATGCCTTTGGTAACAATATCGTGCAGGAGTTTGCCAAAGACGGCATGAATGTCGATGCCGTGCATTGTATGGAAAATGCCATGACAGGTATTGCCATGATCCAGGTTGCCGATAATGGTGAGAACAGTATTTGCCTGGATGCCGCCGCCAATGCGCTGCTCACCGTCGAGCTGGTGACCCGCCATGAAGCGCAGATCGCCGGGGCCGACTATCTGCTGATGCAACTGGAAACGCCTCTGTGTGGCATCGAGCAGGCGGCCCGGATTGCCAGAGCCAATGGTACTCAGGTCATCCTTAACCCGGCACCGGCCCGTGAATTGCCGGACTCGCTGCTGTCGCTGGTGGACATCATCTCTCCCAACGAAACCGAAGCGCACCTGCTGACCGGCGTTGAAGTAACTGATGAAGCCAGTGCTGCCAAGGCCGCCGCGGTGCTGCACGCCAAAGGCATCGCCACTGTGCTCATTACCCTCGGGGCCAAAGGCGTTTACCTGAGCCAGACTGCCACTGAGTCGGATGAAGAGTGTCAGGGGAAAATCATCGCCGGTTTTAAAGTCGAGGCTACCGATACCACTGCTGCCGGTGATACCTTTAACGGTGCGTTGGTAACCGCCTTGCTGGAAGGGCGCAGCCTTGAGCAGGCGCTGATTTTTGCCCACGGCGCGGCGGCGATTTCGGTCACCCGTTTTGGTGCACAGACCTCTATCCCAAATCGGCAAGAGGTTGACAGTTTCATCGCTTCGCATTGATTGTATTTCGTTTTTAACCCTTATTCACCGGAGCATAAATTCCATGGCTACCATGAAAGATGTCGCCAAACTTGCCGGGGTCTCCACCTCGACGGTCAGCCATGTGATGAACCAGACCCGTTTTGTCAGTGAAGACATTGCCAAACGGGTACAGGATGCTGCCAGTACCCTGAACTATCGCGGGCCATCTGCCGTGGCCCGCAGCCTGAAAACCTGTCGCACCAATACCATAGGCATGCTGGTGACGACCTCCACCAATCCTTTTTACGCCGAGGTGGTGCGCGGGGTCGAGCAGGCCTGTTATCAGCGCGGCTATAACCTGATTCTGTGCAATACCGAAGGGGATGTGCAGCGGCTCAAACGCTCGCTGGCGACCCTGGTCGAGCGGCGGGTCGATGGCCTTATCATGATGTGTGCCATGCTCGAAGGCGAGGATGCCAAAGTGTACGAGCGGCTCAACAACCTGCCCGTGGTGGTGATGGACTGGGGCGAGGCCGACTTCCCCTGCGACCGTATTCAGGGACATTCCCGCAAGGGTGGCCAGCTGGCGACTCAGTACCTTATCGATAAAGGCCATCGCGACATTGGCTGTATTACCGGACCACGCAACCGGCAACAGGCCGATCTGCGCTATCAGGGCTTTGCTGATGCCATGTTGGCGGCCGGGCAGGTGATTAATCCCGATTGGGTGGTGGAGAGTAATTTTGAGTCCGATGGTGGTCTGCAGGCGTTTACCGAGCTGTTTTCCCGGGTCGGCCAGGATAAGAGCCAATTGCCCAGCGCGCTGTTTGTCTGTAACGACATGATGGCCATCGGTGTGCTGCACGCTGCTCAGCATGCCGGCATCCGGGTGCCCGACGAGCTGTCGATTATCGGTTATGACGACATTCATCTGGCCCGCTACCTGAATCCGGCACTGACCACCATTCATCAGTCCAAGGGTAAATTGGGCGCCGAGGCGGTCAGCGCCCTGTTGGCACGTTTGCAGAATCCGCAACTGGCGCCCCAGTTTATGGATATTGAACCCAGCGTTGTTGAGCGCGACAGCGTCCGGATGTTTGCCCAGATATAGCACTGTTCCACTGCAGAGGGCTGTTGCGCTGCAGCCTCGCCTGCCTTTTCCGGGGTAGCCTGTACAGTCAGCGATAGCGGCTATTGGCTCGGCGCTGTTGCCACCACAGCTTCAGGCCGGTCAGGGCGATGGTCAGCAGAGCCAGCGCCAGCAGATCCCACAGCCACTTGCCACTGATCCCCAGCAATCTGCCGCTGTGCACATCCTGCAATACCCGCTCCCAGCTTAAATGCATGGCGCGGGCATTGAGCATCAGCGTCTCATCGTCATTAACCGTCGGTGTCAGCCAGACAAGGTTGGCAGGCGCCGCACCGGCAATCGGCGCCAGCAGTTGTTCATTCAGCCAGACTGTCCCTGCGCCGGTTTCCAGCCACAGTTTATGACAGCCATTGTCTGTCGCGGCGGCCATGCGCGTCAGCGGCATGTTTAGTCCGGAGGCCGCATCCAGGGTATCAAGCAGCTGTCCATCCTGCGTCAGTACATACAGCCGGGCACTGTCCATGGCGATGTGATAACCGGCAAATGCACCCGCTGCCAGCAAAGGGCCTGAAGCCTCAAACAGCAGCCTGTCATCCAGCCACAGTAGATTGTCTGTGATGCCATAGGGCTGAATGACCAAGGTCTGCGCCGGTGGACGAATACCGTAATAGTCCAGCAGCCAGCTGTGGCGCACCCCCTTATTGTCCAGTCCCCAGTCGTGGGCGTGATTGAGCGCGACGCCAGTTAAGGTCAGCAGCAGGATAAACAGCGAGGCGATGAGCGCCAGGCGCCTGTGCCAGTGACGCACCGCGTTTTTTGTTAGCGAACGGCGGTGAGAGGCCCGTTTCATTGGGGGTCACCTGTCTGTACCAGACTGTCCAGATACAGGGCAATGCGACTGAGTTTGGTCAGTGCCCGCACCGACAGGGTTGCACCTGTGATGCCATCGATATGTCTATCCAGCTGCAACTCTTCAGTCAGGGCGGCGGTTTTGAACTGGTCGGTGAAGAACTCATGGCGCACCTCATCCCCCCGGCTTTCGCGGTACACCAGTACCCTGGTGGTGACGATTTTACCGTTGGCGATATGAATGCCGACTGTGATGGGAGCTTCTTTGCCGACTTCATCCAGCACCCACACACTCTGTTTACCACTGCGCCAGCAACGATACCTGTGGCGGCTGCCGGTGTGTGCCAGGATCTGTTCAACCTGATGTTGCTGCGGCTTATCCAGCCACAATACCAATGCGGTTGGCATCATCCCCAAGGCCTGTTGAATAAACTGTTCACTGGTTTGATAGCGGGTTTCGGCCTGGCTGTAAAAAGGCAGCAAAATCAGCAGCGCAGTCAATAACATTGGCCGCTGGCACCATCGCACTAATTTGGAATATGCTGTTTTGGAACAGGCAGAGCCGGGGGATAAGCAAGAGAGAAGCATGATAAAACTTCCACGGCCAAAAGGGGGCAAAGCCCCCTTGATTGATGACAATAGTGTTGGGATCAGAACTGGTATCCCACACCCAGGTTGAAACCATCGGCATCCAGTGCGCCGCCCTGAATTTCGTAGTCGGCCTTGAATACCACGTTTTCATGCAGCCAGTAATTTACCCCGAAACTGGTCTGGGTTTTGGCTTCTTTGGCGGGATCGCCGGCTTCGTTATTCCACTCGCTGTATCTGACATAAGCGCCAAACTCAGGGGCGAAGCGATAGGAAGGCTCAATGTACCAGCCATTCTGGCGATCACGTCCCAACGCCTGTGCCTGCATGCCATCGATATTCCACTGGGCGTACAGGGCGCGCACACTGAAGTCGGCGATGCTGTATATCGCGTGGGCTTCCAGCAGGGTCGCTGGCGCCTTTTCCACATTGGCTGCGCCCTGGGTCAGATCAGTCTGATATTGGGCGGTGGCGGCCAGCTCCAGTCCCGGGATGGCGGTGTACCTCACCCGGCCTGTGTAGGCCAGCGCATCGGCATTGGCTTCAGATACTTTCTGACGACCGCTGCGGACCTTATAAGCATTGCTGCCTTCAGTGGGGACCTTGAGGCCAGAGGTGACTGTGGTATCAAAGCTCAGCCCGGGTGCCGCCTTGATGTTCAGCAACAAACCGCCTTCCCACCAGGTGGTCGGGATGATGTCTTTTTCAACCGGGTTGCGCTCAACACCATAAAAGGTGGTGGGTTCATGGGTTTCATTGAGGATACCCACTGGCATCAGGAATAAACCGGCCTTACCTGTCAGGCTATCGGTAAAATCGTGCTCGATATATGCCTGCTCCAGTTCCACTTCGCCTTTTTTGCCTTCGCCTGACAGTGAGTGTTCCAGCTCAAGTTCCGAGAAGAAGCGGGTTTTGGCTGAAAATTCATGACCAAAAAACAGCACGAAGCGATGGAAATCGATTTCCTTATCTGTGGTGTCGGTTTTGTTGTTGGTGATGTTGTTGTAGTGCAGCTCGCCATAACCACCGATGGTGGTGCGACTGGTACTGTTGCTGTTTTGCTCGGCCTGATCGGCGGTTTGTTCCAGCCGGCTCTGAGTCTGTTCCAGCTTTTTCTCCAGCGCTTTGAGTGCCTGTTGCTGCTCGGCCAATTGTGCTTTGAGTGCTGCGGTATCGTCGGCGGCCATTGCCGTAAAACTGCTGAAAGTGCTGATTAACGCACTGGCTATCAAGGTCTTTTTGATCATTTCCCCATTCCCTAGTGTTGCAGGTGTTATCTGATGCTGCCGAATATTAGCAACTGTTTATCGCAATGTAAATGCGAGTTATTACTGTTTGCGTTGATAGTTTTGACCTGTCCGAAAATACGGCTCCGGATAAATACAACCGGGGAGGGCCGGCAGATCCAGAGATGCAGGTATCGGGAAAAATTCGCAGCCGCAATTGCCTGGGTGGCAATCTCACACCAGCCCGGGAGCAATGCAGAGGTGCACTCAAAGATCAGGGTTTTTCTGTGAGATGGTGTGAAGAGGGGAGCAGAGAGCTGGCGGGAGTGCCGCTTGGGGAGCGGATTCTCAGTAATACTAACTTCATTAATAGTTTGATCAATTCGGAGCGTGCGGGTTTCAATGCACGTGATACTGTGCTTAGCCGTCCTTACATAGCACCACTATGACTTCGCCAACTCGCAAGCCACAAGGATGTGGTGAATGTCATTAACGCACGACTGCATGGACGCAGGAGCAGTTGCCGGGGAGCGGTTAATGACCTTGTCTCAAGCGTATTGAACTCCCGCTGAATCAGATTAACGATGAAATGAAATTGGTATAATCGCCGGGATTGCCTGAGGCCAGGCAATCCCGCGGAGATTAACAGCCGGCAGTATTCACTTCATAGCTGGGCTGCTGGTAATGGGCCCTGTCGAAAGAGTATTTCAAAAAGCACTGGGACTTATCTATATCGCCGGTGGATTTGGCGCCAAAAGCCGGCGCGCCGCGTGGTGTCATATAGGCCTGGCCGAAAATGCCCGGGGTGCTGACCACTGTCCAGTCGGCATCGTCGATATGCATAATCCCGTCGATATTGGCGCTGGATGGCTGAATGTGCCCATAGTGCAGATCCACTCTCTTGCCATCGATAATCAGGCTGGAGTCCACCGGATTGTGGATATTGCTGTACTCCAGATTTTCTTTACCTGCGACGGCAGCCCTGGAAAACACCAGATCATTGGCGGATTTCAGCTGACCCTGCATGTTCACTATGGTTTCTGTGAGGGCATCATGCTTGAGGTTGATAAATTTGGGAGCGGCCACGACCGCCAGTATCCCCAGGATGATGATGACGATCACCAGTTCAATCAGGGTAAAACCGCGCTGTTTCATATCGAATCTCTGAATTACAAAAGCGCGGGATTCTAGTCAAAAAATAACCGTTTAAAAGTGAATTTTTGTTCAGAACTTAATCATTTCAGCAAAACTTAAAATTCTACAGAGAGTTAAGAAACTCACCGGTTTCCAGCCAATGTTGTATCAGCAGCACTTCGTCATCCTGCCAGGTGTCACTGTCGGTGGGCGGCAAAAAGATATCCGGTGCAATTCCGGCGATATCCACGGCCAGATGAGGCAGTCGTCTGGAGCGGCTTGTCGCATAGTAAAGTTCAAATACGCCGGAGGGCAGTCGCTTGCCGCGCATATTGGAGTAATCCAGCGCACCGTAACTGCTGCGACCGGCCAGTTTGATATTCATTCCCTGCTTGGCGGCCAGTAAAAACTGCTCGCAGGAACTGCCGCAACCTTTGTCTACCAGGATCACCACTTTTTCCGGGCCAAAGCCGGCATCTTCCGTCCGTTTGACTGAGTTCACGTCTGAGTTGTTGTTGCTGACATAGCTGCCAATGGGAGCGGAAGTCATCGCCTCGACCAGCGGGCTTATCACTTCGATACAGGCGGCATCATTGTTCATCTGGCGGCAAATTTGCCGCTGCGCATCGATATTGTCCGGTGTCACCAGAAACTCCACTCCCGTCACCAGGTATTCGTCACTCAGCAGATGTTTCAGCACGGGGCGATAACTGGAGTCGCTGCCACCGCCATTCTGACGGACATCGATAATCCAGAATGGCGTCTCCCTGAACAGTTGTTGCTCGTTGATAAACAAGTCATTAATGGCTTCGGCGTAGCGCCAGTCAAATGTTGGCAGCGTCAGCAGCAGAGTCAGGGGAGACAGAGATTCCAGCCGGGGATAGAGGTTGTCGGCCTGCTCCTGCGGCTCCTGTGATGTCTCGGCGGCTGCCGTGTCCTGCTGTGGCTCAATCAGCATGGTCAGGCCAAGGTGTCCCTCGCGCCAGCTTTTCAGATATTCCTTGATGATGGGCTGACATTGCGGCAATTGCGTAATGGATGCCGCTTCGCTGAGTGCCTGCTGCAGTGCCTCGTCAAAATGAGCCTGACCTTTTTGCGCCAGATGCGCCGGCGCACCTGTGTCATTGGCAAGCAGAAAGTCGGGTAAGAAATTCAGATCCTGCTGGCATTGGCTGGCGGCATTGATGGTGGGAGTTTGGGGTTGACTGGTGCAGGCAGAGACCATCGGCAACAGCAGTGCCAGGATGGCTGAAAAGCGGGTAAACATGACCATTCCTTTACGTCACATCAGGAGCATCAGGCTATCATTTGCGCCGGTTCGGCAGCAAGCAGGTTACCGGCAAACTGCAAAAAATAGTTGAGAGTTCAGCGTATTAACCCTGATCGACGAACTGTTGCAGCTTATTGATATCCAGCACTTTAAGATTGGCACCCTGACGTTCAATCAGGCCTTTGTCGACCAGCTCCCTGACCGCGCGGCGAAACACCCTGCTGCTGGTGCCGAAGCGCTCGGCTTCCTGATCCATCTTGCCAAAGGCGTGCAGACAGTTCTGGGTTTGACTGCGCTGCAGCAGATCCCAGGCGATGTTGTAGCTGATGGTGTGCAGCAGGCGGTTGGTATAGATATCCAGCGAGTCCTGATAGTCCCAGGCTAGGGCACTGGCAAAAAACAGCGTGTGCTGAGGTTGCGTCAGCAGCAGTTGCTGCACTGATTTAAGACAGATTTGCCGGACCTGCAGCGGCCCTTCAGCCACCACGCTCCACTGACACAGGGTGCCGGTAAAGAACTCCATTTCTCCAAACAGGTGCTGCGCACAGCTCAGTTCACCCAGTTGAAAGCGTCGGCCATTGATGGCACTGATATGCATGGAGACCTTACCGGCGGGCACCAGATACAGGAAATCCAGGTTTTTACCCTGGCTCAGCAGTTGCTGACCGGCCTGCAGCTCAGTCAGCTGGTGATCACAGCTCAGCAGTGCTCGGGTGAAGGCCTCGGCCTGCTGTTGAAGTTGGCCGCTGAAGCGGCCTTTGGCATAAGGGGCAAGTTGCATATCAATGTGTTGCAGTGGTTTTCAGGGGCAATCTGACAAGGCGTACAGGGCGCAGCGAATCGCCAGCAGTTCGCCATTCATCAATGCCTGGTCGGCGTTGACATAGTCACTGACGCCGGCCTGCACATCGGTTCCATAACGCACTACGTTATTCAGAACTGCGCCAACACGCAATCCCCGGATACGGCCTATGGTCAGCAAGGCAGCGGTTTCCATGTCGGCACCCAGCACCCCCAATCTGTGCCAGTACTCGCAGATCTGCAATTCATCGTCGCGATAGAAACTGTCGTGAGAGCGCACCAGACCGGGATGGAATGCGGCACCTTCACGCTGTAAAAAGGCTTCCATGGCATTGCTCAAATGCCGGTCGGCCAGCGCAGGATAGCTGCCCGGAGCATGGCTGGCACTGCCGCCATCATCGCGCACGGCGCCTTCAACCAGAATAAGCTCTCCCAGCTGAATATGGGGTTGCAGCGCACCGGCGCTGCCGACCCGCACAAATTGACGGGCACCACACTGACGCAGCTCTTCCAGTGCAATGATGGCCGACGGAGCGCCAATGCCAGTGCTCATTACCGTAATGGGCACGCCCTGAAAGGTGCCGGACATGGAGCGAAACTCGCGGTTTTCTGCCAGCAGTCTGGGATTCTCCAGCAGTGCGGCAATACGATTTACCCGCGCCGGTTCGCCACACAGTACCACCCGCTCGGAGACCTGTGATGGTGTCAGTCCAATATGAGGCTGGGCAATCATGACTTTGCCTCCGGCTGAGGTTGTTGATTGGCTTTGGCGCTGTGCATCCACTGTCGGGCCCCATTGGCGGCAATAAACAGCAAAATGCAGTACTGAATGGACATGGCATATACGCCCTGGGCGGTGTAAATGCCCACGCTGACCACATTGATCAACATCCACAGTAACCAGTTTTCCACGTATTTACGGGTCATCAGAATTTGCGCCACCACCGACAGCACAGTCACTACAGAGTCCCAGAAGGGGAAGGCATTGGGCTCAATCTGCGGCATGCTGAGCTGGCCGCCAAGCAGGTTAATGGCTTCCACTGCAGTTTGTGCCAGCAGTTTGAATACCGGATAAATATTAGGCGTCAGCCAGATAATG
The DNA here is from genome assembly GCF_050865035.1 of Shewanella sp. GXUN23E. Lineage (NCBI taxonomy): Bacteria > Pseudomonadati > Pseudomonadota > Gammaproteobacteria > Alteromonadales > Shewanellaceae > Shewanella > Shewanella sp. GXUN23E. The sequence continues at coordinate 184,050 of NZ_JBOZWP010000004.1, read as the reverse complement.
GCGGCGATTGCCAGCAAGCCTGTGATGACCAGTTTGGTGTTGGATAGCCAGCGGACTTTCAACAGTTCACCGGTTGCCTGTTGTGGCCGGGTCCAGGCATACCAGCCGTAGACGTTGGCGGCAAAGAAAAACAGCTGCAGCATCAACAGTCCATAAAGCTGGATTTGGTAAAAGATGATGCCAAACAGGGTGACATTGATCAGACCAAACAGGTAGTTGATGGTCTTTTCCTGGCTGGCAAACCAGATACACAGCAATCCGGCCAGAGTGCCGAATGCTTCAATCCAGGACAGGGCATAGCCACTGCCGATGGGGATATTGACCAGAGTATTGTTGATATCAAACCAGCTTGTTATATCCATAATGCTGCCTCTTGGGTGCCGCGCAGTCGGTGACGTCAGCCCATTGATCGTAAGGGTATGGCGCCGAGTTTACGCAGGCTTGATGTGACTGACTAAGGACATTTGTCCTCCCGTGAGCTGAAATCCATCTCGGCTCTGTGCTGGTGGATAGAGGCGCGGCGGCGCCGCATCAGTAGCCGGTCAGCTCCATATAACCTGTACCCTGATGGCTGCCGCTGATAATGACAGGGCCTTCCCAATACTTAATGGTCAGGGGCATCATGGCATCGGCATTGAGCGCCTGCACTGTGAGGGCTATCTGCTCAGTGGGAATATTGATTTGCCACTCGATGGGCACCACTTTCCCCTGAGTTTTGGCCGAGCTGTGGGTTTTCAGCACCTGCATGCGGATCTCCTGGCTTGCCAGCTGCCTGCCGGTGCCATCTTTGCGCATCAGTCTGCCGGAATAAAAATGCTGGCCTGCTCCGGCGCCGCCCCTGAGCTGAAACAGCATCAGAGTCGTATCCCGCCCCTGATGTTCGCCAAGACGCAGGGCGAACCAATCCCAGCCCTGTTGCTCACCGGTCAGAAACTGCGAGCTCCATTCCCGATCGAGCCAGCCTTTGCCCATCACCTGATGAGTGGTGCCGCGGATCGTCACCTCACCCTTGATGTGGATATAGGGTTGACTGTAGTAGTGAGAGGCCACCTTGCCATCGGCACTCTTGATGCTGAATCCCTGTTCCCCCTGAAGCTGGTAAGGGCTGCGGCCACCCAGTTTGAGGCGATAACTGAACTCCCGGTCGCCGCCCTGCAATACCGCCGGCAGCAAATCATCAGTGCGGCTTTGCCACTGCCAGTCATCCAGAAAGATGCGCAGTGGCGATGACTCCACTCCGGCCAGTTGCGGATTGCCTCTGGACCAGCGCTCGGCACTCAGATGCTCACTGGCTGTAGTGACTGCGCTGTGGGCCATGTACAGCTGGGAGGTTGCCCAGCCGGGCTGTGAGTCTTTGACGCTGCTGTCTGCCTGATTGGCTCCTGTGGTCGCGGCTGTCGGCAGACTATTCTCTGGCGGCGACAGTGCGATGCGAAATTGCGTCCACTGTAGCCCCAACGCCTCGCCCTGCTGGTTGTGCAGATTGGCGGTGAGATACCACCACTCCTGCCGATAGTCCTCATGCGCGCCGTGATCCTGCGGGAAACTCAGGCGGGTTTGGCGCTCCACTTTGGCATAGCGGCTGATCTCTGCCTTATCTGAGCCCATGAGTTTGCCCATGCCCCGAGTTTCAGTTTCAGTTTCAGTTTCTGTCTCAGTTTTTGCCTCGAAAAGGGGCGCAGATGCCGGCGTGCAGCCCGGCAGTGACAGCATCAGGCACAGTAGCAGACTTGAATACCCTGGATAGCGCATTACAGAACCTCCTGTTGCAGGCTGCTGATCAGCGGTTTGCGGGTTTGCCGGAGCAGGGGGAAAATCACCGCCACGGCGCTGATCACCAGCGCCAGCAGCACCAGCTGCAGGCAGGCAGCCCAATCCCAGATCATGGCGATACTCCAGCCAAAGGCCTGCAGCGTGACCTTGTGAATAAGCAGCCAGCCAAGCACGGCACCGGCAGGCAGCGCCAACAGCGCGGTGAGCAGCACCATCAGCAGCATTTGCACACTCACCATGGTAAACAGGCCGGGGCGGGATATTCCCAGGGCATACAGTCTGGCCAACGGTGCCTGACGGCTCTGCATCAGCATCATGGTGGCGCTGAGCAGGCCGATAGCTGCCACGATCAGCGTCAGGCTGTTGAGCACGACGGTAATGGAAAAGGTGCGCTTGAACATCTTGATGGCTTCACTCTTGATTTTGCTCTGGCTGTACATCATGGCCGGCGATACCCCCAAAGCCTGCAGCTGGGCCTGCAGTTTGTCGGTGTCGCCCTGCCAGCCCACGGCGAAATTGCGGTTTTGATGGGGCAGCCCGATTTGATGCCAGAGTGCATCGCTGAGCATCACCTCGCCTATGGGTTTGCCATAGTCATAATAGATAGCGCCGACCGGCAGGCCGTCGGGATACAGGGCGGCGGCAGCCTGCAGATACAGGCGATCGCCAATGCGGATATTGTGCCGCAGCGCCAGTGGCTCACTGAGCATCAAACTTTGGCCAGCGAAAAAGGCCGGCCAGTGATCGCCATCGGTTTGTTTCAGTGACACGGTATTGAGCATGGCGTCCTTATCGCGCGACAGCAGCATCACCCGATAACTGGCGGCCGGTTTGGCGTTAGCTTCGGTATCCGCAAGCGCTGCGCTCAGCTGCAGATAACCAAAGGCTTCCCACTGAATTGCGACCGGATCAATGCCTTCATGGCGGCGCAGCCAGTGCTCAATTCGATCGGTATCCGCCGGGTTGGGGCGGATGTAGAGATCGGCATGCAGCCGATTATCCATCCAGGTTTTCAGCGTCTGCTCAAAACTGCCCACCAGGGTATTCATGGCGACATTGGCGCTCAGCGCCAGCAGCAAGGCCATCATGGCCAGTGCCAGCGGGGCGGTCAGCTCGCGGGTTTCCGCCACCAGATAGCGCCAGCGTCCTTTGGGTACCAGTGGCTGCAGTGCCGACAGCAGCCACAGCATCAGCTGCGGCAGCAGCATGGGCAGTGCCAGGGTCACAAGACCAAGCAGCGCCAGACTGGTTTGATAATACCGGCTGACAGGCAACAGCAGTCCGGCCAGCAGGATAAGGCCACAGGCGAGATAAAATTGCAGGCGGTGACTGCGGTAGTGGATCAGATTCTGGCTGACGGTGCTGCCGGCGCGGGCCAGCGACTGATGGGTTAATGCCCGGTACAGGGGAATGCAGGCCAGTAGCGCCGCGGCCAGCGTCAGGGCGATGGCTTCCAGCAACCAGGCCAACTGCCAGTGGCCGGGCAGCAATCTGGCGCCGTACAGCTGTTCGAGCGTCATGGCGACCATAGGCTGCAGCCACTGACTGAGCTGCAGCCCCAGCACAAAGCCGATGGCTGAACCCAGATGCACCAGCAGTGTCAGCTCCAGCAGCAGTGCCGCCATCAGTGCCTTGCGGGTAATCCCCGCCTGCAGCAACTTCAGCAGCAGCCGCTGACGCTTCATCAAACTGTAGCGAATGCCGTTGTAGGCGATAAACAGTCCCACCACAAAAGCCAGCATGGCCATGGCCTGCAGATTAAGATGAAAGCTGGCGGTCAGCTCAGTCAGCGCTTCGCCCTTATCGCCGGGGCGATAAATATTGCCCTGTTGCAGCAACGCGCTGGCCTGGCTTATCTGTGTCGGATCGTCGGTCATCAGTGCTATGTAGGACAGTTGCCCCGGGCGCGCCAGCAGCTGCTGGGCAAAGCCGATGTCCAGCAGTATGCTGCTGCCAAGTCCGGCGTCAGCGGGCAGGGGGACAAGGGTGACGGTTTGTCCGTTGAGCGGCAGACTATCGCCGCCCAGACGCTGAATCAGACTTTCATCAACCAGCGCCAGTGGCTCGCCGCGCAGCAGTGCTGAAGTGGGAATATCGGCCATGGCAGTTTGAGCTGAACTATCGCTTCCCTTTGCCGTGGGCTGATTTGCACTCTGCATGGCCAGCGCGGTGGCGGCGATAATGTCGCTGCCGGTCAGGTGCCAGCGGCGACCCTTATCATCCAGCACATAGCCTTCCAGCACGGCCAACACCGGCAAGCCGGACTGGCGCAGGCGGAAATACTGGCTCTGGTCAAAACTGCCTGTGGTGCCGGGCGGCACGATATAGCCATTGGCCTGCCGGCTGAGAAGTTCAGTGGCATCGGCATAACTGCGCACGGCATTTTCATTGGTGGATTTCACCCCGTTCAGCAGAGTGACCGCCAGCACTATGCCCAGCAGAATGGCTCCGGCCTGCAGCGGCTTATGGCGATAGTGAGCTGCAAATACCCTGAGACTGAGCAGCACGGCGCGCAGTGTGGCGGCCGGATTTGGCTGATTGCCACCTGCGGGTGTGACCTTGGGCTCTGGCATGGCTCAGCCCTCCACGGCATCGCGGGACGCCAGCTCCAGCAGCTGGCCCTGTTTCAGCTGCCAGTGGCTGTGCATAAAGGCAGCACATTCGCTGGAGTGGGTCACCATCAGCACGGTACTGCCAGCTTCGGCGGCAAGCTCACACAGCAGTGACATCACATTCAGACCGGACTGCTGATCCAGGTTGCCGGTGGGTTCATCGGCCAGCAGTAACAGGGGGCGATGGGCCAGCGCCCGGGCCACCGCCACTCTTTGCTGCTGACCGCCGGACAGCTGCTCAACGCTGCGCTCAAGCAGTTCATTCAGGCCGAGTTTGTCGCTCAGGTGCTGGCACCAGGGATCCCAGTCAAGACCGGCAAGCTGCAGGGGAAAGGCGATATTGTCTCTGACATTCAGTGGTGTGAGCAGATTGAATTGCTGAAACACCACCCCCAGTTGCAAGCGGCGAAAGGCGCTCCACCGGGCATCCTGCCAGTGGCGGGTGGATTGCCCCCCCAGCAGAATTTCGCCCTGATCTGCCAGCTCAAATCCGGCCATCAGATTCAGCAGGGTACTTTTGCCGCTGCCGCTGGGGCCGGTCAGCGCGACGGTTTGCCCCTGGTGCAGTGTCAAATCCACCCGATCGAGCACGGCATGAAACCGGTCGCCATCGTTAAATCCTTTGGAAACCTGACAAAACTGCGCTGTGATGGCCATGGTACGACTCCCTGTTGCCGGCATCTGTAGTCAGAATATCCCAGTTTATCCCATAAGGATCAGTCTAACTGATTAAAAATTCGTGCTTTAGTGCCTGAAAATTGTGAGCAACGTCACTTGTCTGGTGCGCCGCTTTGCCGCAGAATTGCATCCCTGCCCCCTTAATGGTGGGCAATCCGTTCGGATGAAGGTAGCAGGAGAGTGGGGAATCGCCCCCACACCGACGAGGCAACTTTCCCAATCGCTGCAAACCAGGTTTGCCGGGAAAGCACTCTTTCAGGTGCCAGGCTGAACTCAATCGAGTCAGACTTGCGTGGACTGTTACTGGACGAGCCTCTGGAGAGACCGACAGCCCTTTGGGGAAAGTCGGCGCCGAAGGCGCAAGCCGTGATGTCATTCGACATCCGGTGAAACGCTCAGGCAAAAGGACAGAGGAGAGGATGACTGCTTTGCCCTGTTGCCTGCCGGTTTCATTACCGTCTTTTCGCTATTAGGCGCGTTCAGCCATTTCTTTTCCTCCTCTAAATTTGCAGTTTAATTTCGAGGAATATCATGGATTTTCATCAGTTAGTTGCTGACATCAACAGCATTGTCTGGGGCCCTGCCACGCTGATCCTGCTGGTGGGTACAGGCGCATACCTGACGTTTCGTCTCAAACTTATTCAGCTGTTTCGCCTGCCAATGGCACTGGGGCTGCTGTTCAAACCCGGTGAGGGCAAGGGCGATTTGTCTCCCTTTGCGGCCCTGTGTACCGCGCTGTCGGCCACTATCGGTACCGGGAATATCGTCGGCGTGGCGACCGCCATTAAAATCGGTGGTCCGGGCGCACTGTTCTGGATGTGGCTGGCCGCTTTCTTCGGTATGGCCACCAAGTACGCTGAATGTTTGCTGGCGGTGAAATACCGCACCACGGACAAGCACGGCAATATCGCCGGCGGTCCCATGTACTATATCGAGCGCGGTCTGGGGCTGGGCTGGATGGCCAAGCTGTTTGCTCTGTTCGGGGTGGGGGTGGCCTTTTTTGGCATAGGGACCTTTGCCCAGGTCAACGCCATCAGTGATGCCATGACCATCGCCTTTCATGTGCCATCCTGGGTTACGGCGACTGTGCTGACCTTGCTGGTCGCGGCTGTGGTACTGGGTGGCGTGACCCGCATTGCGGCGGTTGCACAAAAGCTGGTGCCGGCCATGGCCATAGGTTATCTGCTGGCCTGTTTGTGGATTTTGGGCAGTCATGCCGATCAAGTGGTGCCGGCATTTGAGCTGGTGATCCACTCGGCGTTCAATCCAACCGCGGCGACCGGTGGATTCCTCGGTGCGACGGTCGCCATGGCGCTGCAGATTGGTATTGCCCGTGGGGTGTTCTCCAATGAATCCGGCCTTGGCAGCGCGCCGATTGCTGCCGCAGCCGCCAAGACCAATGAGCCCGCCGAGCAGGGACTGGTGAGCATGACAGGTACCTTCTTCGATACCATCATCATCTGCACCATGACAGGTCTGGTGCTCATTCTCACCGGTGTGTGGGACGGGGATGCCGCCGGTGCCGCCATGACCAGTGCTGCCTTTGCTTCAGGTGGTAACGCATTGATTGGTCAGTATATGGTAACAGTTGCGCTGGTGTGTTTTGCCTTCACCACCATTTTGGGCTGGCATTATTACGGCGAGCGCTGCTGGTCTTATCTGACCGGCGATCGCGGCCGCCGTATCTATCAAATGATCTTTCTTGGCTTGATTGCCTGTGGGGCCTTTATTAAGCTGGATCTAATTTGGCTGTTAGCGGACACAGTCAATGGCTTGATGGCTATCCCCAACCTGATCGCCATCGTGGGATTGCGACACATTATTGTGGCAGAAACACGGGATTACTTTGCCCGATTGTCGTTATGTCCCCAGACCGCCTGAACCCAATAACAATATGACCCAGGCCCTAAAGGGCACCGGATGTCATCAATAACAACAGGGCCTGTATTGGCCCTGTTGTCGTTTTTGCCTGCTCTTTTTACCAAGGATAATCAGGTCATGCGCCACTCAGGACTGCAAACATTTCAACGTCGCCTTCTGGTTTTCGCCGCTCCTCTCATGTTGCTGATTATTCTGTTTTACGCCCTGATGGCCTGGTATCAGTACAATCAGGTGTCTGAGCAGGTATTTACCAGTCTGACGCAGCAGGCTGAGCGGGCGGCGATGCGGATGGACTTTCTGCTGTCCCGGGCGCAGCGATCCACCGAAGGCATTGCCGATATTCTCAACTCCCTCGATGACGATGATCGTTTGTTTACCGGCAAGGCGCTTCCCGATCTGCTTTATGAAAGGCTGCGGCGCAACCCCGACTTTTTTGGTAACGCCATTGCCTTTGAACCCCAGTCGGTTCCGGGATTGACCCGTTACGCCCCCTATGTTTACCGCACTCCTGAAGGCCTCAGGAGTCTGGATATCGCCAAAGAAAGTTATGACTATGCCGATGGCAACTGGGCCTGGTGGGAGGTACCAACCCAAACGGGCAAAGGCTACTGGTCGCCCATCTATTTCGACAAGGGGGCGGGCAACGCCATGATGATCACCTATGCCCATCCATTCGGTCATCCGGGCATGCCCAGAGGGGTGGTCACGGTGGATTTGGCGCTGAAAGGATTGCCTGAGTTACTGGGGCTGGCCCCGGATGAGATGGTGCTGATTAACGCCAGTGGTCAGCTGGTGTATCACGCGGATGAGTCGCTGCTGATGACCCAGGCGTCCAGTCGCTGGTTGCCGGACGCTGAGCTGCACTCAGATATCCGCGCGGTGCTGGCTGCCGGGCACGGTAATGCGGAAGTCAGCGAACTGGGGCGCACTTATATGGCGTCTGTTGCCAGGGTCCCCAAGCTGGACTGGACGCTGGTGTTGATGACGCCGGCATCCCATCTGGACAGTGTGCTGGCGGAGAAAGGGCTGGAGCTGATTGTCAGCCTGCTGGTGATGGTGGCACTGCTGCTGATCAGTGTGGTGTGGATTTCCCGCAATATCACTTTGCCCCTGCGCAGTCTGGCTGGTGGTATCGAAGAGTTTGGCCGTGGCCGTCTGTCCCGTCTGCCCACCGATAATGAACGAATCAGCGAAGTCATGACGGTCAAGGCGGCATTCAATGAGCTGGCGCAACTGGTGGATGAGCGCGAGCAGGCGTTGCTCGATTCCCGCGGACACAGGTTTGCCGGTCTGATTGAAGGCATGAGTGCCAGTGCATTTTACTGCTCGCTCAATGCCGAAGGTCAGCTGGTACAGGTCAGTGAAGGGGTTGCCAAGGTGCTGGGTTATGATCCCGAATTGTTCCGGCTCAAGTATCAGCGGCTCTATACCCACAATCCCATCAACGAAGTCAACTGGCAGTACACCATACAGGCGCTGTCCGGCGACGCTGTGCCGCCTCATCAGGTCGAAATGAAGCACATGGATGGGCACAGGCGGCGTCTGGATTGTTTTATGCAGCCACTGCTGGATGAGAACCGGAATCTGTTGTCGGTAGAAGTACTGTTCCACGATGTGACAGAGCAGTTCTCTCTGGCCAGCCGGGCGTCATCCATTCTGGAGGCGGCACCTGAAGCCATGTTGGTGATCGCCAACCAGAATCAGGTGGTTTTCAGTAACACCCGTTGTCTGGAGTTGTTTGGTTACAGCGCGCCAGCCATGGTGCATCGCCAGCTATCGACCCTGCTGGATGAGCAGGCCTGGATTGAATGGCAGCCCAAATTGCTGGAATTCTGGCAGGCCAGTTCGCCGGTACTGACTCTGCATACTGTGCAAACCCGCTGTGTGCGTGCCAATGGCGAGGGATTTGATGCGGAAATCAATCTGGCGCTGTTGCCCCAGGGGGATGGAGCAGAGTTGCAACTGGCCATGTCGGTGCGGGATATGTCCCGGCAATTGTTGGATGAGCAGCTGATCCGCGCCAGCGAAGAGCGATTCCGCCGTTTGGTGGCCAATATTCCCGGCGCGGTTTACAGCACCTGTGGCGATACCCTGTGGGATTTTGATTATGTCAGTGAGCATATTCTGGAACTGACAGGCTATGGCGCCGCTGAGTTTATGTCGCCCCAGAGCCGCTCATTAGCTTCGCTGGTGTTGGCAGAAGATCTGGCGCTGATGCAACAGCAACTGGAAGATGCGCTCGCAAGGCAGGTCGATTTTGAGCTGGAATACCGGATCCGTCACCGGGATGGCTCGGTGCGCTGGCTGCAGGACCGTGGCCAGGCGGTTTACAGCGAAGATGGTGAGCCACTCTGGTGCAACGGCAGCCTCAACGATATTACCGAGCGTAAACACTGGCTGGAGGCTCTGCAGCAGTCGCGGCAGCAGCTGGAAGAGATCACTGAGTCCGTGCCCAGCACTATGTATCAACTGTTGTGGCGCAGCGCCGAGGACTTCAATTTCAGCTTCGTATCGGAAGCGGCCATCAGCACTCTGGGGTTCCACCGGGATGAGATCCTGAAAAATCCCGGTGTGCTGTTGCCGCGGCTGGGCGGTCGGGATCAACTGCGGCTGCAGCGTTTGTTAAGCGGGCGTGGACACGCCGGGCTGCAGTGGCAATGCCAGCTGGAGTACCGTCATCCGTCAGGCGATTTACGCTGGCTGGAAATGGGGGCCAGAGGGCAGTTTCTGGAGGATGGCTGCCTGTTGTGGCACGGCTATCTGACCGATATTTCCGAGCGCAAACGGATTGCCGATTCCCTGTCCCGCAGCAAGGCCCACTTCCAGGCGCTGTTTGATACCGCGGGTATCGGCATTGTCAACGTCGATCCCAAAGGCACCATTATCGACTGCAACGATCAGTTCAGCAGCTATATGGCGATGGATCGCAAGGCGTTGATCGGCAGTTTTTACCGGGATCTGGTGCATCCGGAGGACAGGGAAGCGTCGCGGGAAATGTTTATGATGTTCCAGACCACGGGGCGACAGAGTATCAGGGTAGAGCGCCGTTTTGTCAGTCAGACCGGACAGCTGTACTGGATGGATATGTCGGTAACGACCCTGAGAAATCCCGATGGCAGCCTGGTTTCCAACGTGATCAGCATGACGGACATTACCCGGGAAAAGGCATTGTCAGATGAACTGCAGCAGGCCAAGGATGCCGCCGATGCCGCCAGTCGGGCCAAGAGTGACTTTTTGGCGAATATGTCCCATGAAATCCGTACCCCTATGAATGCGGTCATCGGCATGGCGCAGCTGGCGCTGGCGACCGAGCTGAACGATAGACAGCGCAACTATGTCGAGAAGATCCGCCGCAGCTCCGAGTCGCTGCTGGGAATCATCAACGACATTCTCGATTTCTCGAAAATTGAAGCGGGCAAGCTGGCGATTGAACAGCACCCCTTCCAGCTCGACAGCATGCTGGAGGAGTTGAGCGACATGTTTGCCGAGCCTGCCGCCCGCAAACAGCTGGAGTTGCTGTTTGCGGTGGCCAGCGATGTTCCCAGATATCTCGATGGTGATGCGCTGCGGCTTAAACAGGTGCTGGTCAATCTGGTCAATAATGCGATCAAATTTACCGAACGTGGCGAGGTGCTGCTGTCGATTGCGGTGATAAAGCGCACTGACGAGCAGGTTTCTCTGAGTTTCAGTGTGCGCGATTCCGGCATCGGCCTGAGTGAGCAGCAACGCAGCCGCCTGTTCCAGTCATTTACCCAGGCGGATACATCCACCACCCGCAAATATGGCGGCACCGGCCTTGGGCTGGCTATCTGCAAACAGCTGGTAGAGCTGATGGGGGGGACCATAGGTGTTGAAAGTGAGCAGGGGCACGGCTCGACCTTCTTCTTCAACATATCGCTGCAACTGACCATTCCCCAGCCTGTGGCGCCGCAGACTGAACTGGAAGGCATGCCGGTGCTGGTGGTGGATGACAATGATACGGCCCGGGACATTCTGCGCAGCACGCTGCAGAACATGGGGTTTGATGTCACCACCGCCAGAAGTGGCAAAGATGCACTCAGGCTGGCGGCCCGCCAGTCGTTCAGATTGGTATTGCTTGACTGGAAAATGCCGGGCATGGATGGGCTGGATACCGCGCAGCAGCTGCAGAAGCTGGCCGCAGCGCCACAGATCCTGATGGTGACGGCCCACGCCAGTCAGGAGTTTATTACCCGTTTTGAGGCGCTCGGTCTGGCGGGTTACATCAGTAAGCCGGTCAGTCCCTCCAGGCTGCTTGATGCCATAGTCGCCACGGTCGGGCTGGATGGTTCCCTGCCGGTGCGGCGAATCGCGCCGCCAACGGAGGTCGGCAAGGTCACGGCGTTATCCGGTAAACGAATTCTGGTGGTGGAAGACAATGAAATGAACCAGGAGGTCGCCAGCGAATTTCTGGAGCAGGCCGGGGTGCTGGTGTCTGTTGCCGGCAATGGCCGTATCGCCCTGGAAAAACTGGCACAGAATGAATTTGACCTAGTACTGATGGACTGTCAGATGCCCGTGATGGATGGCTATCAGGCAACTGCGGCAATCCGCAGGCAGGAAAAATACCGTTCACTGCCGGTGATAGCCATGACCGCCAACGCCATGGCGGGCGATCGGGAAAAATGCCTGGCAGCGGGGATGAACGACCATATTGCCAAGCCCATTCAGGTCGCACTCCTGTATCAGACTTTACTGAAACACCTGCCTTGTGTGCAGGGCCAGGTGACCACCGGCTGGCCAGAGCATCCGCAGCTGGATGTTGATCGGGGGCTGGCGCTGGTGCAGCAGTCAGGACGTCTGTATGCCCGCATTCTGCAGCGTTTTGTTACTGGCCAGCAGACAGTTATGGTGGATATTGCTCAGGCGGTGGCCGACGGCGATTGGACGCTGGCGCAGCGTCTGGCCCATACCTTAAAAGGGGTGGCCGGCAATCTGGTGTGCCATCCTTTGGTAGAGCTGGCGCAGCAACTGGAAAATTCTCTGGGAGAGCAGCAATTTGATGACACACTTGCCTGTAAGGCCAGCGAGCAGATAGCCGGTCTGTGTGATGCCATCATGGCCTGGCAAAAGGCGGCGGACCGCCACACAGACGCTGACCGGCCCGTGCCTGCGCCTGAGTTGCCGACAAAGCCAATTCAAGCACAGCTGACGAGGATTCAGGGCCGGCTGATGGATAACGATGCCAGCGCGCTGGCTGAGCTGAAAGCGCTGAAGTCCAGTGTGCCTGAGCATCAATGGCAGGAGCTTGAACCGGTATATGTGTTGGCAGAGGAGTACCGTTTCGAGGAGGCGGCAGAGTTAATCGGACGGATATCGTCCCGACGGAAATGAGGCAACTGATGCAAAAAGCCTGTGTGCTGGTGGTGGATGATACCCCCGCCAATATTGATATTCTGGTCGGCATTCTGGAAGAGACGTATCAGGTCCGGGTTGCCATTGATGGCCCCAAAGCGCTGGCTCAGGCCCGCAGGACGCCGCCGGACATTATCCTGCTGGATGTGATGATGCCGGGCATGAGCGGCTATGAGGTGTGTGAGCGTCTCAAGCAGGATCCCATGACGGCGCATATCCCGGTGATCTTCGTGACCGCGCTGGCGGAGGTGACCGATGAAGCCCATGGTTTTGCGCTTGGCGCGGTGGACTATATTACCAAGCCGGTCAGCGCGCCGTTGGTACAGGCCAGGGTAAAGACCCAGCTGGCACTGTATGATCAGAAACGGCTGCTGGAGCAACAGGTACGTGAGCGGACGGCTGAACTGGAGCGAACCCGCTTCGAGATTATCCGGCGCCTGGGGCGGGCGGCTGAGTACAAGGACAATGAAACCGGCCTGCACGTGGTACGCATGAGCCACTACGCTCGGGTGCTGGCCCGTCAGGCCGGTTTACCTGAGGCATTTTGTGAGCTGCTGTATAACGCAGCGCCCATGCATGACGTGGGCAAAATCGGTACGCCGGATGCGATTCTGAAAAAGCCGGGTAAACTGGATGCTGCTGAGTGGCAGGTGATGCAAAAGCATGCGCAAATCGGCGCGGAAATTATCGGCGAGCACAGCGACCCGCTGCTGTCGCTGGCGCACACCATAGCACTGACGCACCATGAGAAATGGGATGGTTCAGGATACCCCTCAGGCCTGAGTGCCGAGGCTATCCCTCTGGCAGGACGTATCGTTGCCATCGCCGATGTATTTGATGCGCTGACTTCAGTCAGACCTTACAAGCAGGCCATGAGCGTGGATGAAGCCATGTCGATTTTAAAGAGCAATGCCGGCAGTCACTTTGATCCGCAATTGATCCGTCATTTTGAGACGGCCTTGCCTGAGGTACTGGAGATTCTAGCAAGCTATTCAGAGGCTTAGTCGTGCCTGTATCCTGCCCTATACGCCGGTCAGGTGGGGGAGTCTGTCGCGGGGACTGATTACGGTATAAATAAAAGGAGCGGCAGTTGCCGCTCTTTGATTTGCTGGAAAATACGCTTTTCTTAGGCTCAGTCTTCCAGAGAGTAGGGCAGCGGCAGCAGTTTCAGCTCGCTGGCGTCGTCTCCGGCAAGGCGCAGCTGCGCATCAGGCTCAGTATCATTGGGCAGTACAGCGCTCAGCAGCACCTTGTTGCCGGTTTGAGCCACCTCCAGTACAGCACCGGCGCGCCGGAAACTGCCGTCTTCCATCTGGATTTCCAACTGGCTGTCAGCATTCACCAGATCATTGACTGTACCGCTGATGATATACAGCGCCCGCTTGTTGCCACCGCGATACTTCATGCGGGCGACCGTTTCCTGGCCCATATAGCAGCCTTTGTTAAAGCTGATGCCGTTAACCGCCTGCAGATTACACATTTGCGGAACGAACTGATTGGCATGTGCAGCCGGTAAATTAGGATAGCCAGCGAGAATTTCCAGTTGTTGCCAGGCGCTGTGGTCAAATACGGCTTCCGGCGCCAGAGCCATCAGAGCGTCGGCTTTGGCGATGGAAGTGATCACCATAAAACGTTCGCCATCACGTAACACCAGCGCGTCATCCAGCGCAGTAACCGCGGCCTCATCGGGACCAATATGGTCAGTGACAAACCGGCTGGCCTGCTCACCGGCAATGCCAAGAATGATCAGCGTGTCGCTGGCGTCGGTCAGTTCAACTTTATTGAATACCGCGTATTTTTGCAGTTGCGGCAGATCCACTGCAACGGCCGAACGGGGCATCAACAGCAGCAGATCATCACCATCAAACAGGCTGCGGAAGCTGGCCAGCATTTTACCTTTGGGATCACAATGGGCACCCCAATGCCATTCGTCCTTGCTCTGATTGTAAATGTCAGAGGTAACCTGACCCTGCATAAACTGGCGGGTTTGTTCACCGCTGATGCGGATCAGTCCCAGATGAGAGAGAGGGGAAATTACCAAAGCCGGAAAACCGGTTCCCGGTACCCAGTCCGGGGATTGCAGTGCTGCTGTCATAGTTAATTCCTGGTATGCCGGGGCGAAAATGCCCATGGAAATAATATTGGGTGCAGTCTACCCAATAACAAGTGCCTGTGTCACAGGCTTGATATCAATCTGTATCGACAGCGACATTTACCGGCGTCGGATGCCGGTACTCGGTTGCGGCAGACAGGCAAAGGGAGCTTCTGGCGGAGATTACTGACGTTTGGCTGCCGTCGTTAAAAGATATCAACTGTTCTTATAAAAAAACAAAAGACGACCAGGTGGTCGTCTTTTGGGAACGATGACATTAAATTCAGAACAGCAGACGGGTTCTGATAGTGCCTTCAATGGCGTTCAGTTGAGTCAGGGCCTCTTCGGCGTGATGGGACTCGACTTCCATCACCACATAACCAATTTCTGCAGTGGTTTGCAGATACTGCGCCGCGATATTGATGCCTTTTTCAGAAAACGCCTGGTTGATCTGGATAAGCACCCCGGGACGGTTTTGGTGAATGTGCAGCAATCTGGAGGTACCCTGGTGCTGAGGCAGAGAGACTTCCGGGAAGTTCACGGCTGACACGGATGAACCATTGTCGGAATATTTGGCCAGTTTACCGGCGACTTCGATACCGATATTTTCCTGTGCTTCCATGGTCGAGCCACCAATGTGTGGTGTCAGCAGGACATTGTCCAGACCACGCAGTGGGCTGATAAATTCATTCTCGTTGGACTTGGGTTCAACCGGGAATACATCGATAGCCGCACCGGCCAGATGTTTCTCCGACAGCGCGGCAGTCAGCGCATCGATGTCGACGACTGTGCCACGGGAGGCGTTGATCAGAATACTGCCTTTTTTCATTGAGGCGAGCTGTGCCGCAGCAATCATATTTCTGGTTTGCGGTGTCTCCGGCACGTGCAGACTGACGACATCGGCAATCGACAGCAACTGCTCCAGAGAGTGCAGTTGCTGGGCATTACCCAGTGGCAATTTATCTTCGATATCAAAGAATACCACTCGCATACCCAGGGTTTCCGCCAGCGTACCCAGCTGAGTACCTATGTGACCATAACCAATGACCCCGAGGGTCTTGCCGCGGGCCTCGAAACTGCCGCCGGCACTCTTCATCCAGCCACCGCGGTGGGCCAGCGCGTTGCGCTGTGGAATGCCGCGCAGCAGCATGATGATTTCCCCCAATACCAGTTCAGCCACACTGCGGGTATTGGAAAATGGCGCGTTGAATACCGGAATTCCGAGTTTTTCTGCTGCGAGCAGGTCGACCTGGTTGGTACCAATACAGAAGCAGCCAACAGCCACCAGCTTTTCAGCCTGGCGCAGCACGTCTTCAGTCAATTGGGTACGTGAGCGGATCCCCACAAAATGGGCATCGCTGATGGCATTGAGCAGGTCTTCACCGGTTAACGATGCCTGGTGATACTCAATGTTGGTATAGCCAGCACGCTGGAATACATCAATGGCAGAAGAGTGCACGCCCTCGAGCAGCAGAATTTTGATTTTATCTTTGGGGAGCGAGTATTTCGCCATGTTCAGGGTACCTTTTATTTTCTGTTAATGCCGCCTTACAACCGGTTAAGTTTGAGCCTGGCGTACGTCCGGATGTCCAAATTAACATTAAAATACAGTTCTGTGGAGGAGCCGACTGGAAAAGTGTTTATTTCTATATCAGAACAATTTGTCGCCACTGATGCTGTATTCAAGGACGGGATTCGCGCAGCGCATACCTCTGTCGGTATCACCGAAGAGGTCACTGCAGTTCAGGCCGGGTGCACAGTTTCTGCTGAGCATTGGTGAGTTCATACATTAGTCTGACTCAGGCAGATGCTGAGGTGACTTCAACTGCGGTAACGGCGGTCTTACTGCATATTACCGTTTGGGATGACCATTTTTCTGTGTGTAAAGTCTAATAAAAATAAATAGATAAACTCGATTTTCCAAGGCGTTGAATCGCGTGGTCAGGAAATGGTTTTTGGTTCTCTAAAAGGGCGGTTTAAAGGCGTGTTTACCTGAATGGTTTTGCCTTTTTGGTATTTTTGACTACTGGGTAATACTAATGCATGATGTGTGGGTTCGTGCTTGATTTTACAATATTGCAACTTAATAAAAGAGCACATGAGTGCCAGGGATGGAAAAGCGCGACATTGGGTTTGTTTATACAGTGGCCTTAAAAATCACTCAGGAGGATGGTGCATGGACACTACAAAGGAATTGGTCTTCCTACATCAAATTGCCGCCCCTTGCCATTTGGCGATGCTTGCCGAATCCATGGGGGTAAAAACCCGGGTTGTCAGTCATGTCAATGAGCTGGATCTGAACTACTCAGAAAACTGCTTTTATCTGGTCAGTCAGCATGGTGCTGCCCTCGACAATCAGGGGATCCCCCTGATCGTTACCCGCCTTGTTCCCCACGTGCCGGTCGCCCTGTATCAGGTTGAGGCTGGCTCCATCGCTTTGGATTCGCTGTTGTTGATGGGCGTGCGCGGCGTGTTGTATGCCGACCAGCGCATGGATTTACTGCTGACCGGTTTGCGGAAAATGTTGTCCGATGAACTCTGGTTTGACCGCCCCATGATGAGCCGAATGCTCAGGCAGCTGGTGCAGAAACTGGAAGGGAATGCGCCGGTCAGTGCGGATCATCTGGCGATGTTGCAGGCGCTGACCAAAAGGGAGCGGACGATTATTCAGATGGTTGGCAGCGGTGCCAGAAATAAGGAAATCGCCCACAGACTGTGTATCAGTGAGCACACAGTGAAGGCGCATTTGTCGTCTATATTCCGCAAAACCCAGTCCAGAAACCGGGTCGAGTTATTGCGTTGGGCGCAGTCCCACCACAATCACTTTGATCTGGTCAGTTAAGCAACTGCTGCAGTTCAGTTTTGCTGTCTGAGCCCGCCCGCTGAAGCCTGAATATCCGGCTTTGCCGGGCGGCGTTTTCAGCGCCCTGTCATTTGGGCTGCTGCCAATAGAACTCTGCCACTATCTGCCTGTTGGCATTTGCTTGCCGCTTGTTGGTTTTTGCTTGGGATATGACTGCCGTGCGGCCAATAAAAAGCCCGAATCCAGGATTCGGGCTTTTGCATGAATTCAACAGGGTGTCATCCGGCATTCACGCCGGCTGCAGAATTCGAATCAGTTCTGAACCACATTGACGAAGTTGTCATTGCCGTTCTGCGTGACGTCGATGGTATGACCTGTGCCGGTTTGTGAGCCGGTGACCAGGTTGTCATTGCCATTCTGAACTATGGTCAGGCTGTTGCCGCTGCCATCGACACTGAATGCGCCGCCTTCGGTGCCGCCCACCCAGTTGCCGATACCGGTTTGCATAATGTCGGCGGTGTTTTCATCACCGCTGATCAGCAGGTCAACCAGGTTCAGTTCGCCGCGCTGAGTCACTTCCACATCGGTGTTGTTGTTACCCGCAATAGTGATGTTGGCTTCGTGCTGATCGCCCTCCTGCTCCAGGTCAACTTCGTTGTCGTTGCCGGTGATATCCACATAACCGAAGTTGCTGTTACCTTCCTGATCCACATCAATATTGTTGTCATCACCAATAGCGAAGCTATAGACCTCGTTATTATCACCGTGGCTTTCCAGCAGCATCAGGTTGTCAGTACCCTGCGCAATAAACTGCGCCAGGTTGCTGTTGCCGTCCTGCTCCAGATACACATTATTATCATCACCGACCACCGCGAAATCGACGGCGTTGCTGTTGCCTGTCTGCTCGATTTCCAGCTCGTTGTTGTTGCCGTCAACGATGGCCACCTGAGGTTCGCCTACGGTGTTGTTGTTGCCCTGCTGGAAGATCTCGGCGTCGTTGCGATCGCCATTGACAAAGCGCAGGTCAGCGACGTTTTCATTGCCTTCCTGTTCGATGGCAAAGCCGTTGTTGTTGCCGGTCAGGCTGTAAACGAAGGCAACGTTACTGTCGCCGGTCTGGAACGCTTCAAAGCTGTTGTTGTCGCCCTGAATGCCTTTGGCGGCAGCAAAGTTGCTGTCACCAAGCTGGCTGATGGTGATGTCGTTGTTGTTGCCGACGTTGGCGGTATTATCCAGTGCAACTTCACCGGCCTGGTTACTGTTACCTTCCTGTACGATAACGGCGTCGTTGTCATTGCCTGTGACTCGGAATACGGCAAGGTTGTCGCTGCCCTGCTGATCGATGTCGGCGGTGTTGGCATTGCCATTCATTTCAACAATGCTGGCGTTGCTGCCCAGCTGGTAAAGTCTCACATTGTTGTCGGCGCCGGTAATTGTGGTGTCGGCAGAATTGATAAAACCATCCTGCTCGATATCGGCAGTGTTGCTGTCACCGGTAATCACTACATCGTTGATGTTGAGAAAATCGTTCTGCTGCACATCGACGGTGTTTTCATTGCCCGTTACTGTGACTCTGCTGGTATGCCAGGTGTCTGTCTGGTTAATGTTGACTGAGTTGCTGTCGCCGCTGACAGTGTTGTAACTCTCTGTCCAGACACCATCCTGAGACACTATGGTGCTGTTGCTGTCACCGGTGACCGTCAGCTCTGCTTCATGGCGCTGATCTGTCTGGCTGACATCGGCAACGTTGGCCTCACCGGCCTGATTCACATTCACTCTGTGAGTTTCGGCCGCCTGTGCCGACGTCACACCCATCGCTGCAGCAACTGTTAAAGCCAGTAGAGTACGTTTGGTATAGAGGTTCATCAGAAACACTCCTTGTTTGAATTTAGTATTGTGTCACGGTGACGTGTTCACCGGACGCCAGTTGTTGAATGGAAAAGTTTGCCTCTCCGTACTGGAATATCTGGATACTGCTCTCTTCCCCATACTGACTGACAGAGGCTGCGTTGTTGTTGCCCTGCTGCTCAAGAACCAGTTGGTTGGCGGTTCCCAATTGCTGGACGTTTGCGAGGTTGGCTGACCCGGACTGTATGGTAACGGCATCATTGTTGCCGACCTGAAGCACTTCCAGTTGGTTGTGGTCCCCCAATTGCAGAGCCGACAGCAGATTGGCCCGGCCGTGACTTTCCAGCAGCAACTGCAAAGTGACAGGAACGGGTTCTGAATACGCGACAGGGCTCAGCAGCGGCAATATCAAAACCACCAGCGCCAATACCGGCTTGTTGCCACGTCCCGGGCGGTACAGTTGAATGCTCACTAATTCCTCCATATTTCCAATGTATGTGGAAACTTAGGGTCACGAGGCCCGAACTTACTGATGCAGACGCCGGGTTCACAATCGGAAGAAGGAATAGACTTTTTTGTGCAACAGATGTTTGACCTGTTGGGCTGGTTGGAGGCGAAAGGTCACAGGTTCAGTTGGTTGCGCAGATCATCGTGCGATCGGTCTTTGTTGAAGACAGTATTTAGGCCTAATACTTTTTTCTTGTTTGACCCGGGGGGTGCTTTTCGGCGCAGTGGGAGTGTGTCATCTATGTGCGGGGTTAAAAATAGTGCCGAAGCGGATTGTTGTGCCGGGATGTGAGATGTGAACTGAAAGCCGGTGTATGTCAGTGTGGCTGTTGGGGGGACGGAGCAAGCTGCGGCGGTTTGAATTTCTCATGATAGGAAATCATTATGTCAAACGTAAAACTCTCTTCTCTCGCGCTGGCTGTCAGTGGGGCGTTGTTGTTGGGGGCCACTCCGGCAATAGCCAAGACTGCCTCATATGAAACTGACTCGCTGCTGGTGATGTTTAAGGATAACGCCAGTGCCGCCGAGCGGGCTCAGGCCAGACAGCTGGTACGCGGTGTGATGCAGGATAAAAATGCCGACGGCATGGATGACAGATACAAGACGCTGTTTGGTGGCAAGCTGGCCAGGTTGTCCGTGAAAAAAGGCGTGGATATTGAACAGGCTGCCAAGATCCTCAGTCGTCACCCTGCAGTGCAGTATGCCGAGCCCAATTACATCCTCAGAGCCCTTGGTACTCCTGACGATCCCCGTTATCCGGAAATGTGGGGATTAAACAATACCGGTCAGAGTGGCGGTACCGTTGATGCTGATGTGGATGCACCGGAAGCCTGGGATATCAGTACCGGTGATGACAGCGTCATCATCGGTGTGATTGACACAGGTGTCGATTACAACCACGAAGATTTAGCGGGCAACATTTGGGTTAACCCGGGGGAGATTGCCGGAAACGGCATTGACGATGATGGTAATGGGGTCATCGATGATATCCACGGTTTCAGTGCCTACAACGACAATGGTGACCCTATGGATGGCAACGGTCACGGCACGCATGTGTCCGGCACCATAGGCGCCGAGGGTAATAATGGCGTTGGTGTGGTGGGGGTCAACTGGGATGTTACCATTATTGGCTGTCAGTTCCTCAGCGCTGCGGGTAACGGTTCGACGGCAGATGCTATCGAATGTATTGATTACTTTACTGATTTGAAGGTTAACCGTGGTGTGGATGTGCGTGCCACCAACAACTCCTGGGGCGGCGGCGATTTCAGCCAGGCGCTGAAAGACTCGATTGATGCAGCCGGTGATGCCGGCATTATGTTTGTTGCTGCTGCCGGTAACTGCAGAACCGGCGCGCCTGCCCGCGATATCGATCAGGTACCCAGCTACCCGGCTTCATACGACTCAGCCGCCATCCTGGCGGTTTCCATGACGACCCGCAATGACGCGCTGGACAGCTGTTCCCACTGGGGACCAGTGTCTGTGGATATGGGCGCACCGGGCAGTGGCATTTTATCGACCACGCCGGGGAATTCATACTCGGTATACAGTGGAACTTCAATGGCCAGTCCTCACGTTGCCGGCGCGGCAGCGCTGGTCTGGTCGGTTAATCCGGCGCTGGATATTGCCGAAATGAAGAACCTGCTGATGAATACCGGTGATCCATTGCCTGAGCTGAATGGCAAGACAGTATCAGGCAACCGGTTGAATTTGCGTGCAGCACTTGAAGATGCCGATCCGGCGCCGGGCTTCCGTTTCTCGGCAACGCCCCCTTCTGCGCAGATTGTGGCAGGGGACAGCACCAGCTACAGCTTTACTCTGGGCAGTGTGGGAGGCTGGGACAATACCGCCAATCTGAGCGTTGCCACTGAGCCGGCTCTGGATGGGGTTTCGTTGTCTGCGGCTTCTGCCGGAGCGGGAGATAGCTTCAACCTCAATGTGATGACCAGTGCCGCGACCCCCTGGGGCGACTACACATTGACGGTGACCGGCGTAGATGGCGATTTCAGCAAGAGTAAGAGCGTCGCACTGAATGTGCTGCCGCAGGGCTTGCAGGATTATCCGTATCAGAACACCGATCCGGTCAGCATTCCCGATAACACTCCGGCAGGTATTCAAAGCACTATTGAAGTCACCGACGATGTTTCCGTCTTTGGGGTGACTGCCAACGTTGATATCACCCATACCTGGATTGGCGATTTGATTGTCGCGCTCGAGTCTCCTCAGGGTACTGAAGTGGTACTGCACAATCGCAGTGGCGGCAGCGCCGATGACCTGGTAGAAACCTACGAGCTGAGTAACTTCAACGGTGAAATGGCGCTGGGTACCTGGACCCTCAAGGTCAGTGACAATGCCGGTGCTGACTTGGGCACCCTCAACTCCTGGGGACTGGTGATCACCGGACTGGGCGATAACCCCGGTGGCTCTGCGCCGGTGGCAGGATTCAGCTATGCGGTGACTGATTTCACCGTCAGCTTTACCAACACCAGTACTGACGATGACGGCGATATTACCGGTTATGCCTGGGACTTCGGTGATGGCAGCAGCTCCAGCGACATGAGTCCAACCCATACTTATGCGATGGCAGGGAGTTACAGTGTCTCCATGACAGTCACTGATGCTGATGGCAACGCTGACACTGCTACCATGGAGATCACTCTGGCCGAACCCAGCACAATAGAAGCGGGAGTGATCCGGGCCATGAAGTCCCGCCGCGGCAGCGCGCTGGTGGATCTGGAATGGAGCGGCGCGAATGGCAATACCGTGGCAATTTACCGTGATGGTGCCATGGTGGCTGAGACCGATAATACCGGTCGTTACCGTGACCGGTTCAGCACCAGCGCCGACTCAGTGGAGTATCGGGTCTGTGATGCGGATGGCAGTAGCTGCTCCGCTGCGGTAATCGCCAATTTCTAACGGCTAAACCCTGAATAAAGGCGCCTGCGGGCGCCTTTTTATTGAGGTTTACCAGCGGTTCTGTCTGATTTTCAGCGCAGTTGCGGGGCTGACTGCTTCTCTGAGCACCTCATGAACATATAAAAACGCAGGTTGGATGACTGTCATTCAAAGCGGGGAGACTGGCTCCAGTGATGAGATGCTGAATACCGCGTGATCTTGGCACCACGGTTTTGTCCCTGACCTTAATGGGTCGGTCTGGATTGAATTGACGGGTGTTCATTGGCCGATTTTGATTGGCCGTGAGAGTGACGCCGCAATGCGGGCTGAGTCAGGGGCTCAGTGCTGCTATAGGCAACATGTCGTCATGAAGGTATCCTTGAAGGCCGGTTTTACTGTCAGGGCGTGCGGACGCCTGTTTGGCCAGGCCATTAATATCAGGACTAATAATTGATGAGTGCACAAGGTGAAAAAGTCAGTATCCCCATGTCGGTGATGATCTTTATCTGGGTCAGTCTGATGTGGAATCTGCTGGGTGTTATGAATTTCTTTTTTCAGCTGACCATAGATGCTCAGGCGCTGGCGCAGATGAATGAAGCACAGCGGCAAATGGCAGAGGCTACGCCGGGATGGCTGACGGCATTGTTTGGCGTGGCGGTATTTTCCGGCCTGGCAGGCTGTGCGCTGTTAATGTTTAAACAGGCCAAAGGCGCGCCGGTACTGCTGTTGAGCTTTATTGCCGTATTGGTGCAGATGGCCGCTTCTTTCCTGCTGCTGGATGCCTATGCGGTATTGGGCGCTTCTGCGCTGCTGATGCCAGCCATTGTGACGCTGTGGGCGCTGGTGCTGGTCTGGGTCAGCCGCCTGGGTGTTGCCCGTGGCTGGTTCTACTGAGCTCCAGCCGGGGATCGCGGGATAGCTTACTTGCCTGGATAGCTTGGCTGCCCGCTGACTTTTCCCATCCTTGCCCGTCCTCTCCTGCGGGGCCGGTGTCAGGCCGTCACTCTTGTTTGGGATTCAGTGACCAAATCTGCAGCAATAAGTGGGGCAAGTTAGCCCCATTTTTATGTAATTAAATTACCAATCAGATCTAAATATTTCTCCATAATTTGTATTTAATACCAGTAAGCCCCATCGTTTTTGCTGATGCAAATGCACGGTGTTTGTTTGTTTTTGTGTGGTATCTTTGTGTTTTGCGGGTGTTTTGATTGCTAAATTAGTTAATCTTGTTTTGGTGAAGTTGTTTGTGGGTGCCTTTTTGAGCTGGTTTTCGCCTTCCCTAAATTAATTTTAATGCCCCGTTCAGCAAAGTGATCCCGATCACTTGCCCCCCAGATTACGCCCGATACACTGCCGTCACTTCCTGGTTATCCGGACTAAAAATTTATGGAAATTTTCATCAGTATTTTGGGTATGCTCAGTCTGATGGGGCTGGCAGTGTTGTTTTCCGAGAATCGCAAGGCGATCAATGTACGTACAGTGCTGGGTGCACTGGCGTTTCAGGTCGCTTTTGGTGCGTTCGTGATGTACGTGCCCGCTGGACAGAGCGTACTGCAGGTGGCTTCTGATGGCGTGATGAGCGTGATCGGCTACGGCAATGAAGGGTTGAAATTCCTGTTCGGTGACCTGGCCAACTTTGGCATGGGCTTTATCTTTGTTATCAACGTGTTGTGTGTGGTGGTGTTTGTCAGCTCGCTGATTGCCGTGCTGTATCATCTGGGCATTATGCAGATGATTATCGGCGTGATTGGTGGCGCTCTGTCCAAGATTCTGGGGACCAGCCGCGCTGAATCTCTGTCGGCCACCGCCAACATCTTCGTGGGCCCGATTGAAGCGCCATCCATGGTGCGTCCTTTTGTTAAATCCATGACCCGCTCTGAGCTGTTTGCCGTGATGACCGGCGGTCTGGCGTCTGTGGCCGGTGGCACCATGATCGGTTACATCCAGATGGGTGTGGATGTGAAATATGTGCTGACTGCGGTGTTCATGACAGCGCCTGCTGGTCTGCTGTTCGCCAAGCTGATGTGGCCTGAGACTGAAACGCCGGAAAATGACCTGAAGAAGGTGATGGACGATCTGGACGATAAGCCTGCCAACGTGCTGGATGCTGCCGCCAACGGTGCTTCCATGGGGATGCAGCAGGTGATGGCTGTGTCTGCGCTGCTGCTGGCCTTTGTTGCCCTGATCGCGCTGGTGAACGGCATTATCGGTGGTATCGGTGGCTGGTTCGGTATTGAAAGTCTGTCACTGCAGATGATGCTGGGTTACCTGTTGGCGCCACTGGCCTGGGTGATGGGGGTGCCCTGGAGTGAGGCGACTACTGCAGCCTCTTTCATCGGTCAGAAGATGGTGATTAACGAGTTCGTTGCTTACGTTGATTTCCTCAAAGTGGCGGACCAGCTGTCTGCAAAGACTCAGGTGATCATCTCTTTCGCTCTGTGTGGTTTTGCCAACATCGGCTCACTGGCGATGGTGATTGGTGGTCTGTCTGCGCTGTGTCCTGAGCGCCGTCATGACCTGGGTAAAATTGGTGGCAAGGCGCTGATCGCAGCGGCTCTGGCCAACCTGATGAGCGGCACCATTGCCGGTCTGTTGTTCTCTATTGGGGGTTAATTCCATGACACCACATATCAATGCCCAGAGTGGCGATTTTGCAAAAACTGTATTAATGCCTGGCGACCCACTGCGCGCCAAGTATATTGCTGAAAACTTCCTGGACAATGCCCGTCTGGTGACCGACGTACGTAACATGTTCGGTTACACCGGCGAGTACCAGGGCAAGCGTATTTCTGTGATGGGCTCGGGCATGGGCGTGCCTTCCATCTCGATTTATGCCAAAGAACTGATCACCGATTTTGGTGTGGAAAACATTATCCGCATCGGTTCCTGTGGTGCGGTGAGCGAGAAGATCAAGTTGATGGACGTGGTGATGGCGATGGGCGCGAGCACTGACTCTGCGGTTAACCGCACCCGCTTCCCACAGACTGACTTTGCCATGATCGCCGACTTCGGCCTGCTGCGCCGTGCTGCTGATGCAGCTGAAAAACTGGGTGCCAGCTACCATGTGGGCAACCTGTACTCTTCGGATCTGTTCTACAGCCCGGATGAGAGCCGCTACGACTTTATGGAAAAGTACGGCATGCTGGGTGTGGAAATGGAAGCAGCCGGTCTGTATGGCGTAGCGACCGAGTTTGGTGCCCGCGCTCTGGCGATGATGACTGTGACCGACCATCTGCGTCTGGGTCAGCACCTGAGCGCCGAAGAACGTCAGCAGACCCTGAACGATATGATCAAGCTGACTCTGGAAGCAGTTAAAGACCTGGATTAATACCCCCAGAGGTATCAAACAGGCGGCCCGCATGGGCAATGTCATGGAAAAAGAATATCGGGTTAGGACAACCTGATACCAGTCCACATAGGAGATAACGTACTCAGCGAGAATAAAAGGACGCGTAGACCAGGCACTCAGTTGAAGATCTATTGGAATAAATCAAAACTGAACAACGCAGTATACGGGTTCTTAAACTCGCCCTTCGGGAGCGTGGCTGCTTTACGGTTGCTGCATCAAATCGTCTCGCCATAGTCGACTATGCCATTGTCAATTTGACTTGCACTCGAATCGCTGACATCGCTCTGAGAAGAGCAATCTCCTATGTGGACTGGTATAACCCTACGGCCCCCGGATATCCAACTATAAAAAATGAACGGATAGCGGGGGCCACTTCGTTGCTGCTGGGGCACCATGATCAAGCCCGCCGGTAACTGCCGCCGGTGTTGATATTAGCCCTGCCTGAATTGTCTAACTACTTGAGCAAGTGCAAATATTCGCTTTTGTGAAACTGTGACGACAGGCCCGCTTATCCTGCCTTTCTTATCTTCATCACCCTTTGCAAGCCCGGTTTTAGCCAGTAGACTGCCTGCTACTGAAAAATAATAAGGATTCTGTGTATGAGTATTTGGTTCAGGCCGGTCACTCTTGAGGACTGCGCCCGGCTGGATAACGGCATCAGCGGCAAAGGGACTTTAATGAAAACCCTGGGGATAGAAATCACCGAAATCGGCGATGACTATATGGTGGCCACCATGCCGGTGGGACCTCATCTGCACAATCCCCTGGGCATAGTTCATGGCGGTACCAACGTGGTGTTGGCTGAAACCGTCGCCAGTTATGCGGCCAATTTTGCCGTGGATTTTGAACACTTTTACTGCGTTGGTCAGGAGATCAATGCCAACCACCTGAAAGCCGCACGTAACGGGATACTCAAGGCGGTCGCCACGCCTGTGCATCTGGGTAAGCGCAGCTCGGTATGGGATGTCAAAATCTACAATGGTGCCGGTGAGATGACCTGTATCTCCCGCATGACGGCCGCCGTGGTCGCCCGCGCCAAAAGCTAGCCACCGCATGGTATAAGCAAGACTTATCCAGCCAGAACATCAGCCCGCGTTATGCGGGTTTTTGTTTGTCTGAGGTCCCATATTACCCATTTCATTTAATAGTTGATCTGTTTCAGCGGCAGTTCAATGGGCTTGAGACAAGGTCATTAACCGCTCCATGGCAACTGCTCCTGCGTTGCTCTGCCGCCTGCATCCATGCAGTCGTGCGTTACTGACATTCGCACTATGATACCTCCTTGTACCAAAGCCAGTTCGACATCCTATCTCTCGTTCGAGAGCGTATGGCTGACGCCATTCGCACCATCCATGTGGCCTGTGAGCTGGCGAAGTCATAGTGGTGTTATGTCAAAACAGTTCAACGCAGTATCAAGCGCATTGAATCCGAATTCCTGACATGCTCTGAATTGATCAAACTATTAATGAGGTTGGTGTAATTCCGATTAGCTTAATCTGAATTAATCGATTACTTGATGGGCTGAAGGCCGGTATGCTGACATCGTTTGATAAGGAGAAGGTGATGATTGCCGTTTATGACTGGTTAGCGGACTGGTTATCGGAGAGCGACTGAGAATGTCGGTGACTGAGATGTCAGCTAACAATAACTGAGCATGGTGGGTGCTGTGTTGGCTGTGACGGGTATCAGTGCCGGTATTCCGATCGCAGCCTGTGGGGGATTCAGCCCGGTGATTACCGGGCTGAATTACCTTTGGTTTGTCCATGCCTGCCAGGATGATGGCCTATTCCGGCTGGGGGCATACGGGCCGGATTAGCCAAAGATCAGCGTTGCGATACCTAAGCCGGCAAACAGCACTGCACAGCCGCGGCGGATCCAGTCCAGCGGCAGTTTTTCGGCGCTGTAATCACCCAGCAGTACCACGGGCACGTTGGCCAGCAGCATGCCGACCGTGGTGCCGGAAACGACCATCATCAGGTCATCATATTTGGCCGACAGCACCACAGTGGCAATCTGGGTTTTATCGCCAATTTCGGCGATAAAGAACAGAATGGTGGTGGCGATAAAGGGGCCATATTGATAGAACCGATTCTCCTCATCGTCAGCCTTATCCGGGATCAGTACCCACAGCGCAATGGCAAAGAAAGAGCCGGCAATTAACCAAGTGCCCATCTGTGGAGCAATCCATCCCATGGCCCATTGGCCAATCCAGGCAGCTGCAAAGTGGTTGAGTAAGGTGGCGACCAGAATGCCGCTGATAATCGCGGTTTTGTTTTTGAACCGGGCAGCCAGCAGCAGCGCCAGTAGCTGGGTTTTATCACCGATTTCTGCAATGGCAACGGCAACCGTTGAGGCCAGAAAAGCTTCCAATTGATGTCTCCAAAGGAGCGATACCGGTGAGGATGATAACCTGAAATGCGGGAGTTCAGGAGTTCAGACACACGAGCACCGCTCCACTGTGGTTAGTGGATTAAGGTGCTCAGGTCTTGCCAGGCGTTTTTCAATACTGAAAATCCGCTGTGAGTACCATGGCGTATTGTGGGTGTGCTGCACTGAGCTGTGATTGCCAGTGACTGCGCGGCACCTTGCCAAGTCTGTTGATACTCACCCCGATACCAGCACATGTTCATGCTGAGCTGGCTGCAGGCGGCTACTCCCCCGAGGACGGCGACATTTTAATGATCTGCAGCCACATTTCAAGTCAGTCTGGCTGACTTAGTTCATGTTTTGCTGTTTCTTTAACATTGCCACCGTGCTTCTCTTGTGCCTGGCAGAGGGCTTTGATAATGTCCGCTGAGGTCATATTTTTTGAGTAAGCAGAGTGATGTACCTTTCACTGATTGAAATGCGATTTAGCCAGCCCCGGTGGCCTGGCTGATCCCACGGGAATACAGTCCAGCCATTGGGGCCTTACCGTTCACAACGTCAGGTTGGAATGGGGAAGGAGGCTGAGTTTGTGTTCCGTAGATACCGCACTTCGTGTCATCACCCGCTAAGAAAGCCCAGGTTTTCTCTCCCGCACTCTTCCTTACCGCTGTTCTGAATCTGACGTCCATGCTCCGCCGAAGCCGGAGATTTTGTAAAACAACAATAACGAGATAACAGGACAAATTCGTGAGTTTAAAAATATTGGGTTCTATCGCCATTGTGGCGGGCACGGCCATTGGTGCCGGCATGTTGGCGTTGCCTCTGGCGACTGCGGCACTGGGTTTCTGGCAGGCGATCATTCTGATGCTGGTGATTTGGGGATTGTCGGCATACACCTCGCTGCTGATGCTGGAGATTAACCTCAGATCCGGGGTGGGGGACAATGTCCATGTAATCACAGGTAAGCTGCTGGGTAAAAAAGGGCAGTTTATTCAGGGTGCCTCATTTCTCAGCCTGCTGTTTGCCCTGACGGCCGCCTATTTAACCGGCGGTTCATCGCTGTTGTCACTCAAGGCGCAGACCATGTTGGACATGGAGCTGAGCCACGGTGCGGCGGTGTTGATGTTCACCCTGGTGCTCGGTGGTTTTGCGGCGCTGGGCGTGGCCTGGGTGGACAAAGTGTCACGGCTGCTGTTCTCGCTGATGATCCTGGCGCTGATATTGGTGGTGCTGTTTTTGCTGCCGGAAGTGAGCCCGTCACAAATGCTCAAACAGGCTGTGACCGATGATCTGGGCAATGCCTGGCTGGCAGCGATCCCTGTGGTCTTCACTTCATTTGGCTTTCATGTGTGTATTGCAACGCTGGTGCGTTATCTGGACGGTGATACCCGGGCGCTGCGCAAAGTGTTGCTGATTGGTTCGACCATTCCGCTGGCCTGTTACATTCTGTGGCTGATGGTGACGCTGGGTACGGTCGGTGGCCCCGAAATTCACGCTTTTGAAGGCTCGCTGCCCAAACTGGTGACGGCACTGCAGGCCATGGTTGAGAGTGATTTCATCAGCAAGGCGGTATCCCTGTTTGCCGATCTGGCGCTGATCACCTCCTTCCTGGGTGTGACCCTGAGTCTGTATGACTTTGTCGCTGAGCTGACCCGCGCGGCAGATACCCTCGCCGGTCGCATTCAAACCTGGCTGATTACCTTTATTCCGCCCTTGCTGTGTGCGCTGTTCTACCCTGATGGCTTCGTGGCTGTGCTGGGATTCGCGGCTGTGCCACTGGTGGTGATGATCATCTTCCTGCCGATTGCCATGGCGCTGCGTCAACGCGTCAGTCAGCCCGATGGATATCAGGTATCCGGCGGTAAGCTGGCTCTGGCACTGTCCGGTGTGGGGGGGCTGGCGATTGTATTCGCCCAGCTGTGGGTGGCGCTGTGAGTTCACAGACTGAGATATCTGTAGCACATAAGGTTGCCGATTTGTAAGTGAGCATGTCTGCTCAGTTGGCAAACAGGCAACATATGATAAAGTCGGGCAATAGCGAGGAATCCAGCGCTATTGCCCGTTTTGTTATGGGCAATCTCTACACCAAAAGCAATATGGACAGCGAATAATGAAAAAATGGTTACTGACGGCCGCAGTGGCAACCGCCTTTACTGCCCAGGCCGATGAAGGTATGTGGCAGCCGCATCAACTGCCGGATATGGCCGCAGAATTGAAAGCCAAAGGGCTGGAAATCGATGTTAAGTCGATTTCTGATCTGACTGAATTCCCGATGAATGCAGTGATAAGCCTGGGTGGCTGTACCGCGTCCTTTGTGTCGCCCAAGGGATTGGTGGTGACCAACCACCACTGCGCTTATGGCGCCATTCAGTATAACTCTACCGCCGAAAACAACCTGCTGCAGAATGGCTTTCTGGCCCGCAAAATGTCAGATGAACTGCAGGCTACACCGGGCTCGCGCATCTATGTGACCGAAGAGATCACCAATGTCACCGACAAGGTCACTGCCGGACTGAACCAGAAATCCGGTGATGACTTCTACAAAGCAGTCGAAGCCAGAGAAAAGTCGCTGGTGGCTGAATGTGAGCAGGATGCCGGATACCGCTGTCAGGTATACAGCTTCCACCGGGGGCTGGAATATTATCTGGTGAAGCAGCTGGAGATCCGCGATGTGCGCCTGGTATACAACCCGGCCGGCAGCGTGGGTAAATACGGCGGCGATGTCGACAACTGGATGTGGCCGCGCCACACAGGGGATTTCTCCTTCTACCGCGCCTATGTTGGCCCGGATGGCAAGCCGGCGGATTACAGCGAAGATAATGTGCCGTTTGAGCCAAAAAGCTTCCTGAAAGTCTCTGCCAAAGGTGTGCAGGAAGGCGACTTTGTGATGGTGGCGGGATACCCCGGCCGTACCAACAGATACCGCACTGCTCAGGAAGTGGAAAATCAGTTTGGGTGGACTTATCCCAATTCCAAAATCCTGCGCGAAACCATTATGGACATCATCTACGATGTGGCGCCTGAAGGTTCTGACGATCGCATTAAGTATGAAAGCACCCTGGCCAGCCTGGCCAACTATGCCAAAAACTTCACCTCGATGATCGAGTTCTATGGCAAATCCTCCATGCTGGCAGACAAGGTCGCCATGGAGCAGCAGCTGACCAATTGGATTAACGCCGATGCCAAGCGCAAGCAACAGTATGGCAAGGCGCTCGCTGAACTGAACCAGTTGGTGGCTAAAGATCAGCAGCATCAGGAGCGCGACCTGATTTTAAGTTATATGGGTTATGCGCAGATGCTGAAGACTGCGGACAGCCTGTATCGTCTGGCCAACGAGAAGCAGAAGCCGGATATGGAGCGTGAGCCCGGTTATCAGGAGCGCGACATGACCCGCTTCACCTCCGGCATGGAGCGAATCGATCGCCGTTATGCTGAAAATGTCGATAAGGCTATTTTGCTGGAGATGCTGACCCGTTACGCCATGCTGCCCAAGGCCCAGCGTTTGCCTGAGCTGGATAAGGCGTTTGGCCTGACCGGTCAGTTTGACGAAGCCAAATTGCAGCAGACCCTGGATAAGCTGTATGCCGGTACTGAGCTGGACAACAAAGAGGTGCGTCTGGCGTGGATGAATAAGTCGGTCGACGAGTTCAGGCAATCCAAAGACCCCTTTATCCAACTGGCGGTGCAGTTGTACGACATGAACATGGCGCTGGAAGCGCAGCAAAAGCAACTGGCCGGCGATCTGATGAAGGTGCGCCCTCAGTATATGGAAGCTATCATTGCCTATAACCAGAGCCTGGGTAAGCCTGTATATGCCGATGCCAACTCCAGCCTGCGGGTCACGGTCGGCCATGTGAAAGGCTATGCGCCGCAGGATGGGCTGTACGCGATTCCGTTTACCCGTCTGGAAGGTATTGCCGCCAAAGACACTGGCATCGATCCCTTCGATGCCCCCAAAAAGCAGCTGGAGCTGATCAAGCAGAAACAATACGGCGACTATTATATGTCTGCCATTGATTCTGTGCCGGTTAACTTCCTGTCGACCCTGGACACTACAGGCGGCAACTCAGGTTCGCCTGCGATGAATGGTCGCGCTGAGCTGGTGGGCCTGCTGTTTGACGGCGTGTATGAGTCGATTATCGGTGACTGGAACTATGATGATGACAGCAACCGCTCGATTCAGGTCGACAGCCGTTACATGCTGTGGGTGATGCAGTATCTGGATAACGCCGATAACCTGCTCGAAGAGATGGTGATTGTGAAGTAACCCTCAGTGTTGCCGGTGGTTGGCGGCTCAGTGTCAGCAGCGACCGGCAAACCTAACTGGAGGTTTGGACTGGCATACAGTTCAGGCCAGCCCAGCAGCCCGATACAATGCGGCTTGCTCATCTTCGGTGAGCGGCCGCATTTTTGTTGCGTCAAGCTCGTGGCCGCTATCGTCGATCAGGGTTTGCGACAAAATGGCCGTACGCTTCAAATCCACCACTTTATAACCCAGCGCGGCGCACATGCGGCGAATTTGCCGGTTAAGCCCCTGAGTCAGAGTGATGCCAAAGCGTATGTCATCCAAACGCTCGCAGTGGCAGGGGCGGGTGAGCGTTTGCTGATAGCGCACGCCGGCCTGCATTTGCGCAATAAACTCATCCTCATAAGGCCGGTCAACCGTCACTTCATAGTATTTTTCATGGGCAAAGTCCGGATGCATCAGCCGTTGGGTCAACTCGCCGTCATTGGTCAGCAGCAACAGCCCGCGGGAGTCCTTATCCAGTCTGCCAATAGGATACAGGCGGGGGGAGTCGGGCAATTGGTGATACAGGCTGTCGGGGTGCTGGGGTAACAGGCGGCAGTCTACGCCGACGGGCTTGTGATACAGCCAGCATGTGCGGCTTTGCGGCCCGGTCACCGGCTCGCCATTGAGCAAAATATCGCCCAATGCCAGCTGCCCGGGAATGACTCTGGCATTGGGCAGCGCCTGGTGGCCATTGAGGGTTACCTGACCTGCGGTGATAAGGCGCTGACACTGACGGCGGGAGGCGATGCCACACTGTGCCAGATACTGCGCCAGACGGATACTACTCACCTTTCAGATGCCTCAGTGACCGGGTTTGATAATCCTTGATCACCAGTTTGCGCATGTTCAGCGCCAGCAGCACGTCCCAAATCACCGATAAAATCGACATGGCCCAGGAGTTCATGGCGGTAGCGCAGAAATGCGGCTCCATCAGCTGATCGCAGGGCAGCAGTCTCAGGGTCCGTAAATCCACCTGCAGCAGAATGCTGAAACTGACCAGAAACAGCAGGATACTGACCACGGTCATCCCCCGGGTGCAATAACATTTGTGGCTGAGCCAGCCCACTATGGTCACCAGACAGATGAGCAGGCAGCTGAGCAGCATATTGGTCGACCAGAACCTGTGCTCCGTCAGATAATTCAGCGGATAAATGCCCATCAGCAGGATGGACAGTCCCATCCAGGCACCGGTCAGTGCCATCAGTTTGCTCAGTCGGTCGAGCCTGAGCTGATACAGGCCAAACATCCCCAGCAGGGTACACATGCCGTAAGACAGGGTGCTGCCGTTGATCACATAGGCCATTTCCGACAGGCGATAGTCGCCAAGCTGATTGGCCCGCAGGGAAAATACCTTGAGGCCGATGCGCTGGTATTCGTAGTCGACGGTCAGCACCAGTCCTGCCGTAGCGACAAAGGCGCCGGTCAGCATCAGGAAGATAATCAGATGGTGTAGATCGTACTGACCCAGTGACGGGGCAGGCTTGGCATACATGGCGAAAATTTAACTGCATTTCGGGGGCGCTAATATTCATTAACCCGGCCAGCGAGTCCAGTACGCAGGTCACATTTTTGAGGATAAATCAGTCGGCAGCGGCTGCCACCAGTCGGCGGGCCATCAGTGCCAGCCCTACGGCAACCAGCATGGTGAGGAAAGTATGTGACCACATCAAAAAGGCCAGATAACAAAACCCCACATCCGCACACAGGGTTGAGCTGCGGTTGGGTTCCAGCTCCCACAGCACCAGTATGCTGGCGATGATCCCCAGCAGGCTGATTACGCCCAGAAATCCGGGACACAGCTGCGGGCGGCTGAAACGGTAGATAAAGAGCACACCAAACATCAGCATTGACGTACAGATAAAGCCGATAACGACCATATAGTGAATGGGCTGATCGTTGAATGGATAGGCGCCCAGCAGCATCACGCTAATACCACACAGCGCGCCGGACGCTGCCAGCAGTGAGGTGAATCTGTCATATCTGACCAGATGCAGACCATACATGGCCAGCACAAAACAGGCACCGGCCAGCAGCAGGCAAACGTTATAGAGAAAGGCGAGGGGAGAGCGCAGATAATCGCCAAGCGCGTCGACATGGAGTCCAAAAATACCCCAGCCCAATTGCTGGAAAAATGCAATCAGGCTGATGCTTATGCCTATAACACATATGCTTACCCCCACCAGACACATATGGAAGATGAGTCTGTGGGGGTCATATTTTCCGTGCTGGATTTCATCATCCATAGTCACGACACTTCCTGATTGCCGGGGCCCTCGGCTGGGGCCTTCCTGTTCCGTGGAATATTCAGTTGCGGGGACGCACTACCACAATAACAACCGCGACCAGTGCCAACACCATACCATACCAAGTGTAGCTTATGGCATCGACAGGGCTGATAGCGAAGGTCGAAGCAATCAGCAGCGCCTGGGCTCCGTAAGGAATGAGCCCCTGCACGATACAGGCAAAGATATCCAGAATGCTGGCGGCACGCTTGGGCGTCACGCCATGCTTGGTGGCCAGATCTTTGGCAATGTCACCGCTGACCACAATCGCCACGGTATTGTTGGCCACGCACAGGTTGGTCGCGGCAGCGATACCGGCCATGCCCAGCTCAGCGGCGCGGCAGGAAGCATCACCTTTGGCACTGGAGAAACGGGCGATCAGCTTTTCAATCTGACGGCTGACAAACGCCAGACCACCCTGTTGCTGCATCAGTGCTGCCAGACCACCTACCAGCATGGACAGGATGAAAATTTCCTGCATGTTGGTGAAACCGGCGTAGATATCCTTACCAAAGGTTACCCAGCCATAGTCGCCGCCGATAAGCCCGGTGGCACCTGCCAGTACGATACCGATAGTCAGCACCACGAACACGTTCAGACCCGCCACCGCCAGCACCAGAATGGTCAGGTATGGCAATACCTTCAGCAGATCGATCTGCTGCGGCGCCAGCTCTACCTGTCCCTGACCGGCAACGGCGAACAGCACCAGAGTCACCAGCGCGGCTGGCAGGGCGAAAATCAGGTTTTCACGGAATTTGTCTTTCATGTCGCAGCCCTGGGTGCGGGTGGCGGCAATAGTGGTATCCGAAATGATCGACAGGTTGTCACCAAACAGCGCGCCTGACATCACAGCACCGGCCATCAGTGGCAGGCTGATATCGGCCTCCGTGGCCACACCCAGCGCAATCGGTGCCACGGCGGCTATGGTGCCCATGGAGGTGCCCATGGCAGTGGCGATAAAGGCGGCAATCACAAAGAAGCCGGGCAGCAGCAGGGATGAGGGGATGAGCGACAGGCCCAGTGCCACTGTGGCATCCACCCCGCCGGTAGCCTTGGCCACCGAGGCAAAGGCACCTGCCAGCAGGTAGATAAGACACATGGCGATGATGTTGCTGTGGCCGATCCCGCCAATAAAGGTTTCAATCGATTGATTGAGCCTTTGTTTGGAAATCAGCAATGCCAGCACAACCGCAGGCAGAATGGCTACCGGGGCAGGCAGCTGATAAAAAGCAAAATCTACGCCCTGGCTCTGGAAGTACAAACCGGCACCGATAAACAGTACCAGGAAAAGGAACAGGGGCAGCAGGGCAATGATGGAGCCCTGTTGTTTTGCCGTGGCTGGTGTCACTGGATGAGTCAAAATTATTCTCTCTTTATTCTTGTGTATTTGCGCCAAATCCCTCGTGGGCACAAATCTTGGCTGTATCCTGGCGGCATCATTTCCGGCCAAACATCTGAGATGTGACGCTGAAAACCCGTTTCATGTCACTCAAGTTAGCGGCAAATATATTGAATAGACAGATGTCTGTCAATTTAGACGTCTAGATGTTTTTACTTCCAGATTTCGAAGTGTGATCCTGCCCACCTGTCAGCGCCGTTTTTTCGGTTTCTGCCGACAACCTTGCAAGCAGTTCCTGCTGCAACCATTGCAGCGCCGGATCTTTAAGGCTGTTGCGATTCCACACCAGGCTGTAGCCCACCTGACCATAATCAAACGGCAGCGGCTGCTGCAACAAGTCCCGCGCCTGCGACGCCTGCTGCGCCCAGCGTCTGGAGCAGGTCAGCAGATAGTCAGTGTGGTGGCAAAGCATGGCCGCGCCGCCAAAATCGGCAACCGTCAGTGCCACATCCCGGGCGTGGACATTGTGAGTCAGGTGCTGAATAAAATAAGGCTCGGCCAGCTCGCGATCATGGATGCCGATATGGCGAAAACTCAGATAACGCTCCTGAGTCAGCGGCAGCTGAGCCAGCGGGTGCTGACGGCGCATCAGGCACACCAGCTCATCGGTAACCAGGGTTTGCCACACCAGATCCCGGTGCAATACCGGCGGCTGGGTGATGTCGTGGGGCAGCAGCAAAAACTGCACTTCGCCGCGCAGCAGCGCATCAAACCCCAGTTGCTCCTTGGCAAAGATATTGAACTCCACCGAGCTGGGCAGCGACTGGCTGAGCAGAGCCAGCTGCCGGGCAAACAGCTCCAGGGTACTGGCGCGCATCGACAGCGAAAACTGCCCGACCCAGTTTTGCGGATCAAACTCGCCCTGAGCGACCAGACCATTCACCCGCGCCAGAATATCCTGCACCGCCGGCGCCAGGCTGATGGCATAGGGTGTGGGTGTCAGCTGATTGCCTTCGCGGTAAAACAGCTCATCGTCGAGGATTTCCCGCAGCTGCGACAACGTCTTGCTGATGCTGGAAGGGGAGACACACAGACGTTCGGCAGCCAGGGTGACGCTTTGGCTGCGCAGCATGAGTTGCAACACCGCCAGATGTTTCATGCTGACGCGGGACAGGGCGAGATAATTCATAAGAAAGTACAGGGATAACCACCATGGGCACAGGGTAGCAGCCTCACTGAGCTGACTCTATGGTGAAACGCCGAAACTGTGGATGTGATCTGTGCAGCGGATTTCCGTTTTGGAAAAATGGTCGGCCGGATAATTCACTGGGGTAGCGCGCTGGCGCTGGGTAAAGTACAGGGCAATGCGCAAGGCCTGCGACGGATTGATCTTCCCGCTGTGCAGGCCAGCAATCACAGTCGCTTCGGAATCTACCCTATGCCTCAAGAACTCAGCTCACTGCAGCAAGCCTTCCAGTCCATCATCACCAATCCTAATTTGTCACCCAGGCAAAAAAGCCACTGGCTGGCGCTGGAGGCAGAAGCCTCGTTGCCCTATGTGAGCGTGCCGGATGCGGTGCGTGAGCTGCTCAGCGATGGCAGTCTGTGCGACATGTTTGAGGGCCATGCGCCATTTAAGCCCAGATATGTGCTGCCGGACTATGCGGTGTTTTTGAACAATGGCTCTGAGTATCTGGAGCTGCCACCTGCGGCTGACTTTGATGATGCGCTCAATATGCTCAGCATTATCTATCACCATGTGCCTTCGGTAACCTCCATTCCTGTGTATCTGGGGCAACTGGATGATCTGCTGATGCCCTATGTGGGCGATCTCAGCGACCAGCAGCTGTATGCCAAACTCAAGCGCTTCTGGATCATGCTCGACCGCACCCTGCCGGACGCCTTTATGCACGTGAATATCGGCCCAACCGATAATCCTGTGTGCCGCACTATTCTGACAATCGATGCCGAGCTCAAGCAGATCGCGCCCAACCTGACCTTTATGTATGACCCGGCCATCACCCCGGACTCGCTGCTGCGTCAGGCGGCGGCCAATATCTGTGAGTGCAGCAAGCCGCATATCGCCAATTACCCCATGCATGCCGCGACCTATGGTGACAAGCGCTTCGGTATTGTCAGCTGTTATAACTCACTGCCGCTGGCCGGTGGCTCCAATACTCTGGTGCGCATGAACCTCAAACTGGTGGCGGCCAAGGCCAAAGATGAAGCGGATTTCCTGACCCGTGTGCTGCCTTATCACAGTGAGCAGATGCGGGTGCTGATGGATGAGCGCAGTCGTTTCCTGCATGAAGAGTCCAACTTCTTTGACAGCTTCCTGGTGCAGGAAGGCCTGATTGAGGAGGCGCGTTTTGCCCCCATGTTCGGCATTTATGGCATGGCCGAGGCGGTCAACCAGCTGATGGACAAAGCCGGGCATGCCGGACGATATGGTCAGGATGCCGGGGCCAACGCCATGGGGCATCGCATTTCGGCCAAACTGGCGCAGCTGGTGGATGACATGAGCGTGGCTTATGGCCTCAATGGCAAGGCCGTGCTGCATGCCCAGGGCGGCATCAGCATAGATAAAGACGTGACCCCGGGCGTGCGCATTCCTTATGGCACTGAGCCGGACCCGGTCAGTTATGTGCAGGCCACCGCCGGGCATCACCAGTATTACACCTCTGGCATCAGCGACATTCTCACCATAGATGAGACAGTCAAAGCCAATCCGGAAGCCATGTTTAATCTGGCCAAAGGCGCACTGATGGCAGGCTACCGCGAGTTTACCGCCAATGTGGCCTCCAACGATCTGGTGCGGGTGACCGGCTATATGGTCAAGCTGTCAGACATTGCCCGCTACGATGAGCAGGGTTCGCGCACCAACACCACTTTCCTCGGTGCTGAGGCGGCCAAAAACACCGGCATTCTTGAGCGTCAGCCCAGAGTGGTGAGCCTGGAGATGACCCCGCCACTCGCCGCATCGCAGACCAGATAACTCTA
This sequence comes from Shewanella sp. GXUN23E, assembly GCF_050865035.1. Lineage (NCBI taxonomy): Bacteria > Pseudomonadati > Pseudomonadota > Gammaproteobacteria > Alteromonadales > Shewanellaceae > Shewanella > Shewanella sp. GXUN23E. Next base: position 144,963 of record NZ_JBOZWP010000004.1, on the reverse strand, counting down.
GGCCAGACCAGACAAAGATTGAGGCAGGAATACCCCGCAGTGACAGCAGCAGTGGCAGTAACAGCAACAGAGAAGCACAGTGAAAGAAGCGCAAAGGTCAGTCGTATTCTGACCTTCTCCTGCGTGGATGGCCCGGGCAACCGACTGGTGATCTTCCTGCAGGGCTGCAATTTCAATTGTAAAAACTGCCACAACCCCCACACCATCAACCATTGCAACCACTGTGGTGATTGTGTAGCGCCTTGTCCGGCCGGAGCGCTGAGTCTGCAAGCGGGCAAAGTGGTGTGGGACAGTGCGCGCTGCACCGGCTGCGATCTGTGTCTTGATGTTTGCCCCCATCAGGCCAACCCCAAGATAGATCAGATGAGCGTCAGCGACATGCTGGCACTCATCCGCAGGCACCACTTGTTTTTAAGCGGCATTACGGTGTCCGGCGGAGAAGCCACGCTGCAATTGCCTTTTATCATTGCACTGTTTCGCGCGATAAAAGCCGACAGTGAGCTTAAGCATTTAACCTGTTTTATCGACAGCAATGGTGAGTTGCCTTTAAGCGGCTGGGATAAAGTTGCCCCCTGGCTTGATGGCGCCATGATTGACCTCAAAGCCTGGCAAGCCGCGACTCACCACTGGCTGGTCGGCCGGGATAACCACAAAGTGCTGGCTTCCATTCGCCATCTGGCATCCCTTGGCAAACTGCACGAAGTGCGCCTGCTGCACATCCCCGGCAAGAGTGATTTGGAGGTTGAAGTCGCCGCCGTCGGCGAGTTTCTTGCCAGCTTGCCAGAATCTGTTGGCATTCGGCTCAATGCCTTTGGCCATCATGGTGTGGTGGGCGAGGCGCTTGAATGGAGCAAGTGCACCCGCGCTGATATGGAGCGGTTTCACTCGCTCTTGTATCAGTATGTGCGCCGACCAATGGTGTTACCAGCCGTTTATGTTTGAGTTTCGCCTTTATGGCGATTTGAGTGAGTTTGGCCAAGCTGTGCTTGGCGAACTTGTTGGCGTGTTGCACCAATATGCCTGCGGCATGGATTAGGCAAGCTTCGCTTGCCAGAACATCGAAGCCTTCCAGGCTTCACCCGGGCAAGAGGGGATCAACAGCAATTCCCTCTTGCATCTCCCTTGCCGCCCCAACCAACGCTGACAACTCCTCAGGCTTTTGTCGAAAATTGGCTAACGCGACAGACGCTCGATTTATATCCCTGTAAATCCCTCCAGCTCGGCTATCCTGCCTCGCGTTCGTAAGCTCATCGCTTCGCGATACTCGCCCTTGATTCGACTGGCGCTGACTCGGCGTCCATGCCTCGTCCACGGCATTTGAACCCATCCCCTTCGGCCGCTTCGAGGGAGACCGGGTGTAATATGTGAGTACAGTGGAAGTTAGCCCTGTCCCGCCTTAGACCTCTTGGAGTAAATTACGCGTTCATTGCATTTTGTTTATTGTCACCTGTTCTAAGTGATTGATATGCAGTAAAGTCTCGCTCGCTTAAATTTTTGTATCGACTTATTAAGAAAGTCTTTTGTCAGGTGGTAATCAGTCGTGATGGCGTTTTTTAAAGGTTTGTGGTTTGTTTTAAAGGGCCTCTGGCGATTGTTAAAATGTGTGATTACCTTAGGCGGCTCTGAATGTATCAGAGAATCTGAAGAAGAGCGTGAAGAAGCATACAAGCAATATCAAGTTATATACGCTGAAGTATCAGAACATACTAACGCTATAAATAGCTTGTTGGCTGAAGTGGGCCGGGAAATCGAGTTGGTCAATAAAACACTCAAGTCTGTTAGAAAGTTGATACTAACTCATGCCGAATTGAATTCTTCGTATAAGAGCCAGACGTTACTTACCTATATTGACAAGTTTTCAAAAAATCACAGTTATGTGCTTCAGGCCGGCTTTGGTGGTGTGGTTGGCGGAGCCTCTGCGGTTGGCGCGTGGGCCATTGTGTCGTTGGTCGGTTCAGCTTCTACCGGAACAGCTATCGCAACATTATCAGGAGTGGCAGCCAGTAATGCTACTCTTGCATGGTTTGGTGGTGGAGCTTTGGCTGCGGGTGGTGCTGGTATGGCAGGTGGGGCTGCTGTATTGGGTGGTATTGTGGCACTGCCGATGATGTATTTTGCGACCAAGAGCTCTTATAAGCGAGTCGAGCAGATAGAGAAAGAAACTCAGGATATCAAAATTGAAGAGGCAAGGCTGAAAGTTGAGCTTCCAGATTTGATTGTACGGCATGATGCGATATATCAGAGAGCACAAGTCATCAAGTCGCTCACAAGACAGTTTAGAGCTGATATCCAGTATCTAGAACAACAGCTACCAAGTGGCATGTTGATTTCATTTCGAGTAGCAATTAAAGGGCGAAATCAACAGGAGAACGCTGTTATATCTGACATTGAGTCTTGTGTTAGCCAATTTGTGAACAATTTTACTGAAGTCTGTGTTTGAATTTGGTTGATGCTCTTTGTTTGTATTGGTTACTTGATTTTAGATTTATATTGGGACATAGAATCTATGTCCCAACCATTTTAAGGACATTACCTTACTTTCGCCTGAAACTCATAGAAGTTATTCAAGGCTTCAAAGGCCGAAAATACATTCCAGCCAAGTTGTCTCAAATCTGGTGCCGAATCCATACTGATTAAGACGGCGACTTTCCGCCTTGGCCAACACAGATCGATAGAGATCATTTTGCTACCACTGTTAATCACAAAGCCTAGCTCAGGAACCATCAAACTTCTAGTTTGGCACTTAATGACTAAGCCCTCTAAGGCTGTGTCTGCGCATTCAAGCACACTGTCATAGTTAAATACGTCGAACTTGTGCTGCTCACGACGGTATTCGTTTATTTTTAGTGTATCTTCGTTACTAACGTAAAGGTGGCCGTGATGAGGTTGCTTTTTATGGCAGTCAGCACAGAGTGCCCTCAAGTTATTCCTGCTGTTGTCTGCTTTATTGCCATTGATATGGTGGACATGTAAGAGCTTGGTGTTACCAGTCAAATTGACTCCGCATTGCTCGCAGGTATAGTCCAGTTCACTTCGCAACTTGGCTGAAATTCCCGGCCAGTCAGCTGTATAGCCACCAGATTGGAAGCCCACTGTCGATTTAGGTAAGGACTTAAAATATGAACTGTAGGTTTCGAAGAATTTGGCGTAAGAGAACTCATTCACGAACTTAGTTTTATCTCCCCAACTGAGATTAGGGAAGTCCTTATGGTTAAGGAGGCTTAAGCAGTTTTGGCAGACCGCTAGAGCGGCATCTCCCTTAACTTCCTGTTGCGAGTGGTAGTCAACGCCAAAAACGGGAAACAGTCCGTCAATCCTGTTGATGACATCATATCTGTCATTAAACCTGCCTCGTTCACGCATTCCGATGATGGTCTTACATTCAGCCACGTGTACTCGCTTGGCACCTTTTTGCTTCCCGTCAGCCAAGACCTGCGCTATGTAGCCTCCCTGATCGGGGATGTAGAGCATTACCTGGTGACCGTTGTAATTAAGAATACCGTTGGTACCGTCAATATCAGCAAGCTGAATGTCTTTACCAAGGATCATCCCGCTTTTTAAATGGTCACCAATATCCACCCATCCACTGGAGTTACTTTGGATGGAAAAGTTGGTGACGACTTTTCCAAGCGGCGCGACAGCTCTGTGAAGCGCACTGAGATCAACAGTCAGTTTCACTTAGTTGCTCTCCAGAATGCGCTTAATTTGAATATCAGCATTGGTGATCGCCCGGAAAGAGACCCGGCGAGATTTCGCCGCGTCTTCCACACCATCTTTCATTACCAATCGGGATGACGAAAACCCAACCGCTGCAATGTTGGCCTTAATCCAGTCAGCTTCTTCAGGCATGAGTGCATAACCGTATTCGAGCACAGCACGGGTGCGTCCTTGAGACAGGCGCATGTTGTAGAAGTAGGCCTCGGTTTCAGTGGAACCACGCAGGCCAACACTGGAGGTGTGGCCTTCAATGCGGATCTCATCCAAAGAATCACGATAGGGTTTTAATACATTGATATAACGCGGAAAGAAGTCATCCAGAATATCTTTGTATGCAGCGCTCAGCCGTGTTTCGTTATTGGCAAACAACACATCCGGTGACTGGAAGTTGAATGCCAATGTCTCTTGGTCGATGGTTGCGCCCCATTTGTCGAGGTCATCTTTAAATTCTTGCTGTAGAGCCTCATAAATCGCGACCTGATTTTGTTGATAGGCAACCGCGACATCCTTGATTTTGTCATTCTCCTGCTGGGTAATCATCATAAAGACGATGGCGATAAACAAAAACACCATCATGAGTCCAGCCATCAAATCCGATACTGTTAACCAGTGCTCACCGCTTTCCTGAGCGCCCTTACTGGTTCCAAATAGCTTTTCCATTATGCAACCCGCTTGCTCACAATCTCATTCATAGCTTGAGTCAGTTTGATGTAATCCTCGACGAACTTGCCGCTGACCTGGGCCAATGCCTGTCCCATTTCATTCATCACCCGATTGATTTCCTGCTGCATAGCGGAATCAATCAGTTTCAGCTGAGAGTCAACAGCTTCAGCGGTAAAGCCTACTTGTTGCTTAACCTGGTCTTCCATTGCATCGAAGGTACGTTTTGCTTGATTGATTTGCTGGGTTGCCGTCTCATCAATCACTTCATTGAGGCGCTGCTGAAGCTTTTCGGTGGACTTAATCACGGTATCTCGTACCTGTTCGGTATCACTTGCCAGATTGTGATTAGCTTCTTTAATGGTTGAGGTCATTTCTTTCGCGTCACTGACCATCTTCTCAATCATGTCGCGCATCACACTGTTGAGATCGCTCACCGCATCTTGCAGGTGCTGCTTGATAATTTCGGTCTGCGACTGCAAGTAATCAGAATTACCTTTTAAAGATTCATTGGTTCTGGATGTTGCATCAGTAAACTGATCTCCGGCCAAATTAATATCATTGCTGATGCGCTCAGAGCTCTCTACCAGACGGTCTCTGACTTTGGTAATACCTGTTTCAGTCTCATTGGCAAATTTCTCCAACAGTTCATTGGAGGTAGTTACGTGCGACTTGATATATTCGTCGGATTCAGTGAGCAACTGCTTATAGTGTTCACTGGCGGTCGAGACAGCAGCAGAAATATCATTAACCGTATCTTGTACCTGTTGCTGGATTTGCGGTACGGCTTCTACGGCTTTATCACGCATCTCTTTAAACGCTTCCAAGTGACGTTCCAGCTCAGCTAACTGGTGTTGATTGACTTCCATAATGGTTTTTAGGTCATTCATGGACTCAGGAATGACTTTGCTTTGCTCACTGATATGGGCAACAGATGCTTCAGTCGCTGAAATAGACTCGACGCCATGAGCATACTGCTGCTGCATTTGCTGTAGCTGAAGCTTGTAGTTCTCCTGCCATTCAACCAGTTTGTGCACGGCTTCATTAAGCTGCTTGAAGTTTTCACCAAACTGCTCGGTCAGGTTGTTGTTGAAATCAACAATAACCTGCTTAAGCGCTTCGATAACCTGTTCTGTCGCAGACTTCGACAAAGTATCGGCGAAATCCTGAAGCTTCAGCCACAGCTTCTCAGAGAACTCCTCAAAGTTCTGTTGTTGCTTGTCTGCGTGCTCTTTGGCGCTATTCAATGACAATTTGGCATTGTCATTAATATCACCACGGAGGATTTTCAATTGACCAAACAAGGTCGACTCTTCGTTGCCAACCATAGATTCTCTAAGTGTTTTAATTTCAGCAACCTGAGCTTGCATCGCACCGAGAATCGCCTCTGGCGTGGCATGGGAGCTACTTTCTTCAACCTGTTTGGGCTTGAGGATGTCAAAGGTCGACAAGGTTTTGAAAATCAGGGATGAGAAAATACCCGCCAGACTGGTAATAAAAGCGGTTTTCAAACCTTCCAGCAGTGGTGGAATACTGGCTTCAATATTGCTCTGGTTAAAATCGAGCAGGCCCAGCACAATACCCAAAAAGGTACCAAATATGCCTAAGGTGGTGAGCAGCGTCGGTACATAGTTTACAAACTCTATCTGCTTAGCTTGTTTGGTGTACCAAAGTCCCAGTCCAAAAATCACGGCCATAGCGGCCAAAATACAGCTGTTGACAACATCCGTGTTAAAACTGCGCAGTAAACTCTCTAAAACTTCCATCTTGGTGCTTCTTTATACTTTTGAAATTGAGGCCATATTGCAACGTTATGCCGCGGAGAGGGGGATAATTTTTACCGCCACTCTGTGATACACATTGAATATGGAGTTGGAAATATATGTGGCAGCATATTTTTTCATAAAATCATGATAGATAACGGGAAATACATCTAATTTGTGAAGCTTGTCGGAACCACAAAAAGCGAGCCTTTCGGGTCGCCTGTAGTTGATACTTCAGTTCTCAAGCTAGAGTATCGCTTTAGCTAATTAGCTGTTTCTAAATGCAGATCACTGATTTTCGAAAAAATAGAAGGGAACTCGGCTTGATTTGAGTGTTCTGCTCAATCGCCAAACTAACTCACAGAAACCGAGCCGATGATTCTAACATTGCTAAATTTTTCTGAGAGACGCCGAATCTCAAAAAATGCATAAAACAAGGGACAAAGACGAGTGTAATCGCTTGAATATTATTCTCTTGCGGTCATCTGGACGGTCTGTAACTGTGAGAGAGTTAGGGCGGGCACCATTTTTTCTGGATGCTGACAGATTACACCTGTCCCCGTCCGAAGTTGCCGGATGATTGCATGGATGCGGGAGGTAGAACAAAGAAGGATGCCAGAGTCGAGGGAAATGAATTCAATAGCAAGTCTCGTCATGGATGACGAGGCAGGCATCGTAGAAGCAGGGATGCTGATTCGGTGTCGATTGCGTGTATTGAAGGTATTTCACGGTGGGTAACAACTTCGGTTGGGGCGTCCTTGGGGTTGTTAGGGCGAATGTTTGCCCAAGCAAACGCGCTTACGAGCGAGAGCCAAGGATGGCGAACTGGCCTTGCACAGGGAAGTATTTGTTGGAAGAGCAAAGCCCTCTCCCCGGGTGTGGGTTGGCGAGTATTTGCCTAAGGTAAATGTGCTTATGAGCGAGAGCCATGGATGGCGAACTGGCCGTTATACAAGGATGTATTTACTCCACGACGTTAGCCACTGACAAACGGCATGTTCCACAGGGGCAAAACATCATTCTGGCAAGCGAAGCTTGGCAACTACACCATACGGCAGTGGTTGCAGGAACCCTTTGCCTATAAACGTTAACGGCTACGTTGAAGGTGAAACTCAATCAACAAACAAGCCAGACCATTCTGTGGCCTCAGAATGAATAAAACATCTAGACATCCAGATGTCCAGTTGCTAACTTGAACTCCCCTGCGCAAATATCGCCCACATTCAAGGAACCGAATCATGAAACTCGAATCATTGGCACTGCACCATGGCTATCAATCGGAAGCGACCACCAAAGCGGCGGCGGTGCCGATTTACCAGACCACTTCCTATACCTTTGATAACACGCAACATGGGGCGGATCTGTTCGACTTGAAGGTGGCGGGCAATATCTATACTCGCATCATGAACCCGACCACGGATGTGCTGGAGCAGCGACTGGCGGCCATTGAAGGCGGGATTGGCGCACTGGCGCTGGCCTCGGGCATGGCGGCGATTACCTATGCGATTCAGGCCTTGGTGCAGGTGGGAGACAATATCGTCAGCACCAGTCAGCTGTATGGCGGGACCTATAACCTGTTCGCCCACACGCTGCCGCGCCAGGGCGTGGAGGTGCGCATGGCCGCATTTGATGATTTTGACGGACTGGAAGCGCTGATCGATGACAACACCAAAGCGCTGTTTTGCGAATCCATCGGCAATCCTGCGGGCAATATTGTCGATTTGCAAAAGCTTGCTGAGCTTGCCCACCGGCATGGCGTGCCTTTGATAGTGGACAACACAGTGGCCACGCCTGTGCTGTGCCGGCCGTTTGAACATGGCGCGGATATCGTCATCCATTCGCTGACCAAGTATATCGGCGGTCATGGCACCACCATTGGCGGGGTGATTATCGATTCGGGCAAGTTTGACTGGGCGGCCAATAAGGCCAGATTCTCTGTGCTCAATACCCCGGACCCGTCCTACCATGGCGTGGTCTATACCGAGGCGTTCGGGCCTGCCGCCTTTATCGGTCGCTGCCGCGTAGTGCCTTTGCGCAATACCGGCGCGGCGCTGTCGCCACAAAGTGCCTTTTTGCTGCTGCAGGGGCTGGAAACCCTGAGCCTGCGTATGGAGCGGCATTGCAGTAACGCTGAAAAACTGGCGGCTTTCCTTGAGCAGCATCCGGCGGTGAACTGGGTCAATTATGGCGCTCTGCCAGAGAGCCCCTACAAGGCCAATTGCGATAAAATCTGCGGCGGTAAGGCTTCAGGCATTATCAGCTTTGGCATCAAAGGCGGGCGCGAGGCCGGTGGCCGGTTTATCGATGCGCTGCAGATGATCCTGCGGCTGGTCAATATTGGCGATGCCAAGTCGCTGGCCTGTCATCCGGCGACCACCACCCACAGGCAGCTGAATGCCAGCGAACTGGCCAGCGCCGGGGTATCGGAAGACCTGATCCGCATTTCCGTAGGCATTGAGCATATCGACGATATTATTGCCGACGTGTCTCAGGCCATTGATGCGGCAACTGCCTGACTGACAAAGTGACTTAAGCTGATAACGCCCGGCCATGCCGGGCGTTGACGTTTGTGGGGGAGGGCGCATAAACCCCGGCGGCATGGCTTGTGCTCAATGCCTGCAAAGGTACAATGAGGCTGATTTTTCTGAACCGATTTTTCTGAATCGATTTTTTTGACTGGTTTTTTAGCTTAAAGAAGAGCGAGCGCATGCACGTACATATTCTGGGGATCTGTGGCACTTTTATGGGCGGTCTGGCGTTGCTGGCCCGGGAGATGGGCCATCGGGTCACCGGCTCGGATGCCAATGTGTATCCGCCTATGAGCACTCAGCTGGAAGAGCAGGGCATTGAACTGATCCAGGGGTTTGCCCCATCGCAGCTCGACAGCAAGCCGGATCTGGTGGTGATTGGCAATGCCATGAGCCGCGGCAATCCCTGTGTCGAAGCCGTGCTCAATCGCGGTCTTAAATACACCTCTGGCCCGCAGTTTCTGGCAGACTATATCCTGCCGGGCAAATGGGTGCTGGCGGTATCCGGTACCCACGGCAAAACCTCTACCTCCAGCATGCTGGCGTGGATCCTGGAAGATTGCGGCTATCAGCCCGGTTTCCTGATTGGCGGCGTGCCGCAAAACTTCGGCGTATCCGCCCGCCTGGGCGCAACTGACTTCTTTGTGGTGGAGGCGGATGAATACGATAGCGCCTTCTTCGACAAGCGCTCCAAGTTTGTGCATTACCGGCCGCGTACCCTGGTGATCAACAATCTGGAGTTCGACCACGCCGATATCTTTGATGATCTCAAGGCCATTCAGCGCCAGTTTAACCATGTGGTGCGCACAGTGCCCGGGGAAGGCAAGGTGATTTGGCCTGCCGAGACTCAAGCTGTACGTGAAGTGATTGAGATGGGCTGCTGGAGTGAGCAGGAAACCCTGAACAATACGCTTACCGACAAAGGCTGGTTTATTCAGGCGTTAAGCGATGATGGCCATGAGTTTGAAATCTTCCTCGATGGCGCCTCTCAGGGCATCCTTAACTGGCAGCTGATTGGCCGTCACAATATGGAAAATGCCTTGATGGCCATTGCAGCTGCCCGTCATGTGGGCGTGGCGCCCGCTGCCGCCATTGACGCGCTGACCCGCTTTGTCCAACCCAAGCGCCGCCTGGAGGAGCTGGGTACTGTGGCGGGCGTGACTGTGTATGATGATTTTGCCCATCACCCCACCGCCATTGCCACCACAGTGCAGGCGCTGCGCGCCAAAGTGGGCGACAATAAGCTTACTGTGGTGCTGGAGCCGCGATCCAACACCATGAAGCGCGGCGTGCATAAAGACACCCTGGCCGCGTCCATGCAGCTGGCTGACAGGGCCTTGCTGTTTCAGGGCGACAAGGTGGAGTGGGATCTGGCTGCCAGCATGGGCAACGCTCCCATCCCGGTGATTGTGTTTGATGATCTTGATGCCCTGGTTCAGGCGGCGGTAGATGGCAGCGAAGCGAATGAGCATATCGTGGTGATGAGCAATGGCGGCTTTGGCGGCGTTCATGGCAAGCTGCTGAATGCGCTTGCACAGAAGTGCGCGCTGGCAGACAAAGCTGTGCCAGCCGAGATAGCTTTGGGCGACAAGGAAAGCCAATGAGTCAAACCCACTCAATCAAAGACAAGTGCATCAGCCTGGGCTGGACCGGCGCGTCCGGCGCGCCTTATGGGCTGAAGCTGCTTGAGTGTCTGCTGGCCGATGGTTACCGGGTGTATCTGATGATCTCCAGTGCCGCGCGGGTGGTGCTGGCGACAGAAGAAGGGCTTAAACTCTCCAGCCATCCGGATAAGGCCCGCGAGCAATTGCTGGCACGGTTCAAGCACAACGCCTGTGGTGAGCTGGTGGTGCTGGGCAAAGAAGAGTGGTTTTCGCCGCCTGCCTCCGGCAGCGCTGCGCCCAAACAGATGGTGATCTGTCCCTGCTCCACCGGCACGCTGGCGGCGGTGGCCACCGGCATGAGCAATAATCTGCTGGAGCGGGCCGCGGATGTGGTGCTCAAAGAGCGCGGCCAACTCATTCTGGTGCCACGAGAAATGCCCTTCAACGCGATTCATCTGGAGCATATGCTCAAGCTGACCCAGCAGGGAGCCGTGGTGATGCCAGCGTCACCGGGCTTTTATCACCATCCCCAAACGCTGCAGGATCTGGTAGACTTCGTGGTCGCCCGAATTCTGGACCATCTGGGCGTTGAACACAGATTAACCGATCGCTGGGGTTATGGCGCGACTGAACAAACGGATCAGCCTGCCAGCGACGACAACTGAGATTGATATGAAACACACCATTGAAGAGATGATCTCCGTTAACGAGATCAATGCGAAGCTGGATGAGCTGGCTGAGAGAATCAACGCCCACTATAAAGACAGCGAGCGTCTGCTGATGGTTGGCCTGCTGAAAGGCTCGGCGGTGTTTATGGCTGACCTGTGCCGCCGCATCCATGGTCATGTGGAAATCGACTTCATGGCCGTATCCAGCTATGGCAATGCCATGAGCAGCTCGCGCGATGTGAAGATCCTCAAGGACGTGCAATCCGATATCAATGGCCGTGACGTGCTGATCGTGGAAGACCTGATTGATTCAGGTAATACCCTGTCCAAGATCCGTGAAATGCTGCTGTTGCGTGAGCCCAAGAGTCTGGCGTTGTGTACTTTGCTGGACAAGCCTGAGCGCCGTGAAGTGGATGTGCATGTGGATTTCGTGGGCTTTACCATTCCTGACGAATTTATCGTGGGTTATGGTATCGATTACGCCGAGCGTTATCGCAATCTGCCGTATATCGCCAAAGTGGTGCCCTTGGAATAAGTCGCCCGATCGTGTATCAATAAGCTCCCGCAATCGCGGGAGTTTTTGTTTCTCCCATAAAAAGACCACAGGATGAGTAATGACAAATCGCGCATTGGTGATTGATGACCTGAGGAAAACTTACAAAGGCGGGGTTGAAGCCGTTAAAGGCATCAGCCTGACGGTGGAGCAGGGGGATTTCTTTGCTCTGCTGGGACCTAATGGGGCGGGCAAATCCACCACCATTGGGGTGATTTGCTCGCTGGTACAAAAGAGCAGTGGTCAGGTGCAGGTGTTCGGTCACTGTCTGGATAAAGAGCTGGAGCTGGCCAAGCTGTGTATCGGTCTGGTGCCGCAGGAGTTTAACTTCAATCAGTTTGAAACTGTGCTGCAGATCGTGGTGAATCAGGCCGGTTATTATGGCGTCCCCCGCAGTGTGGCGCTGGAGCGGGCAGAAAAGTATCTCAAAGAGCTGGATCTGTGGGACAAGCGTGACAGCCAGTCGCGTCAGTTGTCCGGTGGCATGAAGCGGCGACTGATGATCGCCCGTGCGCTGATGCATGAACCCAAATTGCTGATCCTGGATGAGCCTACCGCCGGGGTGGATATTGAACTGCGCCGATCCATGTGGGAGTTCCTTAAAAAGCTCAACCGTGAAGGGGTCACCATTATTCTGACTACCCATTATTTGGAAGAGGCTGAAATGTTGTGCCGCAATATCGGCATTATCGACAAGGGGCGGTTGATTGAGCGCACCTCGATGAAGCATCTGCTCAGTCAACTGAATGTGGAAACCTTTATTCTGGATCTGCGCAAGCCGCTGAGTGAAGCACCTGTGCTTGAGCACATCCGCTGCACCCTGACTGACAGCAACAGCTTGGAGATTGAAGTGGCCAAGAATTTCAGCCTCAACTCGGTGTTTACTCAGCTGACGACGTTGGGGATTGAAGTGATCTCCATGCGCAATAAAGCCAACCGCCTGGAGGAGCTGTTTGTGTCGCTGGTGGACAAGGTCAAGAAGGAGCAACAGGCATGAACATGACCAAGCTGTATTTCACTGCCTTCAAGAGCATTCTGATTAAAGAGATCACCCGTTTTACCCGGATCTGGGTGCAGACTCTGGTGCCGCCTGCGATCACCATGACCCTGTATTTTCTGATTTTCGGTAATCTGGTGGGCAGCCGGATTGGCGACATGGGGGGCGTGTCCTACATGGAGTTTATTGCCCCCGGCCTTATCATGATGTCAGTGATTACCAACTCCTATTCCAACGTGGCCTCCTCCTTCTACAGCGCCAAGTTCCAGCGCAATCTGGAGGAACTGATGGTCGCGCCTGTGCCCCATTATGTGATGATTGCCGGCTATGTGTTCGGTGGTGTGGCGCGGGGGCTGTGCGTGGGCTTTATCGTGACTCTGGTGGCACTGTTTTTCGTGGATATCAGTATCCAGCATGTGGCGCTGGTGGCCGTGACCGTACTCCTGACCTCCATGCTGTTTGCTCTGGGGGGGCTTATCAATGCGGTATTTGCCAAGAGCTTTGATGATATCAGCATAATCCCCACCTTTGTGCTGACGCCCCTGACCTACCTGGGTGGGGTGTTTTATTCACTCTCCCTGTTGCCGGATTTCTGGCAGGGCGTGTCGGCACTCAACCCGGTGGTGTATATGATCAACGTGTTCCGTTACGGCTTTTTGGGGACGGCGGATATCAGTGTACCGCTGTCGCTGGGTATCATAGTGGCCTTCTGTGTTGGTCTGTGGACTCTGGCTTACTATCTGGTGTCCCGCGGCATTGGCCTGAGAAGCTGAAACCCGTACTGAATTGATCAAACTATTAATGAAGTTGGTATCATTAAAAAAACAGGGCGACCCATGGGTCGCCCTGTTGTTTATCCGGCGGCAATCTGTCAGTACTTGAATCGTGCGGCCTGTCGTTTCAGACTGTCAGCTCCTTGCTCCAGTTCCAGGATCCTTCCTTGGGTGTTCTGGGTCATATCAGAGATGGCAACTGAGGATTTGGCTATCATCCTTGAGCTGTCATTGATTTTCCCAGTTTCTCTGGACTGCTCCTCAGCGGCTGCGGCAATTTGCAGGTTCATGGTATTCAGTGACTCGATCATCTCTACGATTTCATTCAGCATTTTGCCAGTGGTTTCAAACGCGCTGATCCCTTTATTGGTATTGGCGCCCGCCTGATTGACCTGCGCCACGGCACTTTTGGTTTCCTGTTGCAGTCGCTCAATCTTGGTGCGGATTTCCTCGGTGGAGGATTGAGTACGACTTGCCAGTGTACGCACCTCATCAGCTACCACGGCGAAGCCCCGCCCCTGTTCGCCGGCACGGGCGGCCTCAATGGCAGCGTTCAGCGCCAGCAGGTTGGTTTGCTCGGCGATACTCTGGATCACGTCCAGCACAGTGGCAATTGACAGACTTTCCTGCTCCAGCCGGATGATTGACTGAGTCACCTGTTGCATGGTGTTGTTAAGCTGGCTCATGTCCTTACCCATATTGGTGGCGACATTGGCCGTTTCTTTACATTTTACGTTGGCGGTTTGCACTGCATTGGCCGTGCTGCCTGCAGAGCTGGCAACGTCCTGAATGGAGTGGCTCATTTGCTCAACGGATGAGGACAGGCTCTGGGCTGTGCGGGTCTGGGAGCCCGTCGCTTCCCGGGCTTTTTCCATATCAGAGGCTATCTGTTTGCTGTGCTGGAAAATTTCATCTGTGGTTTTGCCGAAATTGGACAGCAGCTGCTGCATTTCATTAAACAACTGATTCAGGCTGGCGTTGAGTTTGCCCAACTCATCGCTGCGATTTTGATCGAATCTGGCCGTCAGATTTTTTTCTCTGGAAACCCGGTCAATCTGGCTGAGAGTGCTGACTATCGGTCTGGCGATGCCGCGGCCGACCACAACCCCGAGAATTGCAGCCAGTATCAGTAACAGACCAAATGTCAGCAGAATGCTCAGGATGACGGTGTGCTGCAATGTCTGCACATCGGCAAAGGCTTCTTCTTTGTCAATTTCAGCGGCAATGGCCCAGTGATTACCCAGTATTTTCAAAGGGGCATAGGCTGACAACACTTCAACCCCGCGATAATCCTGGATAAGTTCCATCCCGGCCTGACCGGCCAGGGCATTGCGTACCGCTTTGGTGTCAACCGGTTGCATACCTATCGCACTGTTTTTACTGGCGATAGTGTTTACTAACTCAGTTGGCAGGCCAGAGGCTTTGAGGGTTGCCAGATATCCGGCTTTGTCCTCCACCAAAAAACGACTCTGGCTGCGCAATGTTTTGTCCGGCCCGACCAGGTAGGTTTCGCCGCTGCTGCCCATACCGGCCTGATCCCAGTTACCATCAAAGGTCATGATGGCGTTGATGTTGTCTATGGGCATTTGGAAGATCAGTACACCGGCAGGTGCGCCATCTGTGTTGATGGTGGTGGCAATGAATGACGCCGCCGCTTCATAGGAAGGCGTATAAGCGGTGAAATCTTCCCACACGGTTTCGCCGGGTGTCTTGAGCGCCTGCTGGAAGGAGCGGGCAAGACCTGAATTGCGGTAGGGGCCGGTGCTGAGGTTGGTGGCGAAATCCAGTTCCTTGAACACTGAATAGACCACATTGCCATCAAGGTCGACCAGGAACACATCATAGTAACCAAAAGCAGTCAGGAAGTTGTTGATCGCCGGATGGAATTTACTGTGTACCCGGGCATAGTCCGATGTGTCATCACTGGTATTGAGACTATTCTTGCTGCCCAGTGGATTGGGGTTGTCGGCAATGTATGCGGTCTGCAATGCCTGCGCGGTTTTACTCAGCTCTGTCAGCAGGGATTGGGCATCAATTTTCAGGCCATCATTCAGTTGCTGATACTGCTGCTGAAATTCATCCTGATAGTAACGGCTGAGCGCCTGAGTACTCTGGTATTTCCCCTGACTCTGGGCGGAGAATTTCGGATAAGCCGCAGAAAACTCCCTGAGAGCGTTATGAATCGTGGGATCGCCGGCGTAGTTCTGCAGTTGGGTGGCGATGGTTTCCAGGTAGCCGGAGATCTCCTCCATTTTGATTGCCCGGATCGACATGAGCTGTTTGACTGCTCTGTCTTCGAGGGCCGTCTCCGATTTTGACAGGGTTAACCAGCCAATTACGCTGCCGGTGCCGAGAATCGCTATCGTTGACAGTAGCATGCAGGCCGCGACAATCTTGTGTGCAATCTTCATGGTGCAGATTTCCGTCTCTGGATTGGGGGAGGGTCAAATTAACTATAGCAAGCGTAAATCAACCCGCTTGCCCGGTTTGCAACACAAGGGCGTATTCGCCCGGTATTTCATTGTGATGCCGGAGGTTGAGAGGGGGAGAGCAGTTGCTGCTTGTGCTGTTGCAGCAAGCTGATAGTGTCGTTGTTTAGGTCGGTAAGTTGTTCAAAATGCTGGTCTATATCCGCTTTCTCTTTGACATACTCAGGGTCATTCTGGGGTTTTTTCTGCCAATAGCGTTTACGCTCCAATTTTTTTTCCTCACTCGCTTTAAGGATACGGAAATAACTGTTTTCCTGCTGTAACCGATAGATTTCTGCATCCAGCAGCTTCAGCAGTTTATCGCTGGAGAGGTTTTGGTTGCTGAGCAGTTCCTGCAGATGATCTTTGGCTTCCGGCCGCTTGTCTGAATCTATCTCTGTGGTCAGACCGAGCTGATACTCGATTTTGTGTTGACGAAATTCTGAAGGGCAGGCGGTTTGACTGAAGATGACTTTGTCATCCCGCATGCACTTGTATACGGAATTTCCGTAAGCTGCCTGGGACAGCAGCAACAGTGTCAGCAGGGTGATGCGATAAATCATCAATCAATATCCTTATTGGGCTGTCCGGGGCTGAGATTGCAGTTATTTCAGGGGTATCTGCTTGCTTATGTTGGCAGAACATATTCTTGATTAGCAATATTTTAACATTGTACTCAAGCTTGGCATTTATGCCAGTTCTTTGACGGCGGAAGGGCTTCTGACGAAATAAAAAAGGGCCGCCCGCAGGCGACCCTAAAACGCATGGTGTAATCGCTGCGGTCAGCGACTGAACTCAAGATTGTCGATGAGCCTGGCTTTACCCAGATAAGCTGCCGCCAGGATCACCAGCTGAGCGTCTTCATCTGTCGGCTCGGCCAGGGTGCGGGCACTGCGCACGGCAATGTAGTCCGGCTGCAAACCACAGCGTTCAAGTTGCATCAGCGCGGCTTCAGTTGCAGTCTGCACGCTGCTGCCAGCCTGAATATCGGCTGCCAGTTTATCCAATGTGTGCTTGAGTGACGGCGCCAGCTGTTTCTCATCGGCGGTGAGATAGCCGTTGCGGGAGCTGAGCGCCAGCCCTGTGCTTTCACGCACCGTATCGACGCCCACGATTTCTACCGGAATAGACAGGTCTTCCACCATAGTGCGGATCACCAGCAGTTGCTGGAAGTCTTTTTTGCCAAACAGGGCGATGTCAGGCTGCACCAGATTGAACAGTTTGCACACGACTGTGGCTACGCCGCGAAAGTGTCCCGGGCGGGTCTGACCGCAGAGCTCATCGCTGATCCCCGGCACTTCCACATAGGTCTGCTCGCTCAGGCCTTTAGGATACATAATCCCCGGCGTAGGCGTAAACAGCAGTTCACATCCTGCTTCACTCAAGGCCTGCTGATCCGCCTCAAGGGTTCTTGGGTAAGCATCAAGGTCCTCCCCCTGGCCGAATTGCAGGGGATTGACGAAGATGGAGGCCACCACATGGTCTGCACGTTTGACCGCTTCTTTGATCAGCGTGATATGCCCCTGATGCAGATTGCCCATGGTGGGGACGAAGGCGATGGTTTCACCGCGCTGACGCCATGCTTTTACCCGGGCACGGAGGTCAGCAATATTAGCGCTGGTAATCATACTGGATTCATTCACAAAAATTGGCTCAGTTGAAAGTGTGTTCTGCTGCAGGGAAACGGCCGTCGCTGACTTCTTCGATATAAGCTCTAACCGCTGCGCGGATCTCACCGGTTTGCAGCAGATAGTTCTTGGAGAATCTCGGGATATAGCCGCTGGAAATGCCCAGTACGTCATGCATGACCAGGATCTGGCCATCGGTATCTTTACCCGCACCAATGCCGATAACCGGAATGGTCAGCGCCTCGGTAATGGTTTTGGCCAGCGCGGCAGGGATGCACTCCAGTACCAGCAGCTGCGCGCCGGCGGCCTCCATGGCTTTGGCTTCGTTGATAATACGCTGGGCGTTGTCGGCGTCACGTCCCTGAACCTTGAATCCACCGAACACATGGACTGACTGAGGTGTCAGCCCAAGATGAGCGCACACAGGAATGCCGCGTTGGGTGAGCATACTGACGCTCTCGAGCAACCACTCGCCGCCTTCTACCTTGACCATATTGGCGCCGGCCTGCATCAGTTTGGTGGCGTTTACCATGGTTTGCTCTGGCGTGGCGTAGCTCATGAATGGCATATCGGCAATCAACAAGGCACGCTCAATCCCTCTGTGGACACAGCGGGTGTGATAGGCAATATCGTCAATCGTCACGGGCAGGGTATCGCTGTGACCCTGCAACACCATTCCCAGCGAGTCGCCTACCAGCAAAACATCAATGCCTTCCTGGTCAAATGCGCCACCGAAACTGGCGTCATAGGCGGTCAGCGCCGTAAATTTACGGCCTTCCTGTTTGAATTTGATTAAGGTCGAGCTGGTGACTTTAGACATATGGGTACTTATTAAACTGTCAGGAGAGGCAGTTATAAGGGAACTGCAAGGGAAGTTCAACGTCTGTCCGTCACAGGCTGAGAAGATTTGGTGATTAAATCAGAGAGGGATCAGCTCGTTGCGCATGGATTGGGTGATCAGTGCCGCAAGCCGGGTTTGGCAGGGCAGTTGCAGATCCGGCGCCAGATCTGCCAGTGGAACCAGCACAAAGGCACGCTGTTTCATGCCATAGTGAGGCACGGTCAATCGGGGGGTATTGATGATTTCATCGCCATACAGCAGCAGGTCAAGATCCAGCGTTCTGGGGCCCCAGCGCACCAGACGCTGACGTCCCTGCTCAAGCTCAATACGCTGCAGTTCATCCAGCAGCGTCAGCGGTGCAAGTTCAGTCTGAAATGAGGCTACCGCATTGACATAGTCGGGCTGCTCCACTTCGCCCATTGGCGCTGAGCGATAATAGGGCGATACCCGCAGCGTACCGGGCTGTGCCAACGCAGACAGCGCCTGACAGGCGCTGTCCAGTTGTTGTTTTGGCTGCTCGAGATTGGCTCCGAGTGCAACAAACACCAAAGGCATTATTCGTCTCTGCCCTGGCTTTCCGGGCTGTGACTGTCTTCATTGCTGCGACGGCGGCGCCTTGGGTTGCGGTTACGGCGGCGCGGCGTTTTGCCACCGGATTTCACCAGGGTCGAACGCAGCTCGTCATTACCTTCCACAAAGGATTGCCACCAGTTGGCACATTTGGCCGTATGACCACCTTCGGCTTCGCCCCGCAGCAGTAACAGATCATAGGCTGCACGGAATTTCGGGCTTTCCAGCAGTTTGAATGCTCGGGTGTTCTGGCTGCGATCAAATCTCAGCTGCATCTGCCAGATATCCCGTGCCGGCGCGGTAAAGCGGCGAGGGATACTGATAGTACGGCATTGATCCTCCAGTACATCACCCATGGCGGCAAAGCTGGCGTCATACAGATTCAGGCCACTTTCGTGGGCGATCTCTTCAGCGCGGGTACGCAGTGGATACCAAAGCAGGGCGGCGTAGAAGAAGGCCGGTGTGACCGGTTTGTCTTCGATGACGCGGGCATCGGTATTACTCATCACCATCTGCACCATACGGTTGAGCGGGCCCTTGGGGTTCTCTTTAATACCGTTGTGGATCAGTGGGAACAAGGGCTGGAACAGGCCATACTCCTGCATCATGTGGAAGTTGGCTTCACCTTTTCCGGCGAAGAACAGTTTCAGCACTTCTTCATACATGCGGGCGGCAGGAATATCACTCAGCAGATGCGCCAGTTCACGGATCGGGGCCGCGGCCGCTTTATCCAGCTGCATATTCAGCTTGGTGGCAAAACGCACGGCGCGCAGCATGCGCACTGGATCTTCCCGGTAACGGGTGGCGGGATCGCCAATCAGGCGCAATACTCCGGCATTCAGATCCTGCAGACCGCCGCCATAGCTGCGGATGCTGTAATCGCTGATGTCGTAATACAGGGCATTGACGGTAAAATCGCGGCGCTCGGCATCTTCATCAATGCTGCCGTAGACGTTGTCACGCAGCAGACGGCCTGAGGCATTGGACTTGGATGTTTTGTCGTCGCCCTGATCGTGATGACCACGGAAGGTCGCCACTTCAATCACATCCCGGCCAAAAACAATGTGTGCCAGACGGAAACGACGGCCAACCACACGGCAGTTGCGGAACAGCTTTTTGATCTCTTCCGGCGTCGCATTGGTGACCACGTCGAAATCTTTGGGTTCCAGGCCCAGCAGCAAATCCCGAACACCGCCGCCGACCAGATACGCCTTAAAACCGGATTTATGCAGACGGTACAACACCTTAAGGGCATTTTCGCTGATTTGCCTGCGGGAAATGTTATGACCGTTGCGAGGGATGATCTCCAGAGTCAGGCCGGATTCCAGGGTCTCAACATCTGATTGGGTCTTACTCTGCGCGTCTTCGAACAGTTGTTTACAGAATTGGCTGATACGGCGAAAAATGGGACACCTCGGAACAATTGTGTAATGGGTTAAAAATCTGGCGGCTATTCTATACCAAATGCCACGGGATGAGTATACGCAAGCCCGTAGGCCTCAGTTTGTCAGCAGGATTTCCCGTTGGCCGGGAATTCTGTGCAGCTCAAATTGAGCAACGGCCTGCTCGAGCATAAGCCGGATATCCTGATACCACTCGACCTGTGGCTGACCGAGAAATGTCAGCGCAGCCTGCAGCGCAGGTTGTGGCTGATTGCCATCGACCGGCGTGGCGTGATTCTGCTTGGACAGTTTAAAACCTGGCTCAAGGCTGGCCAGCGGCAGGTGCAGCCACTGGGGCTCGGCCAGGCCAAATTGCTGATAAAGACTGAGCTGCCTGACGGTAGCTTCGAGTAAATCTGCCCCCCGAACCACTTCAGTTATGCCCTGAAAGGCATCATCCAGCACGACTGCCAATTGATAGGCATACAATCCATCACTGCGTTTGAGGATGAAATCCTCGGCGGCAAAATCTGTGGATGTGGTGACCTTGCCCATCAGAATATCGTCGAAGCTGGCGATAGCACTTTGGTTGCGGATGCGAATTGCGCCACTGCTCAGCGGCGGCTCAAGTCGCCCGCAGCGGCCATCATAGGTGCCGCCCATCTCTTTGATTTGTTTGCGAGTACACTGGCAAAAATAGGCCTGATCATCGGCCAGCAGGTTATCTATCTGCTGTTGATAGGCTTCCAGGCGGTTGCTTTGATACAGGATGTCGCCATCCCAGTGCAAACCAAATTGCTCCAGCGTGCGCAGGATATCATCCGCAGCCCCCGGGATTTCTCTCGGCGGGTCAATATCTTCAATACGAACCAACCACTTGCCTTGCTGCGAGCGGGCACGCAAATAACTGCCCAGTGCGGCAACCAGTGAACCAAAATGCAGAGAACCTGAGGGGGACGGCGCGAAACGGCCTGTATAAGATGACATACTTGAATAATGCTGCTCTGGGTTGCAGCCAGGGCGGGCAAAAACCCGCACCTGAGGCAGGGATTAACCTGCCATCTGCTTTTCTTTGATCTCTGCCAGTGTCTTGCAGTCGATACAAAGGTCGGCGGTAGGACGCGCTTCGAGGCGACGGATACCGATTTCGATACCACAGGAATCACAGAAGCCGAAATCATCGTCTTCAATTTTCTGCAGTGTCTTTTCAATCTTCTTGATCAGCTTGCGCTCACGGTCACGGGCACGCAGCTCCAGGCTGAACTCTTCTTCCTGAGCCGCACGGTCAACTGGATCCGGGAAGTTGGCCGCTTCGTCCTGCATGTGGTTTACAGTCCTGTCCACTTCTTCACGCAGTTGATTACGCCAGGCTTCTAAAATGGTCTTGAAGTGGGCCATTTGCTGGCTGTTCATGTATTCCTCGCCAGGTTTCTCCTGGTACGGATCTACACCTGCGATAGCGAGAACGCCAAGTTTTTTAGTGCCTTCAGGCATAACGCATCTCCTGTCTTCAATTGCGTTGTAGGGCGTCTGATTCAGAACGGCCGCTATCTATATCAGAATCTACCCACCTAGGCAAATCTTTCTCGTCAGCTTGAATGAATTCTTTGACTATGTCCGCTAATTACCTGAAATTCAAATTTTGTGCTGAAAATTTATACTAATACAGGACAGCTGCAGTCTAATTCACTGGTGTTTTCATTCAGATGACAACGATAGGCCAGCACCTCGACGCCAGCCTCTATCGCCTCGTTAAACAGTGCAGCATAATCCGGGTCGATGTGGGCTGCCGGGGATACATTATTTATACCTGTATGCTGCACAATAAATAGCAGGACTGCCCGCTTGCCTTCGGCCACCATTTGCATCAGTTCCCGCAGGTGTTTCTGGCCTCTGGTGGTAACTGCGTCAGGAAAGTAGCCTCTATCTCCTTCCTTTAATGTGCAGCTTTTTATTTCGATATAACAATCTGCTTTTTGGTCATCGGTCAGCAGAATATCAATGCGGCTGTTTTCTTCGCCATACTTTACTTCCCGGGCGAGTTTGGCGTACCCGGTCAGCTCAGGAATGTTGCCGGCCAGAATAGCTTCTTCTGCCAGCGCGTTGGCGCGGCCAGTGTTGATGCCAATCAGCTCACCATCCGGGGTTTGCATTAACTCCCAGGTGCAGGCGTATTTGCGTTTGGGGTTGTCCGAGCGGGAAAACCATACTGTTTCTCCCGGAAACAGACAGTTTTTCATGGAGCCGGTATTAGGACAGTGAATGGTGATCTCGCTGCCATCCGGCAACTGGATATCGGCGAGGAAGCGTTTGTAGCGTTTGAGCAGTTTGCCCTGCTCAAGTGGCGTCGCGAATTGCATGAATGGCTCCGGCAATGGAAAAGCCTACAGGCTAGCAACTTCCCTTTATCAGTCAATGATCTCACTTGGTTCGCCTATGCCGCCCATGTACACTGAGGACAATCTGTACACATAGGATAAGGAATCTCCATGACGGAACTTATGTTGGTCAGCCTGACCGAAGAGGCGCCCCAGGCCAGTTGGGGAAAAGCGGATGTCACCTTTGCCGGAAGCTCTGCTTATATACACGTTGGCAATAGTCAGCCGCTGCTGCAGATCCAAAAGGCTGCCCGCAAGCTGCGCGCTCTGGGTATCAATCGGGTACAACTGGGCGGCGATCTGTGGCAGTTGTCTTCCCAATGGGCCTTCGCCCAGGGATTTGTTGATGCCCGCATGGACTATGAACTGAGCTGGTGCGGGGATGACGACATCCAGCAAACTCTTACCCAGCGTTTGATCTGTGCCAATTTTGCCCGTCAGCTGATCAATGAAACGCCCGAGAATCTGTCGCCGGTCAGGCTGGCGCTGACGGCGGCCCATTGGCTGCAGGATTTGGCACCTGAGCACATCAGTTATCGCATCGTTGAAGGCGAAGCCCTGATAGAAGAGCAGTGGGTTGGTATTCACGCCGTCGGGCGCGGCAGCGATCGGCCGCCTGTATTGCTGGAGTTGGATTACAACCCTCTGGGTAAAGATGCACCAGTATCTGTGGCTTTGGTCGGAAAGGGCATCACCTTTGACTCAGGCGGCTACAGCATCAAACCCTCTGAAGGCATGCTGGGCATGAAGTGCGACATGGGCGGTGCGGCAACGGTAACCGCAGCGCTGGGCTTGGCGATTCATCAGGGACTGAATAAACGGGTGAAGCTGTATCTGTGCTGTGCCGAAAACCTGATCAGCGGTCATGCCTATAAGTTGGGTGACATTCTCACCTACAAAAATGGGGTAACAGTGGAAGTGGTCAACACCGATGCCGAAGGGCGCCTGGTGCTGGCCGATGGCCTGCAGGCTGCCAGTGAATCGGGTGCGCCACTGATTATTGATGCTGCGACCTTAACCGGCGCGGCCGTCATGGCCGTGGGTAAGATGTACAACGCCATTTTCTCGACCCGTCCCGAAGTGCTCGAATTGGCAAGGGCCAAAGCCGCCGCCGTGGATGAGCGGGTCTGGCCACTGCCGCTGGATCCCTGGCATCTGGAGGCCTGTCCGTCGGCCTATGCGGATACCGCCAACAGCCGCGCAGTAAAAGGTGGTGGTCCGGGGGGCGCCTCCAATGCGGCGGCTTTCCTGTCTCGCTTTGTGTCACCGGATGCCAATTGGCTGCACATGGATATCGCATCTGCCTTTGAAGATAACGCTGGCTCAATGTGGAGCGCCGGTGCAACCGCGCACGGCGTACTGACTGTGGCCGAGCTGCTCAAAGACTGACAGCAGGCTTAATGATTCAGAAACCGCCGTTTACCGGCGGTTTTTTTATGGAAGGGAATTAAAGAATGAAGAGAGTAAAAGCCACTGCAGCAGATGCGCAGCTTTGTCTGGATATTCGCCGGGAAGCAATATTGAAAGGGTGTCATGGATTTTATCCGCAGGCGGATTTGGTCATCTGGAGAGTTGGAAGATTGGTTTGTTGAGGTGGTCGAACAACATTTCTATTTGGGCGTGATTGATCAGCGCCCCGTAGTTACTGGTTTTTTGGATGAAGAGTAAGACCCGTTGGAGGCTATTTTTGTTTGGACAGATGCGATGGCAGGGCGATGATCACATTTCTGGAGTCCATGGCTGCCTCCCGGGGATTTATTGCGCTGACGCTGGAAGCCACGCTTAACGCCGCATCTTTTTATCGCCGTTGCGGTTACGGTGGTGAGGGGAAAGAAGTCGATGCCATTTACCATTTGCCCAGAGGGGTGGATTTACCCTGTGTCAGAATGAGTAAGACGCTAATTTGAATTAGCCAGAGCGCAGCGGCCAGCTCTGGATAATGTCATAGCGCACGCCATCACCTGGATTGTGGGACAGGTATAAATGCAGGCTATCGGGCTGTAGGCTTATGCTCGGCGGCACGACCTTTGCGGGCAAGGATTTGGCTTTACGACTGAGGGTAATGTGGGGCGTGAACGGATGCTCACTCTGGTGCAGCCCCAGACGCGCTGCCAATTGGCCGGCGCAGTGCGCCAGTTGCTTAAGTGCCGGATCCATCACCGTGCCACTGAGGCACAGCACTTTGGCGCCTTGCCAATAAACCAGTTGATCAAGGGTAACACTGAATCTGCACCGTGGCAGACCTGCCACTGCGTCGCGCAGCTGTTGCTCCTGCTCCTGACTGACCATACCCAAAAACACCAGTGTCATATGCAGATTGGCCTGATTTACCGGTTGACCACTGGACTGACAGTCCCGCTGCAGCGCGCTCAGCTGTACAACTTGCGCCGGTGTCGGAGCAAAGCCAAGAAAAAGTCGCCTCATCCAAAAATCCTCAAGCAGCAGGGTAAGCCGGAAATCTTAATCTATTCTTAGAGGTAAATGGGGAAAAGCAACCCGGATTCTGGTTGTCCCTGCTTAAGAATAAAGGAATGGTTTTCATGTCGGCAGTGAATGGCACCCCTCTGCAGCAGGCGTTGGTGGATATATTCAGTGATGCGCCACTGGTTACGCTGGAACAGAATGTCGACAGAGCGCTGCGAACTATTACTCAACAGCTCAAATGCGGCGGGGTGTTTGTGCTCAGTTCAGACTTTTCCGGCAAGGGGTTGAAACCCCGAAATCTTTACGTCAAAGCTGGCGCAGGTCTTGGTGGAAACGCCGATTGGCCGCTGGCCAGAATGCCCTATTTTCGCCGTTTGATGCGTACACCAAAGTTATTGAATCTGACTGATATCAACGATCTGCCCCAGGATGCCCGGCAGGAAAAGCAGTTTCTGCGGGAGCAAAAGGTCAAAAGTCTGCTGGTGTTGCCACCGCTGGTGTTTGGTGACACTCAAATTGCGGTTGGTGCAGTGAACTATGAGCAGCCCAGAAGCTGGGATGAGACATTTATCTCAGAGCTGCAGCACGCCCAGGCGCTTATCGGCGCAGCCATGGAACTGACCCGAATTGCCCGGGAGCTGCTCAAAAGTGAGCGGCGCTACCAGGATTTGTTCAACCAATTGCCGCTGGCCTGCGGAGTGCTGGACAGTAGCGATAAACTGACCATGCTCAACAAGGTTGCCCGCCTGAACATGCCTCTGGCTGAAGATCATCTGATCTATGAGCTGGTCAGCGAGGAAAAACATGATGTGCTGCGGGAAACCATTCAGGTGGTGCGTGAGGGGCGCCTGTCTCAGGCCTGGTGTGAATTGCCAATTGTGGTGCGGCCCAATACCCGGCACTGGCTCAAACTGAATTTCAGCCGTATCCAGGACAGCGACAATCTGGTGATTATGGCTGAAGATGTCAGTGAGCAGCATCGTCTGGCCGATGAGCTTTCCTTCCATGCCAATTACGACACTCTGACAGGGTTGCCCAATCGTCTGCACTTTGAAGCCATGCTGGAAAAACTGCTTAAACGGGAAGAGCAGGTGCCTGTGTGCATTGCCTTTGTGGATCTGGATCAGTTTCAGGTGGTCAATAATATCAGTGGCCATATCGCCGGAGACAAACTGGTTTGCCAGATTGCCATGCGCCTGAAACAACTGGTTCGCAAGGGGGATTTGGTTGCCCGTCTGGGTGGCGACGAGTTTGGCATTCTGATGCACTACTGTAATCCGGAATCGGCCAAGATGATCGCCAGACGTATCTGTCAACAGATTGAATCCCATGAATTTTCGTGGGAGGGCAAACAGCACAGAGTGACCGCCAGCCTGGGCATGGCCATGCTGGATCCCGATGCCCGGGACATATACAACGTGATGACCCAAGCTGATGTCGCCTGTCGGCTTGCCAAAGAGCAGGGTCGCAATGGCTGGCATTTTTACAATCCGGCAGATCCCAAAATGTTGCGGCTGTATGGTGAAATGGCCGCGTCGGTGGATTTGGTCAGCGCGCTGGCCGATGACAGATTTGAACTGTATTTCCAGCCCATAGTGCCGCTGCTGGTGCCTGAGACCGGGATGCATCTGGAGGTGCTGCTGCGTTTACCTGTGGGCGATGGCGAGATGCTGTCTCCCGGTGTTTTTTTACCGGCTGCCGAGCGCTATAGTCTGGCGCCCAGAATTGACCGTTGGGTAGTGGATAATTTGCTGTTGTGGGCCGCGGATCATTTGTCACAGTGGCAACAACTGGCACTGGTATCAGTGAACCTGTCAGCAACGTCGTTACAGGATGAGGAGTTCATGACCTGGCTTGAGTTGCGGCTGATGAGTGAGCCAGAACTGGTGGATAAGCTTTGTTTTGAAATTACCGAGACGGCGGCCGTCAGTCAGATCGAGGTGGCCACCCGTTTGATTGAACTGCTTAAGCCATTGGGCTGCAAGCTGGCGCTGGATGATTTTGGCTCAGGTTTTTCCAGTTTCGCTTATCTTAAGGAACTGGATGTGGATTTTGTCAAAATTGACGGTCAGTTCATTCAGCAGGTGTGTAACAATGCCAAGGACAAGGCCATAGTTAACGCTATCTGCCAGCTGGCAAGAGAGATGCATTTCCAAACCATCGCAGAGTTCGTCGAAGATGATGCCATTGCCACTCAGTTGGCCCGTGTCGGGGTGGATTATGCTCAGGGGTTTGCGATTGCCCGTCCGCGTCCTCTGGCAGAGCTGGATATTGACCAACCTCCGGCGAGCCTGCATATCAGCGCCTGAGCCTGATCATCATGGTCGCAGGTTGTTGGTTGGACTTGGTCTGGCCTTCCTTAGTAAACTGGCGCTAATTTTTCCAGCCTTAGACGATGTTCCCCTTTGAATTCTCTGCCTGTTCATCAACTGCTTGGGCCTGTTCGTGAGGCGCTGGGCAACTTTTCTCAGGTCATTCTGCAGGCGCCGACCGGTGCCGGTAAATCCACGGCGCTGCCGCTGGCGATGCTCGATTGGAGTGAAATCGACGGCCGCATCATTATGCTTGAGCCGCGTCGGGTCGCTGCCCGCAGCGTAGCCCAGTTTATTGCCGCCAAACGTGGTCAGCCGGTGGGCGGCGAAGTGGGGTTCAGGGTGCGCGGCGAAAGCCGGGTCAGTAAAGACACCCGGCTGGAGGTGGTGACGGAAGGGGTATTGACCCGGATGATCCAGCAGGACCCGGAATTAACCGGGGTGGCGCTGATCATTTTCGATGAAATCCATGAACGCCATCTGACCACTGACTTATCCCTGGCACTGGCGCTGGAAGTGCAGGCCAGCCTGCGGGATGACCTGAAGATCCTCGCCATGTCGGCCACGTTGCAGGGTTTACCGCTGGAGCAGTTAATGCCGGACGCGCCTTTGCTGGTCAGTGAAGGTCGCAGTTTCCCGGTGGAGGTGGAGTACCGGGGCGTCAAAAGCCAGCAGGACTGGCTGGCGCACATGGGGCAGGAGATCGTCTCTTTGCTGCAAAATCTGCCGGCAACCATTGCAGCCACTGAACATCAGGGGCTGCTGGCCTTCCTGCCGGGCAAAGCAGAAATTCTCAGGTTGCAGGAGTATCTGGCCGAGCGCCTCAGCCCTGAGCGTTATGGCATCTTTCCCCTGTATGGCGAGCTCGGTGCCCGCGAGCAGGATGCCGCCGTGGCACCGCTGACCGATGGCCGGATCAAGCTGGTGCTGGCGACCAATGTGGCCGAGTCGAGTCTGACCATAGATGGCATTTCCATGGTGGTGGACAGCGGCTTTAAGCGCCATGCCGGATTTAACCCCAAAACCGGCGTGACCCGACTGGCGCTCAAGCGTATCAGTCAGGCATCGGCCATTCAGCGCAGCGGCCGCGCCGGTCGTCTGGCGCCCGGTTACAGCCTGCGGCTGTGGAGTCAGGAGGAGTTTGAGCGTCAGCCCAGGGCGGAAGATGCTGAAATTCTGCATGCCGATCTGCTGGCCGTGACTCTGGAGTGTGCCAACTGGGGCGGCCGGGCGCTGGCGGATTTGCCTTTAATGACCCCGCCACCACCGGCCCATGAGGCGCAGGCCTGGGCATTGCTTGAGTCGCTGCAACTGGCGGATGGTCAGCACAAACTCACCTCACAGGGACGGCAAGCTTATCAGCTGGGGTGTCATCCGCGACTGGCACATATGCTGCTGCAGGCAAACGTACTGGCATCATCGCTGAATGACACTGATCTATTGCCACTGGCCTGTATGCTGGCGGCGATACTGGAAGCCCGCGGTCTGCCGCGCCGGGGAGAAGACATCAGTCACTATTTGCCGCTGGCGACCAAAGGTCAGCTGGCGACTCAGGCCAGTCGCTGGCTTAAGCATTTTGCGCGGCGCGATGATCTGTCTGCCATTGCCAGTCGGGCACATCCCAAAGACATTGGGCTGCTGCTGGCACTGGCGTTTCCCGATCGCATCGCCAAACGCCGGGGCGTGGAAGGTTTTCAGCTGGCCAATGGCACAGGTGTGACGTTGGCGCCAGAATCCGGCTTGAGCCACCAGGAGTTTCTGGTGGTGGCCGACTTTCAGCAATCCCAGGGGCGCAGCGCCGGGCGGATTTATCTGGCGTCTGCCTTCGATATTGAATGGCTGAATGGGCCTTTGGCGTATTTGCTGCAGGAGACAAATGACTGCAGCTTTGATGAGCAAACCGGCCGGGTCAGTGCCATGCGCTGCACCATGCTGGGCGGCATCACCCTCAAATCCAGCCGGATCCAGAATATCGATCCTGACATGATCAAATCCGCCATGCTGGCGCTGGTGCGTAAAAAGGGCTTGCAACTGCTTGATTTCGATGAGACGGCTGAGCAATTGTGTATTCGGGTTTTGCTTGCACGCCAGTATGATAGCGGCTACAACTGGCCGGATTTCAGCACCGAAGCATTGCTCGATTCACTGGAGCAGTGGCTGGCGCCCTATCTGGATAAGGTTTCGTCACTGGCGCAGCTGGCCCGCCTCAGTGTCTGTGAGCTGCTCGAGCATGCGCTGCCCTGGGAGCTGAAGCAGCGTCTGGGGCAATTGCTGCCCAGTCGCTTGCCCATGACCACTGGCACCCACGCGCCGGTGCGTTATGAGCCGGATGGTCGCGCCTTGCTGAGCGTGCGCCTGCAGGAAGTGTTTGGCATGGAAGACAGTCCCAGGCTGCTCAATGGCAACATCAAGGTGACCATGGAGCTTTTGTCGCCGGCTCGCCGGCCGCTGGCGCTGACTTCGGATCTGGCCAGTTTCTGGGCCGGTCCCTATGTCGAGGTGAAAAAAGAGATGCGTGGCCGATATCCCAAGCATGTGTGGCCGGACGATCCGGTTAATACCGCGGCGACCAAACACACTAAAAAATATACCCAGAATAAGGCTTAAATTGTCAGCGTTATGAGTAAAACCACAGACAGCCCAAGCAAGAAATCATCGGCCAGAACGCGCAAACCGGCAGCCAGGGCCAAGGCGCCTGCTGCGCCCTCAATCTGGCAGCGTATCTGGTCGGTCGGCTGGAAACTGGCACTGGCGCTGGCCGTGCTGGTGGCTTCCTACTGTATCTATCTGGATCAGATTATTGCCCGCAAGTTTGAAGGGCAGAAGTGGTATCTGCCAGCGCAGGTATTCAGTCGCTCTATGGCGCTGTATCCGGGCGCAGCCGTCAGTCACCATCAATTGATCGCCGAGCTTAAACTGCTGGGCTATCGCAAGGTTGCCAATCCCAGACAGGTGGGGGAGTTTTCCGCTTCCAGCACCAAGGTGGATATCTGGCGCCGCCCATTTCTGCACCCGGATGGCAAGCAGCCCGAGCAGCGGGTGATGGTGGAGTTTGATCATCAGGGCGTCAGCCGGGTGTGGCGGGTCAGCGACGAGCGTGAACTGGCAGTGGTGCACCTTGAGCCCATGCTGCTGGATCGGATGATCACCCAGGATGGTGAAGATCGTTTGTTCGTGCCCACCGATGAGATGCCGCCAACCCTGGTGGAGGGCTTGCTGCTGACCGAAGACAGACAGTTTTTCGAACACCACGGGGTTAACCCGCTGGCGATCGCCCGGGCGCTGCTGGTGAATATCAGCGCCGGTCGTACCGTGCAGGGCGGCTCGACCCTGACCCAGCAGCTGGCCAAGAACTTCTTCCTGTCCAGTGAGCGCTCACTGGAGCGAAAAATCCGTGAAGCGCTCATGGCCATCATCATCGATGCCAGATACAGCAAGCAGGAGATCCTCGAAGCCTATCTGAATGAAGTCTATATGGGGCAGGATGGCTCGCGGGCGGTGCACGGCATGGGGCTGGCTTCCCAGTTCTATTTCGGTCGTCCCATCGGTGAGCTGACGCTGGCACAGCAGGCGTTTCTGGTGGCCGCCATTAAAGGCCCGTCCTATTACAACCCCTGGCGTTATGCCGAGCGTGCACAGGACAGACGGGATCTGGTGCTCAAGTTGCTGATGGAATCCGGTAAAATTTCCGGCGCCCAGTATGCTGCCGCGGTGGACTCGCCACTGGGACTGAGAAATAAAGACAGGGCCGTGCACCAGAAGATGCCCGCCTTTTTTGCCGAAGTCAGAAAAGAACTGGCCAATCGCTGGGGCGACAAGGTGCTGAAGCAATCCGGTATCCGCATCTTTACGACGCTCGACCCAATCGCTCAGGAGGCGGCGGAAAAAGCGGTGCGCGAAACGCTCAAGCAACTGGAGAAGAACAACCAGGATCTGCAGGTGGGCATGGTGGTGACAGACCGCTATGGCGCCGGTATTGCCGCCATGGTGGGCGACCGGGATCCGGCCTTTGAAGGGTACAACCGGGCGGCGGAGATCCGCCGGCCAATCGGCTCACTGATCAAGCCCTTTGTGTATGTCACGGCGCTGGCGCAGGACAAGTACAATCTGGCGACGCCGCTTTTGGATAAGCCTATCACTCTGACCAACAGCAACGGTCAGACCTGGTCGCCGCAGAATGTGGACAAGAAATTCAGTGGTGAAGTATCTATGCTCACCGCCTTTACTCGCTCGATGAACGTGCCGACTGTGAATCTGGGGATGCAACTGGGACTGGATAACATCGCTCATACCTTGAATCGTGCCGGCTGGCCGGATCGGGTTCCTGAATATCCTTCCATGCTGCTTGGCGCGGTCAACGGTTCGCCGCTGATGGTGGCGCAGTCTTACCAGACTCTGGCCGATGGTGGACGCTACCGGCCGTTGACGGCGGTGACCACAGTGCTGGATGAGCATAATCAGCCCATAGCCGTCACTGAGCTCAGCGGCCATCGCGCCTGGGGCCCGGCGCCTGATTATCTGATTGAATATGCCATGACCCAGGTGGTGGAAAACGGCACGGCAAAACGTCTGGGGCAGGCATTCCCCGGGGTGACGCTGGCGGGTAAGACTGGCACCAGTAACGACAGTCGCGACTCCTGGTTTGCCGGGTTTGATGAGCGTAATGTCGCCGCTATCTGGGTCGGCCGTGATGATAATGGCAAGACCAGTCTGTATGGCTCCAGCGGCGCCATGGCGGTGTACCGTAACTTCCTGCAGGCCCGCCCACCGGTAGCGCTGCGTATGACTCCCGCCGATGATGTGGTGCGTGGCTGGTTTGATAAAACCACCGGGCAGGCGATGGCGTCAGACTGTCCCAATGTCGAGCCTTTGCCCGCCCTGCGTGGCAGCTATCAACCAGTGAAGAACTGCGGCAAGCCGCTGGAGTGGTGGCAGAAGCTGCTGGGTGGCTGATGTCAGGTTAAAGACGGCAAGCCAAAGCTCTGTAAACCAAAGTTCTGCAAGCCAAAGCACAGCCTCCTTATCTTAGAGGTTAAAAAACAAAGCCAATCTCCTGGGATTGGCTTTGTTGTTGCGTTGGGATATGCACGGCGGCGATATTCTGGTGTCAGTCAGTGATGCCGGATACTGATATCATCAGCTTGGCCAATCGCTCAATTTTGATATTCGACAGCTGTCGATAATCAAAATAGGGGCAAACCAGGAGTTTGTATTCCTGATTGATGGCAAACTCCTTATCCAGCCAGGTGAGTGGTATGTTCAATTGCTTGAGTGAGACAAGACGTTTGGCATAGGTGCGGCCCATGATGATATGCCAGCGGCGCTCATCAGCGTATAGTTGCGGAGGGGTAAACAGCAGTGCGGTGTCGCTGCCGGCATGCAGTAAACAGTGGTCGCGATACTCCTGCCAGGTCGACGCCTGTTGCCGGAAGCGAAAGCTGTCAGTGGGCAGGGCAAACAGCAGCTTGGCATACACATTAAAGACTTTGCGCCAGCCATTGCCGCACGCCTGACCTATGGCGTGGATTTCACCTTCCAGCACAGGCTGACAATGATCAAGCCCGCTCAGATTCATAAACGCCGGGCGGTTTTCGATATACACACTTATCCGGGCTGTTTCATCTCCCAGACCGATACAGGGTGTTGTCATGCCGGTATTTCTGTTTCCGAAGGGATAAGCTGCGATGCACCGGAGTTTGCCGGGAGTGGCCCCGGCTGACCATAAAGGTAACCCTGCTGCAAATAAACGCCCTGAGACAAGAGATGCTGTGCCTGTGTCTGGGTTTCCACACCTTCGGCGATCATCTCCAGTTGATAGTCATGGCCAAATTTAATCAACGAGCCGAGGATCCCGGCCTTAACGTCGTCTGTGCCTATGGTATCGACAAACATTTTATCGATTTTGATGGCGTTGATGTTCAGTTGCTGCAGGCTGGCCATGCCGCCAAAGCCCGTGCCGAAGTCATCAATTTTGATGCTGTAGCCCTTCGCCATCAACAGATCTATGTTTTGTTTGGCTGCCGGAATATTGCGGATTTGCTGTCGCTCAGTCAGTTCGAATTTTAGCTGGTTTGATTTGGGCCAGCCCAGTCGCGCCAGTTGTCGGGTCAGGTGATTGGACTCAAGATGGGCTGCCACAATATTGATGGTAACCCATTGATTAATTGGTAAAGCCTCCAAATCTTTCAATACCCGGCCGATCAACTGTTCGGTAATCGGCATAATTAATTTGCTGCTTTCGGCGATATCAATAAATACCGCTGGTGATATGCATTTGCCTTTGTGATACCAGCGCAGCAAGGCTTCATAACCGACCGTACTGCCGTCTCTGGCATCGACAATTTTTTGATAATCAGGTCTCAGTTCATTGAGCGAGATGGCCTGCTTTAACAGGATTTCCAGCGAACTGTGAGAGTGCTGCCACAACAGCATTCCGGTAAAACAAAGGAAACTGAGGATAATTCCACTGCTCAGGGTAATGCTGTAGGCCCAGTCGCTGGCATAGGCGTGCAGTTTGTTACCGGCCCAGACGTGGGCATGAGAGCCGTTGGCATCTATCTTGGCGCGGATCTGTTTGGCCAGTAAATCCTGTTTGATGCTTTCTTTGCCGACAGCCGACAAGTTACCGTATCCGTTGATGTCCATCTCCATATAGAAACATTCATCACAGGGACGATTGGCAAAGAATGGACTGCCTTTGGAACCGATTAAGAAAAACAGATTGCCTTTGTCGGTGGGGAAGTTGATCAGGGTATCTGTCTTGAATTTACCGACTTTGAAGTGCTCTCCGGTCGACGAAGTCAGCGTCGTCAGATGAGCCAGGGAGGGCGTGAAGCTGTCTCCCAGTGTCGAGCAATGTTCGCCGGATGCGGTAAACAGCCCAATGACCCGGATCAACTGGCTTTCATTGAAGGCATGAGTCAGCAGCATCTGATCCCGGGCATCACAGGTGTAGCTCAGGTTGAACATCAGACTGTCGATGGCATTGTCCAGTACCAGCGCATTCTTGGTCATGCGCTCGACGGTTTCCTCGGTTTTTTCCTGCAGCAGACTGTCAAATTTATAGTCAATCAAAGAGGGGGCGCTCAGCTGCAGCAGGATGAAGGGGACCAGGGCAACCAGCAGATAACGGAAGATTAGAGGGATTGAGGACACAAGACTCCCGTTATTCAAGAGATTAGAGTTGCACTAATATAACAGTGTTGGGCAATATTTTAGGTGATTAATATTGTCTCAGGTATCCATATTTTGACTTACATATCACTCTGTTGGCTAGGGCTTTAGTGTGTAGATCACATTTTTGCAGAGATCATCAGCGCCGTCGGCATGATGAGGTCGGCCGCACAGTGCAACTGCTCCGTCCAGTGCTCCATAACCAAGTCATCGGGTGAGTTAATGGCCGGTTTATGAGTAGACTGTGCGCCGTTTTGCTTTAAATCTGATGGAAGTCATCTATGTTTTTACAGCCGTTTTTCAATGAAACGACACTAGGGGTAGAAATAAGCCCAGCTCAGGCCAGTGCCTTTGCCAAACAAGTCGCCGGCGACTTCAACCCTATCCACGACGAAGGGGCCAAGCGTTTTTGTGTGCCCGGGGATCTGCTGTTTGCGCTGGCGGTCAGCAAATATGGCCTGCATCAGAAGATGCATTTCAGTTTTGACGGCATGGTGGGCGCCGGTGTGTGTCTGCAGTTTCCTGACAGTGCAGAGTCTCTGGCCATTACCGACAGTCGTGATAAGCAATACCTGTCGGTTCAGCAAACCGGCAGCGCCAGTCATTGCGCCGCGCAGATTGAGTCTTTTGTGCGTGGTTATGTGGCTTTTTCCGGGCTGAACTTTACCCATGTGGTGGTGCCTTTGATGCAGGCGCATCAGGTGATGATCAATCCTGACCGACCTCTGGTGATCTACGACAGCATGAGTGTTGAGCTGACGGATCTGGCCTTTGTCGATGTTGAGCTGGAGCTGGTGTCCAAGACCCTCAGGATCGACGGCAAACGCGGTGATGTGACCCTGGAGTTCGCGCTGAACAGCGACGGCAAGCAGGTGGGCACAGGCCGCAAGACCCTGGTGCTCAGCGGTTTGCGGCCGCTGGAGGAAGACAAAGTAGCGCAGATGTGTCAGGCCTATGATGCGCGCCGCACCCAACTGAGTGCCTGAGCGCCATTGAGCTTGTCATCTCAGACCGGCGCAATGCCGGTCTGCTGGTTTCATTGACTGTGCTGCCAGGTCTGCACTTGTCCGGCAACATTGATGGTACAGTTTGCTTGCGATCTGTCGCCTTTGTTTTTACCGCATCACTCACCTTTGCTTATCTAGTAAGCGCCTGCTTTTGCGTTGATTGCGCCATACAGCCCTTTCCATTACCTTAGTGGGTTTGATATTGCTGAGCCATTTGCTGGCTGCTTGCCGCTAAGGCAACTTGTGCCAACCATTCATGTAAGGAACGCCATGTCCAGTTTGATTCGCATTGTGCTTATCGACACACATTTGCCCGGAGTTGTAGAGCTGGCCCTCGACGGTCACACCAACATCTGTGGCACCAATGCCTCGGGTAAAACCACGCTGCAGCGTCTGGTGCCTGTGTTTTACGGCGAGTACCCAAGCCGGGTGGTGCCCTCAACCCGTGACAGTTTCGAGCGCTGGTACCTGCCCCGCGAATCAAGCTACATCATTTATGAATACCGCAAGGAAGATGGCCTGCTGTATCAAGCCGTGCTGTCCTCGGCCGGTGATGGCAAAGGCGTGAATTACCGCTTTATCGCCAAGGGCTTCGAGCTGGAAGACTATGTGAAGCAGCGCAATGGCGACAGCATTCTGTGCTTTACCATGGCTGAGCTGGGACGGGAGATGAAGCGCAAAGGGGTGAATGTCACCAACTTGCTCAATACCCGCGAATATCGCGCCATTATTCAGAACGACAGAGCCTTGCTGGGTACTGGCGGCAACCGCAGTGAACTGCGTGGCTATGCCCGTCAATTCGCCCTGTGTGCGCCGGAGCATTCACTGCGCCATATCGAAAAGCTGGCCAAAGCCGTGCACTCCAAAGAGGGCAAGATGGAGACGGTCAAGTCGATGATCGCCGCCATTCTGGAAGAGGATGGCGTGAACCCGCCCTCTTCGCGCATCAACCCCCAGCGGGTGGAAGCCTGGATTAAAGAAAGTCAGTTGATCCAGGGCTTTGAGCAAATCCGCCCGGAATTTGAAAAGCTCGAACAGGAGTTTGACCAGCTGCAGAGCAGTGAGCTGCGACTGGCAAGTCTGGCCAAGGGCTATCGCCACGACGAAACCACCGAAGTGGAGCGTCAGGAGCAGCAGCAACTGCTGTCCAAGGAGCTGAATCTGGCACTGCGGCAGCTGGACGAAGAGTGGAAAGAGCAGCGCGATGAACTCAACCTGGAGCTGTCCGCTGCCAAGGGCGACATGGCCAAGTTTGAGGATGAGCTGAACGTGATTGACGATCAGCACAGCGCCTTCCTCGATGCCGATATAGAGCAGGCCAAGCAGGATCTGGAATCCCTGCCCAACTGGCGCGCCGATCTGGAAAACTTAAGTGAACGTCATAAGCTGCTGACGGAAAAGCACCAGGATATCGAGGCGGCCTACAACGCCCGTCGCAGTAAAATCAGCGAGCAGCTCAACAGTGCGCTGGAGTCACTGCATCAGGAGCAGGAAACCGCCCGTGAACAGCGCGATGCCCAGAAAGAGCAGGCGCGCGCCGATCTTGAGGCGCTGGCTGAGTCTAATCGCGAAGCCATGCAGGCCGGTATTGCCCGCTTCCAGGAGCAGGAATATCAACTCAGGCTGCAGATGGCCGAGCTCAAGCTCAAGGTGGACAGCGTTACCTACACAGAAGATGAAAAGCTGGAGCTGGCAGTATTTGATGAGCGTATCTCCCAGGCCGATGAAGCCCAGGAAGCCGCCAATGCCAAGGTAGACCGAATTGCCGTGGACGAGCGCAAGCTGCGCTCCCGCCGGGATCAGGCCAACGAAGCCCTGCGTCAGGCCAGTCTGCGGGTCACCGAGCGTCAGAATGCGCTGGATGAGCTGCATGAGATGCTGTTCCCTCAGTCCCACACCCTGCTTGAATATCTACGCAAAGAGGCCCAGGGCTGGGAGCAGACTCTGGGTAAAGTGATTGCGCCAGAGCTGCTGCACCGCACCGATCTGAGGCCAGTGCAGGGCGGAGACAAAGATTCGCTGTTTGGGCTGCAGCTGGATTTGAAAGCCATTGAAGTGCCTGAGTACGCGGCTTCCGAGCAGGAACTGCGCGCCCGTTATGCTCAGGCTGAAGAGGCGCTCAAGAGTGCCAAAGAGCTGCAGGAGCAGGCGGAAGAGAATCTGGTGGCGGTGAATGGCGAGCTGGATAAGTTGGCCCGCGAACTGACCTTTGCCCGCACCAGCTATCAGAACAGCCGTGATGATCTGCGCCGTCTGCTGGATGAAAAGCGCTCATTGCAGGCCAAAATCAATGAGCTGCTGGCCGGACGCAAAGCGCTGGCGGCCAAACAGTTGACTGTCATTGATGGCGAGCAGAAGCAGCTCAAACAGCGCCATGAAGACTGGCTGGAAGAGCAAAAAGCCAATGCCTTTGACGCCCGCATGGAGAAACAGGCCTTCTGGCAGGAGGTGGTGGGTGCACTGGAAGCTCAGCTGGCGCAGGTTAAGGCCAGTATCGACAGCCGCCGCGAAAATACCCGCAATGAACTGAAAGCCTGTGAGTCCTGGTACAAGAATGAGCTGAAATCCCGCGGTGTGGATGAAGACAAGATTGTTGCCCTGAAAAAGTCGATCCGTGAGCTGGAAGCGCGCATTGCCAAAGCCGAACAGCGCCGCAGTGAAGTGCTGCGCTATGACGACTGGTATCAGCATACCTGGCGCATGCGTAAGCCCAAGCTCACCGAGCAGCTGGTGGAGATTAAACGCATTGCTGCCGAGCTGGATGCCCAGCTGAAATCCAAGGCCGCCGAGGTGAAAGCCAGACGCAGCGAGCTGGAAATGCAGCGCCGCGACAGCGATGCCGCCCAGGTGGAAGCGTCCGAGAATCTCACCAAACTGCGCAGTCTGATGCGCAAACTGGCCGAACTCAAACTGCCACCCACCAACGAAGAAGCGGTGGGCAGTCTGGGTGAGCGCTTGCGTCAGGGTGAAGAGTTGCTGATGAAGCGCGATTACCTGATGGGCTCGGTGAAACAATATGTTGAGCACTTCGATACTGTGATCGCCGCCAAGTCCGGCTCCAGTCTGGCGGAAACCTGGGAACGTGCCCGGGAGGAGTCCAGCTTCGTCAACGACAAGGGCATCCGCCTGCTGGATTACCGCAAGCTGGTGCCGGCGCTGGAGCAGCTGCTCAATGTGATGGTGCCTCAGTCTATGATGGCGCTGCGCGAGCAGGGGCGTATCTTCGGTGTCGATCTGACCGCTTTCTACGAAGTGCTGGCGGATATCGACCGCCGCATTGCCAGCCAGAGCGCCCGCATTACCCGCGAAGTGGGCGAGGAGCTGTTCCTCGATGGCGTATCCGAATCTGCGGTGCGTATTCGCTCGCGCATCAGTGAGCTGGAGTTCTGGCCTGAACTGGAAGCCTTTGTGAAGGCGTTCAAGCGCTGGAAGAGTGATGGCTTTAATGGTCTGCCGGATGAGGATTACATTAACTCCATGCGCCGGGCGCTGGATATTATCGGTCGCAGCGCCCTGACCGGTGGTATCGCCAAGCTGCTGGAAATCGAGCTGCGCCTGAAAGAAGGCAACTCAGATCTGATTATCCGCACCGACCGTCAGCTCAATGAGTCCTCCAGTCACGGTATGGCGTATCTGATTTTGTGTAAGTTCCTGCTGGCCTTTACCCGCCTGCTGCGTGGCCGCGCCGATGTGACCATTCACTGGCCGATTGATGAGCTGGGCACGCTGCACCACGGCAACGTGAAGAAGATTTTCGATGCCTGTGAAAACAACAATATCTCAGTGCTGGGCGCTTTCCCCAACCCTGAGTCTGAGGTGCTGACCCTGTTTGCCAACAGGTACATCATCAACAAACAAACCCGTAAGTTGCAGGTGGTGAAACCCAAGGTCAACCCACTGGCTGAGAAACTGAAACAGCGTATGGCAGGGGAGGCAGTCTGATGAGCCAGAGCGAGAATATGGTACTGGTGGGCACAGGCGCCCTGATTGAAAGCCTGCTCAAGGGCGAGTTTATCTGCAAAACCACCAATGAAGATGGCTGGCGCGCACTGCAGACACCGGCGACCCGCGAGCGGGTGGAAACCTACCTCAATCAGCTCAACCGCACCCTGGCTTCGGCCGCCGACGGTGAGGTGTTTTTCTGCGGATATCTGCAGCTGGGTGAGGCCGAGCGCAAGGTGATCTCCAGTCAGTTTCGTGAGATCTGCTCGGCCCTTATTCCGCTGGTAGAGTGGCTGGTGCTGGTGCAGGAAGCCTCCGGGCAGGATGCGCCGCTCACCGAAGGCGCGGCCATTCGTCTGACCGAGCTGCAAAGCCGCATTGAAGATACCCCTGCGTTTCGTGAGCAGCTGGCCAAACTGAGTCAGTATCGCCTGTTCGGTTCGACCAGTACTCAGGCTGATGCACAGATTAAGCTGGTGTTCCGCCGCTTGGTGGAGCTGGGCTATCTGGTACGTCCCAACAGTGAAAAGCAGATCTATCTGGCCACCGGCAAGCTGGATTACCTGTACGAAGTGATCCGCTTTATCGATGAAACTGAAGGCCTGCAACTGGAGGCTCAGGCGGAGACTGCCAGCAGTCAACGGGAGCTGATATGAGTAGCAATTTGCACCAGGCCGGGGTCAAGCTGCTCAAACAGCTGGCCCGCCACGCCGATGTGGTGATGGATGTCTACCAGACCGGTGAGCTGAGCGAAGCCGATCAGGACCCGGCGGTTATCGACAAGCTGCAGAAGGCCGGCATTTTATGGCGCCCTGAGCCGGAGCAGCCGCTGCGCCTCAAGCGTACCATACGCGCCTTTCTGGAAGAGGCGCTCAGTGATGAGCGTAACCGCCAAATCGACGCCAATGTGGGCTCGGCCATGGCCACCATCAAGACTCTGGCTGAGCACTATAAGGAAGCCCGTCATCGGGTGGACTTCAGCGCTGCCGAAGCCTATCTTGCGGATCTGAGCGAGCATGTATACGCCTTCACTGAAAGCCTGAGATATGCCATCCGGGTGCTGTGGGGGCGGATCAACAATGAGTTTGGCTATGTTGGCACCCTGAATGCCAAAATCCGGGAAAACGAGCTGGCCCAGAGTCAGGTGACCGAATTGCTCAACGGGCTGGAGATGTTCCAGTTCAATGAGCTGACCGAGCTGGCCGGTGATACCCGTGAGCTGCGCAAACTGCTGGTGACCACCTTGCAGGATACCCTGAGTAACTGTGCCCAGGAATTGTCTGTGGTACAGGCGCGTTTGCTGGAGCTGCTGGGGCGTTTCCGGCAAATTCGCGGCCGTACCCGTTTGCTTAAGGGCTGGCTGCTGCACACCGACCTGCATCCGGACTACCGGCCACAGGACCATGTGGCGCATAAACAGGTGCCTGTGCTGTTTAACCGCGCTGAAGGTATTTTGCAGCCAGCGTCGGTAGATGTGCACAACAGCGTGCATGAGCTGGAGCTGCTTGAGCTGGTGGCGCGTATCAAGTCCATCACTCGCCTGCCGGACGCACCCAAAGTGGCCGAAGGCGAGGTGGCAGTGGCGCTGGCCGATGCCGGTGAATTTGATGTGCCGGATAATCCGCTCAAGCAGGCGGTGGACGACTATTTCTGCGCCGTGATTGATTCAGGCGTGCGCCAGTCGGCACTGGAGTACCTGGAATCTCAGTCGCTGCCCTGGGACAGTGAAAGCTGGTTGTATCAGGTGATCTGTGGCTATGACGGCCTGACTGAGGAGTATCGCAGCTTCTTCGAGCTGGAGCCCATAGGCGAGCCACACCCTGTCTATACAGGTAACTTCATCATCCGCGACGTTGAGCTGTGGATGGCCTGATGCCGGGCTGTTTGGCAAATCAGGCAGGGTAGCAAGGATAGCCAGCTTGGTAAGGCTAGTCTGCATGGTAAGGATAGCCAGCATGGTAAGGATGACCGGCAAACCAAGGAGAGCCCAATGAGCCTGACCCGGCGCCAGTATCAGTTGGTGTGCAGTGCGGCGCGCAAACGCGCTTCGCAGGTCAGTTACTCGGCCGCCTGGCAAGCGCTGGGGCGGCAACTGGATCTGCCCTTTGAGCAGTGGCTGGGGGCGGGTAATAAGCTGGAACTGGACAGGGAACGTTTGTCTTTGCTGTGCAGCAGTGTCAAAGCCCTGTATGGACTTGATCCGCTGTTTGATGAGCTTGAAGGCGATAGGCTGACACTGGCGGCAAAAACCGCCAACGAAAAGCTGGCGCCTGTGGCACCCGAGCAGGAGTGGGTGCTGGTGCGCCCCTGTGGGGTGACGCTGGGCTTGCCGGTGACGGAATACAGCTTGCGGCTGCCGATCAGTCAGGCGCTGACACTGATCACGGCACTCAAGCTTGGCTGGGTGACAGTGGTGGAAAACCTGGATGTATTTGATGCCTGGCAACCTGAGCTGGCTGCCTTGAATGATGTCCCAGGTTTACTGCTGTTTAATGGCAGTCAGCAGCAATATTCTGCCAAAGGGGTAAAAGCGCTGCTGCAGGCCTGCCCTATACCGGTATACGCCTTTGGCGATCTGGACCCTGCCGGACTGGCCATCGCCTGGCAGCTTCCCAAAATTCGTGGATTTATTACCGCCCACGATCTGGCCTCCCTGGCCCATATCCCTCATATCAACCACAGTGCTGACTATGACGCTCAGCACAATCAGGCGCAGTTTCTGCAAGCTCAGGATTTAGGCGGCTGGCAGGCGCTGACCCAGCTGGTACTGAGCCAAAGACTCAGCATCAAGCAGCAACATCTGCTGGCACATCAGCTGCCGTTGGCGCTTTATTCGCTGTGTTCCAGCGCAGCGTATGACACCCTGAGGTGCAGTGTTGGTAGTGATAAAGTCTGATTGGTGATCATTGTTCAGAATAACGCGCCTTCCAGTCTGGATTTCATGGGTTTATTGACTGCTTGATTTTAATTTATTGTTTTTCCAATGTTTAAATATTGTGTATTGAGTAAAAGTTTTGATTTCTGCGGATTTTGCATTGATTATATAACTATCTGAATTTTATGGATT
Source organism: Shewanella sp. GXUN23E (assembly GCF_050865035.1). Lineage (NCBI taxonomy): Bacteria > Pseudomonadati > Pseudomonadota > Gammaproteobacteria > Alteromonadales > Shewanellaceae > Shewanella > Shewanella sp. GXUN23E. The sequence continues at coordinate 102,508 of NZ_JBOZWP010000004.1, read as the reverse complement.
TGGTTGTTTTCGTGGCGATGGGTTATCAGGCTGTTTCACGGTAAATCTTGACCTGAGCCATTGAAAACCCTGCCAGCATGATTCACTATCCCTGCCGAAATAATAAAAAATCAGGGGGTTATCCCCCCGAAGTTGAAGAGCCCATCAGGGCCAGCAAACATAATCAGGGAAAATCTCATCATGTTTAAATCACTGTCCGCACGGATCTTCACCGGTTTGTTTGCCGGTTTAATGCTGGGTACTCTGGTGCAATATCTGTTATCCGATATCAGTTTGTTTTCCGGCACACTGGTCGATATTGCGGCCGGTGTCGGTACCATGTTCGTCAATATGATCATGATGCTGGTGGTCCCGCTGGTTTTTGTCAGCATTGTCTGTGGCGTGTGTGAGCTGCAGGATCTGCGCAGTTTCGGGCGCCTGGGCGGCAAGACCTTCGGTTTCTATATCATCAATACCCTGGTGGGCATTTCTGCCGCGCTGGCGGTATGTTTGTTGCTGCGTCCAGGAGAGGGCGTGGACATGAGCGGCGCCACTGGCGTGACCATCAATGCCACTGAACTGCCCAATCTGATGGCACTGATCGTCGATATTGTGCCGCGCAATCCCATTGCCGCCTTTACCTCGGCCAATATGTTGCAAATCATCTTTATGGCGCTGTTGCTGGGTGGCGTGCTCAAATCCATGGGCAACACTGTGATTGGTGCCGTGCAGGGTTTTCAGACCGCCAATAAAATCATGATGAAGCTGATTTCTGTGGTGATGCAGCTGGCCCCTATAGGCGTGTTTGCGCTGATGTTTAAGCTGGGGGCGACGCTGGAATCACAGGTGCTGTTCAGTGTGCTGGAATATCTGGGACTGATTATTGGCTTGCTGGTACTCTGGGTGTTTGTGGTTTATCCCGCTGCTGTGGGTCTGTTCACCCCGATTTCTGCCAAAACCTTTCGGGAGAAAACCCAGGAGCAGATCCTGTTTTCCTTCTCCACCGCCAGCTCCAATGCCACCATTCCGGTGACTATGCGTACCCTGACCGAAAAGCTGGGCGTGAATCAGGCGGTGGCCGGCTTTGGTGTGCCGCTGGGCGCGACCATGAACATGGGGGGCGTGGCGATTTACATCACTGTGGCCATTTTCTTTATCGCCAACGCCTTTGGTACGCCTATCACTCTGGAGCAGTTGCCAACCGTATTGTTCTCCATCTTCCTGCTGGCCGTTGGCGCTGGTGGTGTCCCGGGAGGCGGCATGGTGATGATTGGCGTGATGATCCATCAGATGGGTCTGCCGGTTGAAGCTTTTGCACTGGTTGCGGCGCTGGATCGCCTGATTGATATGATCCTCACCTCCTGTAACGTAGTGGGTGATACCGCAGTGCTGACTATTGTGGATCAAACTGAAAAGGCGCATCAGCAACAGCAGGATAAGGTTAGCGCTGCGGCCTGACTAATGTGAATTGAAATTGGTTGCAGGTGCAATAGCCTGCAAAAAACAGCCCCGCAAATGCGGGGCTGTGTGTTTTCAAGCGGGCGCTGCTGTGCGCCTGAAGTTATACCAATGCGCGCCTCATCATACTGCGCGCTTTACCTTACAGCGTAGGTTCATCCCCGCTGTAATCTTCTGCGTGGTATTCCAGACACATATCCACTTCGTTGGCACTGCCCAGGATCACTGCCACGCGCTGGTGAATTTCCTGTGGCTGAATATCCAGAATGGTTTCATAGCCAGTGGTAGCTTTACCACCCGCCTGTTCAACCAGCAGAGCCATCGGGTTGGCTTCATACATCAAACGCAGTTTGTAAGGCTTGGCCGGGTTCTTGTTGTCGGTTGGGTAGGTAAAAATACCGCCGCGGCACAGTACCCGGTGCACATCACCCACCATGGCGGCAATCCAGCGCATGTTGAAGGACTTTTCGCGTGGGCCGATTTTGCCCAGCAGCAGATCGGCAATATAGGTCTGCATCGGCGCTTCCCAGAAACGCTGGTTGGACATATTGATGGCAAATTCGGCGGTGTCTTTGCTGATTTGCACATTTTCCTGAGTCAGCAAAAACTCACCGCTTTCAGGATTCAGGGTAAAGAAGTTCACACCATTGCCCACGGTCAGCGCCAGAATGGTCGATGGGCCATAGAGCACATAACCGGCAGCGGCCTGGTTACGACCGGCTTGCAGGAAGCTTTGCTCGGTCAGCTCACCCGCGGGGGCGGGCAGCACAGAGAAAATAGTGCCTACCAGGGAGTTGATGTCGATGTTCGAGGAGCCATCCAGTGGATCGAAACACACCAGATATTCACCGTCAGCACTGACCGGCACCACATAATCTTCCTCTTCAGAGGCCAGACCGCGCACCTGACCGGATGCCTTGAGGGCTTCTTTGAGCATGTCATTGGTGATCACATCCAGCTTCTTCTGGGTTTCGCCCTGAACGTTTTCCTGTTCGGTGGCACCCAGCACGCCAGCCAGCGCACCGTGGCGTACTGCCTGGCTGATGGATTTGGAGGTGTCAGCCAACGTCAGCAACAGCTGGGTCAGTGACTCGGGAATGGCTTGTAGTTGAAGGTGTTGGGCCAGAGTCTGCATGATTAGTCCTTAAAGCTTTTGGCGGTATTTTTCTGGCGCCGATCATACCTCAGCAGCCTGAAAATAACAGTGCAGAGGGTGGAATTTGGCGCCTCACGCCAAACCTCTGGTGCTGGACGCTGAGGTAAATTTATGCAGAATGAGACGCTATTCTGTACAGGGAACAATAATAATGAAACAGAAATGGATAACTCCGGCGCTGCTGCTGACAGCACTGGCCGGTCAGATTAAGGCGGCCCCCTTGTTAACTGAAACCCTCACTCCACCGGCCGGAGGACTCTCTCCCCTGACCATAGAACGCATGCACGCCTCACCGGCACTGGCCGGCAGCAGCCCCAGAGGGCTGAAACTGTCGCCGGACGGCAAGCGGGTCACTTTTCTGGCGGCCCGTACAGACAATCAACATATGTATGATCTGTGGCAGATTGATGTCGCGACAGGGAAACGCAGCATTCTGCTCAATGCCGATAAGCTGGCATCCGGTGAATTGTCCGATGAAGAGAAGGCCAGGCGAGAGCGGCAGCGGATTTACGGTCAGGGCATTATGGAATATTTCTGGTCGGCAGATGGCAAGGCATTGCTGATCCCGGCATCCGGCAAGCTGTATCACCATGACATGATCACGGGCAACACCCGCCTGCTCGATACAGGTGATGCCTTTGCCACCGATGCGCGCTTATCTCCCAAAGGGCATTTTGTTTCCTGGGTCGCGGAGCAAAATCTGTATGTGATGAACTTAGCCAGCGGTAAGGTGAGCCAGTTGACCCGGGATGGTGGCGGCGCAATTAAAAACGCCATGGCCGAGTTTGTCGCCCAGGAAGAGATGGACCGGATGACCGGCTACTGGTGGGCACCGGATGAATCTGCCATCGCCTTTACCCGTATTGATGAATCGCCGGTCGAGCTGGTGGTGCGCAATGAAATTTATGCTGATGGCATTAAGCTCACTGAGCAGCGTTATCCTTACGCAGGTAAACCCAATGTGCTGATTGAACTGGGCACGGTAAAACTTGCCGACGGTAGTATCGACTGGATTGATTTGGGGCCGGATAAAGACAGTTATCTGCCCAGGGTGAAGTGGCTCAATGACAGTCGCCACCTGAGTTTCCAGTGGCAAAGCCGTAATCAGCAGCAGCTGGATTTGCGCATTGCTGATACTCACAGTCAAAAGCCTGCCGTCAACGTGATTACCGAGCGCAGCCATGCCTGGCTGAATCTCAACAATGATCTGACCTTCCTGAAGCAGCAGGATGCCTTTATCTGGGCATCTGAGCGCAGCGGTTTCAAGCATCTGTATCTGTACGATCTTAACGGCAAACTTATCCGCCAGCTGACAGACGGTCAGTGGAGTGTCGATGCGCTGGAATATGTGGATGAAGCCCAGGGGCTGGTGTATTTCTCCGGGCGCAGGGATACGCCACTGGAGCAGCATATTTACCGGGTATCACTGACTGAACCTGGCCAGAAAGTTCATCGCCTCAGTCAGCGAGCGGGCATGCATAACCCTGAGTTCGCCAAGGACAGCCCGGTTTATCTGGATTATTTCAACTCGCTGGTGCAGCCGCCTCAGATAAGCTTGCACGATAAGCAGGGAGCGCTGACCCAGTGGATTGAGCAAAATGCGCCAATCAAAGGCCATCCGCTTGAGCCCTATTTCGGTCTGTGGCAGGTGCCTGAGTTTGGCACCCTCAAGGCTGAGGATGGGCAGACGCTTTACTATCGTCTGCATAAGCCGGCGGACTTTGATCCTGCCCGAAAATATCCAGTAGTGGTGCGGGTATACGGCGGTCCCCATGCCCAGTTGGTGACCAACAGCTGGAGTGAGCATGACTATTTTACCCAGCATTTGCTGCAGCGCGGTTACCTGGTATTCCAGCTGGATAACCGCGGCAGTGGTAATCGTGGCACCCGTTTCGAGCAGGCTATTTACCTCAACATGGGCGATGCCGAAGTGGCAGACCAAAAGGCTGGGGTGGACTATCTGCGCACTCTGCCTTTTGTCGCCGGTGATCGTATTGCCATTTATGGTCACAGCTATGGTGGTTATATGGCGCTGATGAGCCAGTTCAAGGCGCCGGATTATTTCCGCGCGGCCATTGCCGGTGCGCCGGTGACCGACTGGGCTTTATATGACACTCATTACACCGAGCGCTATATGGGACAGCCGCAAACCAATGCCCAGGGTTATCAGGCTGCCAGCGTGTTTCCCTATGTGGCGAATTACCAAAGGGGTTTGCTGATCTATCACGGCATGGCTGATGACAATGTGCTGTTTGAAAACTCTACCCGCCTCTATAAGGCGCTGCAGGATGAAGGCAAGCTGTTCGAGATGATTGATTATCCCGGCTCCAAGCACTCGATGCGCGGGGAAAAGGTGCGGGTGCATCTGTATCGCTCACTGGCCGACTTCCTCGACCGGCAGCTGAAGAGCAGTAGCCAGTAATCCGTCGTCAACCTATTTCAGGACGGGACAGAGCCAATAAAAAAGCCAGCATAGTGCTGGCTTTTTTGGATGACGGTCAAACTGGATTAGTCTTCCAGATTGCCGCAGAAACGGTAACCTTCGCCGTGAATAGTCGCGATGATTTCAGGCGTATCTGGCTGGCTTTCGAAGTGCTTACGGATACGACGGATAGTCACGTCTACAGTACGGTCGTGTGGCTTCAGCTCACGGCCGGTCATCTTCATCAGCAGATCGGCACGGCTGAGGATCTTGCCTGGGTTCTCAACAAAGTGCAGCATGGCACGGAACTCACTGCGAGGCAGTTTGAATGACTCACCCTGTGGGCTGATCAGTGAGCGGCTGTTGATCTCCAGAGTCCAACCGTTGAAACGGTAGAATTCTACAGAACTCTTTTCTTCTACCTCAGCGCTTGCGCTATTTACGCGAGTCAGAAGGTTACGGGCGCGAATAGTCAGTTCACGTGGGTTGAACGGCTTGGTAATGTAATCGTCCGCGCCAATTTCAAGACCCAGGATCTTATCAACTTCGTTGTCACGACCGGTCAGGAAGATCAGGCCAATGTTATTGATTTCACGCAATTCGCGCGCCAACAACAGACCGTTCTTACCTGGCAGATTGATATCCATAACAACCAGATTAACTTTGTTTTCCTGCAAAGCTTTATGCATTTCTGCGCCGTCATTGGCCTCAGTTACCACATATCCTTCTGCCTCAAAAATGCTTCTTAAGGTATTACGGGTTACGGCTTCATCTTCAACGATCAGAATGTGCGGGTTTTGCATGCTATTTACCTAATTGACAATGTGGTGCTGTGCTAACCATTAAACAGTCGTCCGGGAGAATAATCTCCTTAACAAGCGCGTACCAAACGTAAATATCGCGAGTGTTCTTCTAAAACAGAAGGGATTAGGACGGCGACTCACTCCATGATTAGCCCATTTGCAATCGACCAGGGTGAGTACTGGTCATTGCGAAGTTGTACAATATTCGATGCACTTGAATGCGAATAGTTCCGCAGTCGTTGTGTCTTTGTGATGGCCGAAAATTTATTTGCCGACCGATGACAATTTGTACAACTCTCAATTTGCTGATTAACCACTCAGGTTAGATGTAACGAAAGCGATTTGTACTTGCGTTCAGAAGGTTAGTCAGCAGACCGGGCTATTGTACTCGTTTTAGGCATTTGTTAACAAATTAAATGTTAAAAATTCCTGCCGAGGGCGTGATCTATATCATCTAAATTTCATTACCCTCTGAATTTATTTGAGATTGTTTTTAATACCTATGTGATACTAATCACAAAAGCTTGGCCTTTTATCCGGAACTGGCTACACTGGCCGGGGCTTAGATAAATCACAAGTTAATCATGACTCAATTCACGTCTTCGCTTTGGTATCATTATCAACAAACTGTTTTCCTGCTTACTCAACCTCTTTCCCCTTCATTATCTTTCGCAATTGTGACTGCTTTTAACCCCATGGGGACGACTCTAGCCAATTGTCAAAATCGCTTAAATGACAGGATGTTACAGGCTAAAATCGAACAGCTTAACGTGCCTTATCGGCGGGTGATTGGCGCCAGTGCCGACCTGTCACATATGGAGCGAAGCTGGGCACTGTTTTGTGACAAACAGGCCGCCCTGGCACTGGGAAATCACTTCAGACAATTGGGTATATATTTTGTCGAAAATGGACAACTTTGGTTACTACCCTGTCATTCACAAATGGAAGCCATTGAATTGGGTGAATTCTCGGCCAGAGTGCAGCTGGTCAGCGAATTGCCCGAGCTGGAATTTTAAATTGCATGACTACTTTGGTGGCTCAGGTTGAATATTTTTGTTGTGCATTAAACAAAGATTGACTTTTATTAACCTTGATTGGTAGTTTTTAACTCCGCTGCATGTTAGAGGCAGCGTTTACACAGAAGAGGAGCGTTAACCAGGTAAGTGAGTCAAGGGGCACAAACCCTGCTTGAAACTCACCCAGGGGGATTGACGCCGAGGTATACCCGGGTTTGTGTCCGGGCGTATCGATTGCTCAGGTTGAATCCTGACGATTGTCACCTGTATATGGTGGAGAGCTTCTGGTGAGTTATTGTTTCCCTCCCCATGGGGTGCTGTCGCTGCACCAGGCTCTCCGGACGATGTGAGTTCGGAGATAACGTCATGTTTTATCAAGTCAAAAAAGTCAGATTACGGCGTCCATTCTACTTAGTGGAGGGGCCGGTATGACTGTTGTTGCCAAATTTGGTGGTACCTCTGTAGCTGATTATCAGGCCATGGGGCGTTGCGCCGACATAGTATTGAACAATCCTGCGACCCGAATTGTTGTGGTCAGTGCCTCCAGTGGTGTTACCAATCTGCTGGTCGAATTGACTCAGGCAAATCTTACCGATGAGCGCCGGCTGGAGTTGCTCAAGTCGGTGGCTGCCATTCAGTACGGCATTCTGGATTGTCTTGGTCGTCCGGCCGAGGTAGCGTCAGAGCTGGACAAGTTGCTGAGTCAGATGTCGGTGCTGAGCGATGCGCTGGTACTGAATCGCGGTAAGCACCTGATGGATGCATTGTTGTCCACCGGCGAGTTGTGTTCCTCATTGCTGTTTGCCGCAGTGTTGCGTGAACGGGGCGCCAGAGCCAGCAGTTTCGATGTGCGCGGGGTGATGCGCACGGATGGCCATTTTGGTCGCGCTGAGCCGCAGATTGCTGATATTGAGGCGTTGGTCAGCACTGAGCTGGCGCCGCTACTGAAAGACAATTTGATTGTGACTCAGGGTTTTATCGGTGCTGATGAGCAGGGACAGACCACAACGCTGGGACGTGGTGGCAGTGATTATTCAGCGGCGCTGCTGGCCGAAGCGCTGCGCGCCGAGGCGGTGGAGATCTGGACGGATGTACCGGGCATTTTTACCACAGATCCACGTCTGGCGCCCGGTGCCCGGGCTCTGGAGGAAATCAGCTTCAATGAAGCTGCGGAAATGGCGACCTTCGGCGCCAAAGTGCTGCATCCTGCCACAATCTTACCTGCAGTACGCCGACAAATTCAGGTATTTGTCGGCTCCAGCAAGGAGCCTGAGCGTGGTGGCACCTGGATCCGCCACCAGGTTGAGCATCCTCCTGTTTATCGGGCGGTAGCGTTGCGCCGGGGACAGACGCTGCTGAATCTGCACAGCCTGCAGATGCTGCATGCCCAGGGCTTTCTGGCACATATTTTCGCGACCCTCGCCAAGCATCGAATATCCGTGGATTTGATTACCACTTCCGAAGTGAATGTGTCGTTGACGCTGGATAAAACCGGCTCTGACAGTACCGGCACCGGCCTTTTGAGTGAAGCCCTGCTGCAGGAGCTGGCAGAGCACTGCCGGGTATCGGTGGAAGACAATCTGGCTCTGGTGGCGATTATCGGCAATCGCATTGCCACTACCTCAGGTGTTTGCCGTCGGGTATTTACCGTGCTGGAGCCATTCAATGTGCGCATGATTTGTCAGGGGGCAAGCCCTCATAATCTGTGTGTATTGGTGGATGAAAAAGATGCCGCTCCCGTGGTTGCCGCGCTGCACTCCAACCTGTTTGAGACAGCGTTATGAGCCGCTGGCAGAAATTCACGGTTAAGGTGGGGGAGCTGGCTACCGGGCATGAGCTGACTCTGCCGGTGTTCCGCTTTGAGGGACGGGATCCGGCGGCCCCCAGCGTGTATATACAAGCCAATGTGCATGGCGCTGAGGTGCAGGGCAATGCGGTGATTTTCCAGTTGATGAAACGCCTGGAACAACTCGATTTGCTTGGGCGCATCACTCTGGTACCGCTGGCCAATCCACTGGGGATTAACCAGAAAAGTGGTGAATTTACCCTGGGAAGATTTGACCCTATCACAGGGGTAAACTGGAACCGTGAGTATCAGGATCTGACACCTGAGCTGCCGCAGTGGTTTGATGCTCATCGCCATCTGGAACCTGCGGCAATGCTGCAGGCCTATCGTCAACATTTGTTGGCGCAATGCGAGCGGCAATTGGCTTCCCCCTGGGGCGTGACCACTGGCAGGCGTTTGGCGCTGAGCCTGCAGGCCATGGCACACAGGGCGGATATTGTGCTGGATCTGCATACCGGCCCCAAATCCTGTAAACACCTGTATTGTCCTGGATACGCAAAGGATGCTGCGCGGTTATTCGCCATTCCCTGTGTACTGCTGATGCCCAATGAATTTGGCGGGGCTATGGATGAGGCGGCTTTTTATCCCTGGTGGCAATTGGCGCAATATGCCTCAAACCAAGGGATGGATATGCCACCTGCGGTGGAGGCTTTTACGCTGGAGTTGGGATCCCAGGAGCGCATTGATTTACAGGATGCCCAGCAAGATTGCGATGGCATACTGGCTTATCTGACCAGCCGGTGCGTCGTCAACGGCAGCATGGCAGCCAAAACCATGACCCGTTATGCCTGCGAGTTGCGGGACTACCGTAAATACCACTCACCAGTGGGAGGCTTGGTGGAATATCTGGCGACGCCGGGTCATCCACTGCCTGCCGGTGAGCCTTTGGCGCGTATTTTGCGGCCGGACAGATTCGGCCATCAGGATGAACAAAGGTTGTTGTGTCTGGATGAAGATGTCATCCCTGTGCTGCACTTTGCATCAGCTTCTGTTTATCAGGGCACAGAGTTGTATAAGGTGATGACCCGGGTAACGCAATTAACCTGAATCTATGAATATTTCAACACGGCAGCGGCTGGCTATCGCAGGCTGGAGTCAAAAAAAGGGAGGCTGATGCCTCCCTTGCTATTTATCCGGGATTACATCCCAGATTATTTCCACTTTCTGCGCAGCGCTGCCAGTGGCAGCAACAGCACAGTCAGCCAACCCAGTGAGCCGCCACCGTTGTCAACAACCTGTACCGGCTGAGGCTTGGCAGTGAACTCATAAGAGGCTGATACCGGATTGCTCTTGCCGTCAGAGACAGTCACCTCGAACACCATCTTGGCATCGCTGGTGACACTTGGAGAGCTGAAGCTCATGGTCGCGCCTTTGGCGGTGAAATTCGCCTGCGCACCAGACAGTTGCTTCCAGGTGAACTCCAGCTCGTCCTTGTTGGCGTCGCTTGAGTCAGAAGCATCCAGAGTCACCGCCTCACCGACATAAGCGCCTTTTGGACCTGTGATGACGACTTCAGGAGCCGCTTCCTGCACACCAAAGGTGTGAGTCGATTCGACTGTGTCACTATTGGTGCTGTGACTCAGGCTCAGTTCCATCGCATCCCCTGGCAGGCGTGGTGTCAGCTTGAAGGTCACCTCGGTCGGATCGCCGGAAGTATCCGCAGCGATGCTGTCAGATGCTTTGGCTGGCTGCTCAACAGACCAGAAGATCTTATTGCCTGACATAATGCCGCCATGGCTGATCTCCGATACCTCATGGCCTGGAGGCAGTGTTGCTGTCAGGGTGTAGGTTTTGTCGGATACAGACAGGTTTGGCTGCAGGGTGAACCCCAGTTTCACGGCTTTACCCGGAACCATGTCTTCTGCCAGTGCGTCAGTCATTACCTCAACATCATCATCACCGCGGGTCAGGGTGTAAGCGACAGTCTTGCTGTTACCATTTTCACCTTCAATAACAACGACCCCGGCCGCGTTTTCTGCAGATGACCAGTTGAACGTCAGATCAAAGGCATCTTTCTGCTGCGATACGGACACCGCCAGATTGTCAGCCAGATTTTCTTCGATCGGGTCAATTGAGGTGATACGCAGTGTGACTTCATCGGTTGCGCCAGGCGCCGATGGTGTATAAGCGTCTACCACAATGTAGTAAGTGCCGGCGGCAAAGTTGGTGAAGGCGACCTGTTCGTTGGAGTCGGGGCCGGCACTGGCACCAATTCTGCGGAAGCTGGAGTTCAGAATGCGAAGATCCACATCCGGCGCGGTTTCAGAAGAGATGCTGAAGACGATATTGGACAGGGCCGGGATATCCAGTGCTACATAGTCCAGACTGCCATCCGGCACTTCCAGCGTGAAGGGGCCGGCGACATCGGCAGACTTGTCATAGGCACCGACCTTGGTCACTGTACCCAGAGCTTTTACTGTATAGCCTGGCAGTGTGAGGGAGCCTGAATTACGGCTGGCTACGATCTCAAAGCTTTCAGGCAGGTTGTCACCACCGCCTTTCACGGCGACAGGCATTTTCAACATAGGGGTGTTTTCAGCCACCAGTCCTATGTTGGCAAAGTGCCAACCGGCATCAGCCAGGGTGATATCGGCAGTAATCTGCAGCTCCTGGGTTTCACCCGCTTTCAGTTCAAAATGGCTGGGTTTCACATCCAGTTTGAAACCATCGGCAGCGCCCATGGGCACGACAACCCAGGTTCCATCCTGAGTGGCCTTAACGGTACGGGTCCAGCTGCAGGAACCTACACAGCTGGCATTCGCCATGGATGCCAGGTTGATTTGTGATGGCTTGCCACCCTGTGCCGGATTGCCTTTCTGGTAGCCCAGATAGTTCTCATCCAGTACCAGAGATGACTGAGCGGCCGCTTCGATATTGATGAAACCTGCGCCCATATCAAAGAAATCGGATGGTGTCTTGCCGTCCTCTTTGAAGGTGTTCTGATCCGCTGTCAGCATCAGTGCAGATTGCACTTCAGCCGGGCTCCAATCTGGACGGGTAGCCGCCAGCAGGGTTAACGCGCCTGCCACATGAGGGCTGGCCATCGAGGTACCACTGAGGAAGCCAAAATCACTGGGATCAGGGAACTCTTTAAATCCAGCGGACTGGTCGTTGGCATAGGCCGCGAAGATGCGCACGCCAGGTGCAGCAACGGATGGCACAATCACATCAGGTACTGAGCCATTGGGGCCACGGGAGGTAAAGTCAGCGGCAATTTTGGCCAGCGCTGCATCATGGATGACTTCGGTACCACCAATAGTGGCAGTGTGACCCTCACCGGATGCCAGCCAGGTACGCAATACATCACCCTGATCCGCATCGATATGAATGGCCGGGATAACGTGAGCATCGGCAACCACGCTGGTGGCTTCGCCCTGCAGGTTGGCCAGTACCAGACCGGCGGCGCCGCCTGCCTGAACATGACGACCTTTATCCACACGGGCAATAACTCCGCGGTCACATACCACTATGGTACCTGCCGCAAAGGTATTTTCCGGGAATGGCTCAAGACACTGTGCCGGGTCATTGCCGGGATCGTTAGCATTTTCGAAATCACCGGCATACACGATAGGTCCGCTAATACCGCCTGTCATTGCCTTACCGGTCAATGCTTCAGGCGCTGTGGTGTCACCACCGGTGAAGTCGCTGATGGTTTTGTCAGAGAAGTCACGGTCGTGGGTGTACGCCGCCACTGTGGTGATCCAGGGGGCATCACCGGGTGAACCGACAGTCTGCGGATCCGGACCGTCGTTACCGGCTGATGTTGCCACATGGATACCTGCTTTGCGGGCAGCCAGAAACGCCTGGGCATCGGCATCATTCCAGGGGTTGCTGGTACCGCCGCCGATGGAGTAATTCAAAGCGTCCACGCCATTTTCGATGGCATGTTCAACCGCCAGCACTGTCAGCGAAGGCAGACAACCATTAAAGGCGATAGCATCACGCTCGCCTGGACGGCAAACCTGATAGGACACGATATTGGCGTGCGGAGCAACACCGGATACATGCTCAAATACGACGCCGGAATCTTTGTTGTCGACATCCGGTACGTTCTGATTAATCAGCACGTTACCTGCAGTCGTGCTGGCGGTGTGGGAGCCGTGACCATTGTGGTCTTCACCGTTGGCCGGTACATCCGGATCATAATCGGCATACTCATCAGTGACTTCTGGCCAGCTGTGAACACCGATCAGTTTGTCGTTACACAGTTGTGGGAAATCACCGGCACAGTCACCTGAGTAAACCCCGGGTCCCCATGGATTGGTGTGATCGTAGCCATCACCGCCAACATCCGCAAAGGAGGGATGATCTGTGTTAACACCGGTATCAATGATCCCGACGATCATGCCTTCACCTTTGCTCTGAGTGTTGGGCAAGGTGCCATTCCAGATGGCCGGGGCTTTGATAATCGCTGGACCTGAATCGGTATTGGGATATCTCAGGGTTTCACGGTAGATATGCGCGACTCCCGGTACCTTCGCCAGTTTCTTGGCCTGTTCCTGGGTCATCTTAATGACCATACCGTTATAGGCCAGGGTGGTTTGTTGTTTGATATCCAGCTTGCCTATGCTGGCCTGCGCCAACTTAAGCACATCATTCTGTTTATTGCGCAGGAACGAGCGGTAGTTAACGACCTTTTGACTGGTGACATCCAGTTTCTCGCCGGCGCTTTTCGTGGTGGTTGCCGGATAACCTGCGATGTTGCCCTCATACAGTGCAACCGGGCTGTCTTCAAGACGCACTATGTAGCGGTACGCCTGTCCATCCAGGCCTGCTTCAGGCATGAATACCGTTTGTTCCTGAGCTGCTGCCTGTTTGGTTGTGGATGCTGGGATGTTATCCAGATCTGCAGCACTCTTGCTTAATTGAGTGATGCGGACTTCCTGGGCGTGGATGTTGCCGGTCAGCAACGATGACATTAAAGCAGCTGATACTGCCAACGCGATTTTGGTTTTCACTTTAACCTTCCTTGACTGCTCCCAAATCTAGCCGTTACAGGTTGATTTGGTTTGTTATTATTTCCAATCCATGACTATCAGAAGAGTGGTTGCCAGTGGGCAGAGTACTGCTCTTTAGCCGCCGCAGTTGAAGTCTCAGACTTCCGGGTCTTTCACAGGGTGGCTGGATACCGGCTCATCTCAATCGGGATAGTGCTTATGTAGGATTGCTTGCCGATCTCGGGAGTTAATCTCCAAAGTCCTGTATCTGTGTATCACAAAATAAACATGTAGTTAACATGTGTTTCGATACTTTTTGGCTATAACGGGGCAGCAGGAGCATGTCAAAGGAGTGGTTACAGGGTTTGTGGCTGTATTTTTAACGGGGATGGTGACAAAGGGAAAGCCCGGCGATGACCGGGCCGAGTCATGATTCAGGGTTTAACTGCACGGACAATGGGGTTTTGCAGGCTGATCAGGGTTTCGGTGGACTGAATCTCATCGATAGACTGAATACGGTTGATAAGCACATGCTGCAGGCCGTCGATGGATTGGCACATGACTTTGACGAAAATGCTGTAATTGCCGGTGGTGTAGTAGGCTTCCACTACTTCTTCCAGTGCATTGAGTTTAGCGATGGCAGCGGGATAATCACCGGCGCTTTTAAGATTGATGCCGATGAAGCAGCATACGTCATAACCCAGCGCCTTGGGGTTCACTGTGATTTGTGCGCCGGTGATAATTCCGGCCTGCTTCATCTTCTCTACCCGTACATGGATGGTACCGGCACTGACGCCAAAGCGTTTGGCTAACTCTGCAAAAGGCGTTCTGGCATCTTGCATCAGGGCTTCGAGGATTTGGTTATCCAGTTTGTCGCGCTGAAAGGAAATTTCCATCGTAAATCACTGCTTTTATTTATGATTAGTAGGTAATTTACGATTTCTGATGAAAATTTGCCAGTCAAAAAGCCAATAATGTGAAGTATCCTGATCCTAAATGCCGGTATTACTGATGACATCTCCGGTGGCAGCTTCCATTCGTCATGGCCGGCACCACTTACTGCGCTTCGCTGGCCTGTTCAAAAGGCACCGGTGCGCGGAAAGTCATGGGCTGACCTGAGTAAGGATGGGTAATGGTCAGCTCGGCAGCATGCAGCAGCAAACGATCGGCAAGGCGTTTCGCCAGCGGATCGGCATAAAAGCCGTCACCGAGGATTGGGTGTCCCAATGCCATCATGTGCACCCGCAGCTGATGCGACCGCCCTGTGATGGGCGTAAGTTTCACCAGCGTGGAGCGCTTGCCGTAACTGACCACTTCATAATGCGTCAGTGAAGGTTTGCCAATGCTGTGGTCGACTTTTTGCTTGGGGCGGTTGGGCCAGTCACAGATCAGCGGCAAATCCACACTGCCACCCTCGGGGCGCACGTGTCCGGCGACTCTGGCGTAGTAGATTTTATGGGTTTCCCGGTCACGGAACTGGCGCTTGAGTTCGCGCTCGGCACTGCGGCGCAGGGCCACTACTATCACTCCGGAGGTCGCCATATCCAGCCGGTGAACTATCTGAGCGTTGGGATGCTGCTCCAGAATACGGGCATAAGTGCTGTCTCTGTGGGCCGGATCGCGGCCCGGTACAGAGAGCAGGCCGGACGGCTTATCCACCACCATGATGTCTTTGTCTTCGTAAAGTACATCGAGCCAGGGATCTGTGGGAGGTTGGTAGATAAAATCGGGCATGCTGGTTACCGGCGTAGTTTGGGCGCGGCAAAGATACTCAGGTTCTGCCGGCAAGGCAAGCCCGGCGGCGGTTCAAAAGCCTTTGCCGCCAACATGCATAATGCTGAAGGTCCACACCACAAACGCCAGCGGACAGTGCACCAGCGCGTAAAAACATTGGTCCAGCCGACTCATTCCCTGCGCCTGCCAAATCAGATACAGGTGCTCTACAAGCACCAGGGCAAACAACATAAACAGTGGATAGTTGGCCATCGCCGAGCCATCGGGGAATATCAGCGCGGCGGGAATCGCCCACATTATCATGGCGACTGTGGTCAGTGGCGGCAGCATTTGCCGATAGGCATCAGGGTAGGGAAACACTGTCACTCCTTGTTGGTATGCCGCGGTATACTTTGCATCCGGTTGCATATTAAGGCCGGGAGTGACCTGAAGCGTTACTGCATCAGTCTGAGTCTGGTTTACGGGCGATAAGCTGTGCCTTGAACTGACCCTGATTCAGACCCGGTAGATACCCCTCAAAGTAATGCAACTGTTGCCAATTGGCAAATGTCTGTTGCAGTTCATTTTTATTAAGCAGAAAGGCCGGATTGTCGGGGTTGCCTATGGTCGCTTGCCGGGTTGTAAAAGTCTCATAAACCAGTATGCCGCCGGGTTTGATTGCTTTGGCTATCAGGGGCATCAGTGGCCGGTGCAGATAGTTGAATACCCAGACTGCATCGTATTGCTGCTCTCCAAGTTCACTGTTACCTGTTTCCAGATCCTGTGCCCTGACTATGGCATGGGGATGTTGTGCCACCTGTGGCAGCAAACGTCCCGGATCCCGGTCCAGAAACGTGACCCTATATCCTTTCTCAAGTGCCCTTAATCCCCTGTGTCCCGTGCCGCAGGCCAAATCCAGAATGTGCGCACCAGCGTCAGGCCAGGGGAAGCGCTGCAGCAAGTCAGACATCAGCCTTTGATCTCTTTTTTGCCATCCAGACGGCGGCGGTGTACCACTGAGTAATGTCTCAGGCCGGAAGGGCCGTGGGATACCACCACAGACAGCAGCAGAATGATGACAAACAGGGCAGATTTGTACTCAGGCAGTGGAATAAACAGTATGAGCAGCAGGATTTTTACCAGTGTCAGTACGCCTTTAAGCTGGATCAGCCAGCGCCAGTCGCGCACCACTTCCCAGAGCATCAGCGCGCTGCCGGTGATCATCGCCAGTATCCAGTAATTCAACCATTGGGCTTGGGGCACGTTCAATAAGATACCGCCGCCACAACCGGCAATGCCCAGAATATGCAGAGCACGCAGACTGGTTTTCCCCAGCCGCTGTACCCAGAACTGTTTCTCAGAAATCTGTGACTGTTTCATTGGTGAAGAATGGCTCTGAAAAGGGCAAGACTAGCAGGTTCTGTCCGGTGAGAGAACGGGCGCCGATCACAGCCGCACGCTTGCTCAACAAATGGCCATAAAATGATAAATTTAAATTAATAATTTTATCCGCAGAATTCTACTCAGATTCCAGTTTTTGACTCAGCTTGACCCGCTTGTATCGATTTGTGACGCCGGTAGCTATACCTCTATTTAGATAGTGCTATGTTTTTGGCGCGAAGTGGCATCTTATTGTTTTAATTTCTTGTTTTGCAGTGTTTTAGGATGCCCTGTTGATGACACCTGCAGAAAAAAATGGATGGGGAGCTTAATGATCATGAAATCTGTGTTGCGTAAAACTGCGCTGGCAGCACTGGTATCTGCCTGTATGAGTGGCATGGCCTATGCCGATGCCGAATATCTGGCGGATTTTCACACTGAAATGGGTGGTTGTGAAAACTGCCACGCCTCTGAAAAAGGGCCAACCGATGACAACCTCAAGTATGAAAATACCCAGTGCGTGGCGTGTCACGGCGACTTGAAAGAGGTTGCAGCCAATGATCCGAAAGACATCGTCTCTCCCCATTCTTCTCACCTGATCGGTGATATTGCCTGTACCGCTTGTCATAAAGGCCACGAAAAATCAGTAGCTTATTGCGATGCGTGCCACAGCTTCGGTTATGACATGCCATTCCAGGGCAAGTGGGAACGTAAGTTCGTGCCTGTTGATGCAGACAAGAAAGCCCAGGATCAGGCCATTGCCGCAGGTCCAACCGAGTCTACTGACGTGGTTGTTATCGGTTCCGGCGGTGCTGGTCTGGCCGCTGCGGTTGCTGCCCGCAACAATGGTGCTTCTGTGATCCTGCTGGAAAAAGAACCTATTCCTGGTGGTAACACCAAGCTGGCTGCCGGTGGTATGAATGCTGCCGAAACCAAGCCTCAGGCGAAACTGGGTATTCAGGATAAGAAATCCATCATGATCGAAGACACCATGAAAGGTGGTCGTAACATCAATGATCCTGAACTGGTTAAAGTACTGGCCAACAACTCGTCTGACTCCATTGACTGGCTGATGAGCATGGGCGCCGATATGAACGACGTTGGCCGTATGGGCGGTGCCAGTGTGAACCGTTCTCACCGTCCAACCGGTGGTGCCGGTGTGGGTGCCGAAGTGGCTCAGGTGCTGTGGGATGCTGCTGTTGAGCGTGGTACCGACATTCGTATGAACAGCCGCGTGGTGCGTATTCTGGAAGCCGGCGGCAAAGTCACCGGTGTACTGGTGAAAGGTGAGCACACAGGTTACTACGTCATCAAGACAGATGCCGTGGTACTGGCTACCGGTGGTTTTGCCCGCAACAACGAACGCGTGGCCAAGTATGACGCCAAACTCAAAGGTTTTGCTGCCACCAACCACCCAGGTGCAACCGGTGACGGTCTGGATGTGGCGATGCAGGCTGGCGCTGCGACCCGCGATCTGGAATACATCCAGGCGCACCCAACCTACTCTCCAGTGGGCGGTGTCATGGTGACTGAGGCGGTTCGTGGTAACGGTGCGATTCTGATCAACCGCGAAGGTAACCGTTTCGTCAACGAAATCACCACCCGTGATAAGGCCTCTGCTGCGATTCTGGCACAGAAAGGCGCCAGTGCTTATCTGGTATTTGATGACGCAGTACGTAAGTCTCTGAGCAAGATTGAAGGTTATGTGCACCTGCACATCGTGGAAGAGGGCGCTACCCTGGCCGATCTGGCCAAGGAGATGGGCGTTCCTGCCAAGAACCTGGAAGCCTCTGTAGCGGCTTACAACAAGTCTGTTGCCAGCGGCAAGGATGAGCAGTTTGGTCGTCCAAACATGCCTCGTGAGCTGAACCACGGTCCTTACTACGCCATTGAAGTCAAGCCAGCTGTTCACCACACCATGGGTGGCGTGGTTATCGACACCAAGGGCGAAGTGAAAGATGCCAAGGGCAACATCATTCAGGGTCTGTACGCAGCCGGTGAAATTACCGGTGGGGTACACGGTGCCAACCGTCTGGGTGGTAACGCTATCTCCGATATCGTGACCTTCGGTCGTATCGCCGGTACTGACGCCGCCAAGTACGCTGAGCAGGAAAACAAGTAATACCCAAACATTCCAAACAAATGCCAGGGTAACACACTCGAAAGCGGGCCTCAGTGCCCGCTTTTTCTTTGCCTGCGCGCCGGGCGGAAGCACAGGACAAAGACCGGCGAATGCAATACACTCAAAGCCATTGCGGGGCAGGCGAGTGCCCGGATGAAGGAGATAAAAGATGAAGATCGGCTTTTTCAGCGCCAAGCATTACGACATGCAGCATTTCAATGCAATCAAGGACAACTTCGATGCCGAAATTGAATATTTCGATCTCAGGCTGTCGGCCAAGACCCTGCTGCTGGCTCACGGCTTTGAAGTGATCTGCGCCTTCGTAAATGATGACCTCAGCGCCCCTGTGCTGGAGGAGCTGGCCGCCCACGGCACCAGAGTTATCGCCATGCGCTGCGCCGGGTTTAACAATGTCGATCTGGAAACCGCCAAACGTTTGGGGATGCAGGTGGTGAACGTGCCGGCTTACTCACCTGAATCGGTGGCGGAGCACACCATCGCTATCATGCTCACGCTTAATCGCAAAATTCATAAAGCTTATCAGCGTACCCGGGATGCCAACTTCAACCTCGATGGATTGGTGGGCTTCAACATGTACGGCAAGACAGTTGGTGTGATAGGGACTGGTAAAATCGGTCTGGCAACTATCCGCATTCTGCTGGGGTTTGGCTGTAAGGTGCTGGCCTTCGATCCCTATCCCAATCCGGCGGTGGAGGCTCTGGGCGTGCCCTATGTGTCACTTGAGGCCATGTTGCCCCAGTGCGATATTATTAGCCTGCATTGTCCGTTGACGGCAGCCAATCACCATCTGCTGCGGGCTGAAACCTTCGCGAAGATGAAACCGGGAGTCATGGTCATCAATACCAGCCGGGGCAGTTTGCTCAATGCCTTCGATGCAATGGAGGCGCTGAAGACCGGGCAAATAGGTTCATTGGGGCTGGATGTGTATGAAAACGAACAGGATCTGTTCTTTGAGGACAAATCCAATGAGATTATTCAGGACGATGTCTTCCGTCGTCTGTCAGCCTGCCATAACGTGGTGTTTACCGGCCACCAGGCCTTTCTGACTGAAGAGGCCCTGGATTCCATCGCCAATACCACGCTGTCCAACGCCCATGCTGTCCTGAAGGGAGAGCGCAGCGGTAACGAGCTGTTCTGACAAGCGCACCGTACTGAAGGCTTACAAGTCACCTGCTGATCAAGGAACTGAGCTATGAAAGTGACCCGGGAAGTTCATGATGTTGCCACCCCGACAGGTGTGATGCGAACCTACCTGTATCGACCTGAGCGAGAGGGGATTTTCCCCAGCCTGATATTTTACTCCGAGATTTTCCAGCACACCGGGCCAATTTCCCGGCTGGCGACGGCGTTGGCCGGACACGGTTTTGTGGTGCTGGTTCCTGAGATATTCCACGAGCTCAATGCTCTGGGCACTGTGCTGGGCTACGACGATGTGGGCAAAGACAAGGGCAACGCTGATAAACACTCCAAGCCGCTGGAAAGCCACGATTCCGACACCGTCGCGCTGGTGGATTTTGCCCGGGCACAGGCGTTTTGCTCCTGCCAGATAGGTGCCATAGGTGTGTGTATCGGTGGACATCTGGCGTTTCGGGCGGCGCTGAATCCGGATATTCGCGGTGCATTTTGTCTGTATGCCACGGATTTGCATTCCAATGCTTTGCCCAGTCAACCGGGTAATCAAACGCTGATGCGCTGCGGCGATATTCAGGGGGAGCTCCAGCTGGTGTTCGGCCGTCAGGACCCGCATGTGCCGGTCGAGGGCCGGGAGCTGATTTATCGGGAACTGAATGCCCAGGAGTGTAATTTCAGCTGGACTGAGGTCAATGCCGAGCATGCCTTTATGAGGGATGAAGATAACAGGTATGATCCAGAGCTGGCGCTGCTGATGTGCCAGAAGGCGGTGGCCTTTTTCAAGCGGGTGTTGCTGTAGCAGTTGACCGGATATAACGAAAAGGGCAGCTGACGCTGCCCTTTTGCGGTTGTAACACTCAAACGCGATTACGCGCGCTGTGCCACATAAGCCTGCAGTTCATCGGTGCTGACGCTGGCAATAAACTGGCCGTCCAGATAGAAGTCAACCATATCGCCCTGCTTGCGACCGGTCATTACCTGCTCGCTGCCATCTTCGTAGGTCATGGTCATGGCCAGGGTATCAGCATCAATCGCAGTCATGCGGGCCTGGGTCAGCTTAACCGGTGCAGTGGTCAGGTCCTTGTCCAGTTTGTCGTTAACCTTGATGATGGAGTTGATTGGGGTATCCACCAGTGCAGGAGACTTACCGGTAATCGGGTTTTTGCCGGTCCAGAATTCGATGCTGTTGAAAATGAACAGATCAGCAGTCGCAGCAATACCGTAAACAGGTGCCATCAGCATATACAGACCGGCACGGCCATAACGGTTGTCAACCACGCTCAGGTTGCCTTTGGTCACCAGACCACTCAGGCCCATTTGTCCCATACAACCTGCCAGTTGAGTGCAGATCAGCAGCGCAACACCGGCGCCTACTTTGCTCAGTTTCATCGTTCAAATCCCGAAGTTAATAGTGTCAGACATTTTTTGGAGCGCAGATTTTAGCCGTGGCTGAGTTTGCATCTGTGCCTGATGTCACAAGTTGTGGTTAGCGATTCGGGGTGAATGGTTGTGACTGGTGGTGAATTGTTTGCTGTCCGTTGTGCTGGTTTGTCATAGGTTGCTGATGGATTGAGTATCATCAATATCAATTACACCTGTATGCAGTTGTTGTCGTCGCCAACGGAGAGGCTCCAACGTATAATTTCGGCTTTTCGTCAGCCTCAAGGCTATTTCATGTCTGATTACACCCTGCTATGGCAGGACAAGGATGCACTGGGTGACATCCGGGTGCTGGAAGATGACCAGTTTCGGTTACTGTCGTTCGGTGACAACGATGAGCAGAGCAAACAGCTCAAGTCCGCTCCTCACGTGCCGCAGCACACCTATATCCAGGCGATGCTGCTCAGCCTGATGTTCTGCCAACCCAAATCCGCTGTTGTGCTGGGGCTGGGTGGTGGCTCTATGGTGCATGCGCTGCGTCATTATGATGCCGGACTCAAGCTGACTGCCGTGGAGCTGCGCCCCGCGGTGATTGCCGCTGCCCAGAAGTTCTTCCGGGTACAGGCCAGCAAAAAGCTGCAGCTGATTGAAGATGATGCGCTGAAGTTTGTCACCTGCAGCGATCACAAGCGGGTAGATCTTATCTTTGCCGATATCTACACCAATGACGGGGTGGATGAAAATCAGCTGTCGCAGGCGTTTATCGATGGCGCGCTGCGGTTGCTCAAGGCCGATGGCATGCTGGTGCTCAACTGCTGGAAAGAACACAGCCGCGACAGAGCACTGCTTGAGCGTCTGCAAAACAGTTTTGCCGAGGTGTACGCCTGTCTGACCAGCGGCAGCAACTGGGTGATCTTCGCCGCCCGCAAACCCGGAACCCTGAGAACCGAAGGGCTCAAAACGGCCATTGACGAGTTGTCATCCCGGATGGACTATCAGGCGGCGCGCAGCATGAGCCGTTTCGGCCCCTGGGAATAACCCCTTATTCTGATTGTCCACACACGCTCCCGAAGTTCGGGAGCGCCTTCCACAGTAAAATATCCCGGCGCCAGAAAATAAATGTAACGCATTGTTAATCGGCGCGTTATCAACCTTAATCAGCGTAACTCTTTTTGCTATCCTGCGGCCTCTAAAAGCATAAGAACAACCTCAATATAATTACAAAGAGTACCCGCAACATGACAAAGCCCCTCTTCACCCTGAATTTGCTCGCTGCATCCTGTCTGATGACGCTGAGCGCATCGGCAGAAACCTTCAGTTTTGCTGCTGATGACCAAGGCCAGTCTGACACCCTGGTGCTGTTTCAGCAGCAGGATGGCCAGCTGTATGGTGCCGAAACACTGCCCGGCGAAACTCAGGTCCAGCTCAAGCGTGCTGCCGCCGCGGCGCAATTCAAAGGCGCTCAGGGACAGTTGCTGGAGTTGCTGGCGCCAACGGGTATCAAGGCCGATCGTTTGCTGCTGGTTGGTCTGGGTGACGATGCCCTGACTCGCGGTGAGATGGCGGCGCTGGGCGCCAGTGTTGCTGTCAAACTGGGAACGTTGCCACAGCAGCAGGTGAGTGTGCTCAGTAAAGGCATTGCTGACAGCCAGACTTTTGCAGCCCAGTTTGCCCATGGCGTGGAGCTGAAAAGCTATCAGTTTACTCACTACAAGGCTTCTGCCTCAGAGCCAAAGCATTACCAACTGATCACTGAAAATGTCGACGCGGCGCAGGCGGCACACAGGCAATTGCAGGCGGTGGAAGGTGGCGTCTTTCTGGCGCGGGACCTGACCAATATCACCGCCGGTGACATGTACCCGGCCAGCTTTGCCGAAGAAGCCATGAAGCTGAGAAAGCTGGGCGTTAAGGTCAAAGTGCTGGGCCGTAAAGAGCTGGAAGCTCTGAATATGGGCGCACTGGTAGGCGTTGGCAAGGGCAGTGAACGTGAACCTATGCTGGTTGTGGCGCAGTGGCAGGGCAGCGATGCCGCTCCCATCGCGCTGGTGGGCAAGGGTATTACCTTTGACTCAGGCGGTTACAACATCAAGGCCGAAGGCTCCTCTATTACCAACATGAAGTCGGATATGGCCGGCGCCGCGACGGTTCTTGGCACAATCAAAGCCATGGCGATGCAGCAGGCACAGGTGAATGTGGTGGCTGTGATGCCATTGGCGGAAAACATGGTGTCTGACAGAGCGCTGCGTCCCGGCGATGTGGTGCGCACGGCTGCAGGCAAGTCAGTGGAAGTGACCAATACTGATGCCGAAGGACGGCTTATTCTGGCTGATGGCCTGTGGTATGCCCGCCAGCATTATCAACCAAGTATGATTGTGGATGTGGCGACCCTGACCGGCTCCAAGGTGCGGGCGCTGGGCCGTGAATTTACTGGCCTGTTCAGTGATGATAGCCAGATGATTACTGAGCTGACTTTTGCCGGTGAGCAAGTCGGTGAGAAGTTGTGGCGTCTGCCGCTGGCCAAGGCCTATGGCGATGAGCTGAAATCTGATATTGCCGATCTGAAAAATACCGGCAGCACGGCAGGTGCGTCGGTGGCGGCCATGTTCCTCAAGGAGTTTGCCGGTGACAGTCGCTGGGCCCATTTGGATATCGCCGGCAATGCACTGGCCGCAGGCGGCACCAGTGTCTCGCCAGCCGGCGCCACCGGTCACGGCGTGCGTTTGCTCAGCCATTGGCTGATCACTGAGCAGGCTAAATAAGGCCTGCCTTGCGCAAAGATAATGAAAAGCCCCGGATGACGGGGCTTTTTGTTGGTCGCAAGCGGGTTGAACGGCCGCGCTATTTTCCGCCTGCGCCGTCAAAGGGGGCGGCGACGATTTGCGAGCCGTGTTTCTCAACGATTTCCATGATCCCCAGATTCAGCTCCTGCGCGGCGTACTGATAATCCGGCAGACTTTTGGTGCCTACATAGGCGAAGATATTGACCTCCAGACCATAGGCGCCAAAACCCTTGAATGTCACCCGCAATGGCGACTTGTTTACCTTTTCATGGCTCTCCAGCAGCGCCTTGATATCGTCGATGATACAGCGCAGCTGGGCGGTGCTGGTGCCGTATTCAAGGCGCAGATCTGTGGTAAAGCGGATTTTTTCCCGCTCGGAAATGTTTTCGATTTCCATTTCCGCCAGCTTGGCGTTGGGCACGAAAATCAGGGTTCTGTCTATGGTGCGTACCTTGGTACTGCGCAGGCCTATCTCTTCAATGGTGCCGCGTATGCCACCAAAGCTACACAGGTTACCGACTTTCAGCGGCGCTGCACTGTACAGCGTCATGGTACCGATAAAGTTCTCCAGCGTTTGTTTTGATGCCAGTGCCAGCGCCACTCCACCCACCCCCATACCAGCCAGCAGTGCGGTGGCATTGAATCCCCGGTATTCCATCCACAGAATGATGGCAAAGCACACCAGAATGATACGTACGAACGTCAGCATGGGGCGAACCATGGCGGCGGCATGTTTATTGCCATTGTCGGCCAGGCGTTTCTTAATGCCATGTTGCAGCAGGCCAATCGCTGCCCAGCCAAGCCACAGGCTGCTGAAAAAGAACAGCACCCCGTAGTTGACTATGGCCTGGGATGCGGCGGTCAGGGTGACGTTTTGCAGCAACAGCTGATCAAGACTCAGGGCCAGAAAGGCAAATAACGGGCCGCTGATGACGGCGGCCAGATCCTGGCTGATGGGAAAGCTGGCTTTACGGAGCACCCAGGCGCTGACAAAGGTCAGTGGCCAGACAATCAGGAAGGCGCTGCTCAGGTAAATCAGCAGCAGGGCGATTTCCCACAGGTTAACTTTAAACAGGTGGCCGCTAGGGATCACCGCAATCAGCCATTCGCTCAGCGGGCCGTAACCCAATTCCTCATACAGCACCGGTACCTGAGCCACGGTGGCGTTGGAGATTTTCCAGATTTTATCAAGCTGTGCATCGGGGACCCGTTGCAGCAACAGGGGGATTTCCCGATCCTGAATGGTGATGCTGCCGAATTGGTCGCGAAACGCGGGCAGGGCATCATTGGCAAATCCGTCCGGAGAGTCATCGATATCGTCAAGATTGAGCCACAGATTACGCTCTATGATGGCGTGCAGCTGTCGGGCGTATTCAGCTTCCTGGGCTTTGCTCAGTTGCTGGGGAAGAAACCGGGTATCCAGGAATTTGGCTGCTTTTTCATAATCCTGCTGATAGGCCGCAGTCAGAAATCCATTGAGTGCGCCTCTTGGTGTATCCCGCTGCAGTTTATCGCGGTACTGGTACTCGGGTGCAACAGCCGGCAGTGCCTGAGTATTGAGCGGCTCATTGGTCAGCAATTGCAGCACGTCTGCGCTATTGGCGGAAGCCGTACCGGGCAATGCCATTACAAGCAGTAAGATCAGGACGTTAATCATGGTAAGACATTGTCGTTCAGGCCATTTTTAATGCTGCCATGATAGTGTACGAGATGTTAAAAGAATATTGTTTTTGACGGTTGGTTTGAGTCGTCAATCGATAATTGTATGTTGCCATTATTGGTTATCACAAAAATCGATTAGCCCTATTGTTTTTATCATCTTTCCCTAATCGATTCCGGTGCGTACTATTCACCACATCGACGGGGAGATGGCACTGCTCCCCAATCAAGAATCAAATGAAATTCAACGATTAATGGAGCTTTAAAGATATGGCACAGTCAATCATCAACACCACCATCAAGCCTTTCAACGCCACTGCTTTCCACAACGGCGAATTCGTTGCTGTGTCTGAGCAGGACCTGCTGGGCAAGTGGTCTGTAGTGATGTTCTACCCAGCTGACTTCACCTTCGTTTGCCCAACTGAACTGGGTGATATGGCTGACCACTACGAGAAGCTGCAGTCCATGGGCGTTGAAGTTTACTCAGTGTCTACCGACACTCACTTCACCCACAAAGCATGGCACGACACTTCTGATACCATTCGCAAGATCAACTTCCCGATGATCGGCGACCCAACCGGAAACATCAGCCGCAACTTCGGTGTGATGATTGAGGAAGAAGGTCTGGCACTGCGCGGCACTTTCGTCATCAACCCGGAAGGTCAAATCAAAGTGGCTGAAATCCACGACCTGGGTATCGGCCGCAGCGCCAGCGAGCTGGTTCGTAAAGTGCAGGCTGCTCAGTATGTTGCGACTCACGACGGCGAAGTTTGCCCAGCCAAGTGGCAGCCAGGTGAAGAAACTCTGGCACCTTCTCTGGACCTGGTTGGCAAGATCTAACTGACAGTCTGACAGGATGATGTCAGGCCAGCGTCAGCGGCTCAATCCGCCGCGCTGAGCCTCATCAACCACGGCCCGGGCCTTCACCCGAATGCCCGGGCCGTGCTGTCTCTGAACCTGCTTAATTTCAGCCTATTTTTCAGCAATACCAGTATTTATCGGGAGCCAACATGTTGGATACGAACTTAAAAAATCAACTGCAAACCTATCTGCAAAACCTCAAGAGCCCGGTTGAGCTTATCGTGTCAGCCGACGCCAGCCCCAAAGCACAGGAACTTGTGCACCTGGCCGAAGACATTGCGTCTTTGTCAGCTCTGGTATCGGTGAAAAGTGGCACTGCGAACCCATTGCGCACACCTTCCATGCAAGTCACCGGAATCCGGGGAACCAGCATCAGCTTTGCCGGCTTACCCATGGGGCATGAATTCACCTCACTGGTACTGGCACTGCTGCACACAGGTGGCCATCCGCTGAAACTCAGCGAAGAACAGATTGCCCAGATCCGCGATCTGCCCGGCGAATACCGCTTTGAAACTTATGTGTCGCTGAGCTGCCAGAACTGCCCGGATGTAGTGCAGGCGCTGAACATGATGGCGGCCATCAACCCCAACATTACCAACGTGATGATTGATGGCGCGCTGTTCCAGGACGAAGTGACTGAACGCAATATCATGGCGGTGCCGTCTGTGTACCTCAATGGTGAGCTGTTCGCTCAGGGCCGTATTACTCTGGCCGAGATCCTGAATCGTCTGGACAGCGGTGCCGAAGCGCGCCAGGCCGAAGCGCTGGCTGACAAAGAGGCTTTTGAAGTGCTGGTGGTGGGCGGTGGCCCGGCCGGTGCCTCCGCGGCGATTTATGCAGCGCGTAAAGGCCTGCGTACCGGCGTATTGGCCGACAAGTTTGGCGGTCAGGTGTCTGAAACCGTGGGCATTGAGAACTTTATCTCGGTAAAAGCGACCGAAGGCCCGAAACTGGTGGCCAATCTGGAAGCCCATGTGCGCGACTATGACGTGGATGTGATGAACAATAACAAGGCGGTTGCACTGCGCAAAAACGGCTTGTTTGAACTGGAACTGGCCAACGGCGCTGTGCTCAAAAGCCGCACTGTGTTGCTGGCCACCGGTGCCCGCTGGCGTGAAATGAATGTGCCCGGCGAGAAAGAGTATCGCGGCAAAGGTGTGGCTTACTGCCCACACTGTGATGGCCCGCTGTTCAAAGGCAAGAAAGTGGCGGTGATCGGTGGCGGTAACTCAGGCATTGAAGCGGCTATTGACCTGGCCAACATTGTTGAGCATGTGACTGTGCTGGAGTTTGATGCCAAACTGCGCGCCGATGAAGTGCTGCAGCGTAAAGCTAAGTCCATGGGCAATATCACCATTATTACCCAGGCCATGACCACGGAAGTGGTGGGCAATGGCAAGCAGGTGACCGGACTGAACTATACTGACCGCGTGTCAGGTGACAGCCACCATGTTGAGCTGGCCGGGATTTTCGTGCAGATCGGTCTGGTGCCCAACACTGAATGGCTTAAAGGTACTGTGGATCTGACTCCTCGCGGCGAGATTATTGTCGATGGTCAGGGGCAAACTTCTCTGCCAGGCGTATTTGCCGCCGGTGATGTGACCAACTCTGCCTATAAGCAGATCATCATCGCCATGGGCAGCGGTGCTACCGCCTCTTTGGGGGCCTTTGATTACCTTATTCGCCACAGCGAAGAGGAAGTCACTGAGGTCGCTGCATAACCAGTAACTTAATGATTGAACAAAGAAAGCGCCTGCATTTGCAGGCGTTTTTTTATCTCGGAAGCGTTATTGACTGCTGGATGTCTGAGGCATCTGACGGCAGGTTTCATCTGGCATACCGTAGCGAATGAGTGTGGCTTCATCCCCCTTGGTCCAGAAGGTCAGATTCTGCGCTTCATATTTGGCACCCGAGGCACTGCGGCTGATGAAGGCGTAAATCTGCTGATCCGGCGTGGTGGGATTGAGCTCATTGATCACCGCCACCGGCACTTCGGTGTCGTTGTAGAAATACACCATCAGGTTTTGGGTTTTGCACTGGAAGGTAACGGGGGCCGGCACTGTGACTTTCCCTGCCTGAATTTGCAGCTCTGTGATGCGGGTTTTGTAATTATCTTCCACACACTGGCCGAGCTTATCGCTTTTCCAGCAATCATTTCGCCCCTTTATCCAGCCCCTCTGAAAGGCTTTCATCAGGCTTTTTTCCTCGCCGGAAACCTGTTTGAGTGCGGCCTGATAAACCTCATGGAGTTTGTTGTCCAGTCGTTGCAGCTCAGGGGTCTGGCAAATGGTTTGCTCCACCTGACCATCGGCTTTATTGCAGTCATAAGAGGGGGCTGCACTGGCCGTCAGAGGCAGGGCGCTGAAGGCCAGCACCACAGGCAGAGTGAAACAGGAAAGCTGACGCATATCATCAAATCCTCAGTGGTTATCTCTCTATACGCTAGGGGATTGCGCATCATTGGGCAATCCCTGTAAAGGCTGAAAGATAAATCATTTGTGGTTATCGGGCCGACCTGCGATCTTACGCGTCATAGACAGTGAGTTATCGTCGCCAGCTCGCCGAACTGAATCGTTGGGGAGTTGCCACGGACGGATTGCCGTGAAGCCAGGGCTTGTTCGCCGTCGGAGGCGTGCCATGAAAGATTCTGAAGAATTGTCTGCCCAAAACCATCTGCCCGGCCGCGTCTCGTTATGGGGTGTGGTCGCCATGGGCATTGGTTCCATGGTCGGGGCCGGGGTGTTTGCGCTGCTTGGGCAGATAGCGATTCGTGCCGGTCAGTTCACCTGGCTGGTGTTTGTTATTGCCGGCGTGATCGCGCTGTTTTCCGGGTATGCCTATGCCCGGTTGAGCGCAACCTTTCCTTCCAGCGGCGGCGTCATCGCATTTTTCTCCCTCGGCTTTGGTCGCAGTCGTCTGGCGCTGACGCTCTCCAATCTCTACCTCATCACCCTGATGCTTACCCTGGCGATGGTCAGCGAGGCGTTTGGCAGTTATGGCGCCAGATTGCTGCATGATGTGCCGACCACTGAGCAGGTCAATCTGCTGGCTTCGGCTATCTTGCTGCTGATCGTTGGGGTTAACTATCTCGGCGCGCAGAAGGTGGGGCAGCTGGAGTCAGTGCTGGTGATGCTGAAACTGCTGATCCTGTTGTTACTGGTTGTCGCCGGCGTGATGACCCTGCATCACAGGCCTGCGACTGAGCTTGTCAGACTGCCTGTGTCCGGGCTGTTTTCCAGTATAGGACTGGCGTTTTTTGCCTATGCAGGGTTTGGCATGATGGCCAATGCTTCCGCCAGTGTAAGGTCTCCTGCCCGAACCATGCCACTGGCATTTTTCATCGCCATCCTGACCGTGATCCTGCTGTACGTCATTCTGGCGTGGGTGATGCTGGCCAATGTGCCGGGGGTGCAGCTGTTGAAATACGCCGACACTGCGGTCGCTCAGATGGCCAAACCTGTGCTGGGGCAGTGGGGGTTTACGCTGGTGACCTGCGCCGCGCTGTTTGCGACCTCTTCGGCCATCATGGCCAGTCTGTTTTCCCTGAGATCTATTTCAGATGCCATGGTTGTCGATGGCAGTTTGCCGGTGGTTCCGTTACCCCGGGCGCACCAGCGGGCTGGAGTCACTTTCTGGATATTGGTATTGACTGTGCTGATGCTGATCAATGGATTTGAGCTGGATTCCATCGCCAGCATTGCCAGTATCGGCTTTCTGGCCTGTTATCTGGGCGTTTTTGGTGTCGCCTGGAAGCGCCGGCGGGAGTGTGGCGCCAATGTCGCATTGCTGCTGGGTGGCGGAGGCTTGATGTTGCTGTTACTGCTGGCATTTTTGTTTGAGTTGCTGCAGGCAAAGCAATGGCTGCAATGTGTTACTCTGGTGGTTGCCGTATGTCTGAGCCTGATGCTCTCTGCCCGCGCTTTGCATGCCAAAGTGCAACATCAATGAGGGGATTGAGCCGGGCAGCTGTCACTGTATGGTTAATTTACCCGTCACGGCGGCATTTGACCGCTGGCAGTGACGACCGTCAGACACTATGGCCTGTGTTTCACCAATGTTTGAGGCGATATCATGAACGCGAATTTTTCCCATATCAGAGCCTGGTGGCTCAGGGCGATGGCTATCAGCCTGTGTACTTTGTGGGTGGCGTTGCCGGGGGCGGCCGATGATCTTCCACTGCTGCCCGAGCAGGAGTCGCATCCGTTTGAAGATGCCAGACACAAATCATTGAAGGGCGCCAGGGCGCTGGGTGACTGGCTGGATGAGTTGGGATATACGCTGGCGGGCGTTAGACAGGGCGATGCCGTGCCTGCGCTGTTTGCGCTGGATCTGCCGGAAGATTTGGCGGCGGCGCCGCTTCGTGCGAAAGACAGTGATTTTATCCGGTTATTGCTGCCCAATATTCTGGCTGTCAACGCGCAAATTTCAGCGGTGCGCACCCGTCTGGAAGGGCTGGTTGCCCTGTCTCCTGCCAATCGCACCGAGGCCGAGCAAACCTGGTTGGCGGGTTTGCTGGCACATTACGGGCTGGGTCATGAGGTAACGGACAAAGCACTGGAACAACTGCTGTTGCAATTGGATGTGATTCCTGTGGGGATGATGCTGGCGCAGGGCACGGATGAAAGCGGCTGGGGCACCAGTCACTTTGCGGTGGCGGGCGATGCGCTCTATGGCGAGCACAATCCCAGGGGACACAAGCACTATCTGACCACCCGTGGCGGTCATGTCGAAGTCGCAGCGTTTAACTCTTTGTTTGAAGGAACGGCGGCCTATGTGTACAACCTCAATACGGTCAAAGCCTATCAACCCATGTGGGAGGCTCGCCGTGCGCTCAAGGCGCAGCACCGGCTGACAGGTTATCAGCTGGTCGGTTCGCTGGAGCGTTATTCAACCAGGGGCAAGGATTATGTCAGGGATCTGCGTAATCTTATCACCCATCATCAACTGGACGCTTATGACGAAGCCGTGCTTGGCAACGAGCGCGCGACGCTGGTGCAGTTCGAGCGTTAAGCGGTGCTGTACCCGGCGGAGAAAAAAACACCGGCAATATTGCCGGTGTTTGCTTGGTGCCATCGAGAGTATCAGGCCGTGGTATTGATGTTCTGACCAATATTACCCACTGGCTGAGGTGCAGCAGATGGCGCGGGTGCACTGGCAGCGCTGATCAGATCCATGACGATCTGGCCTTCAATTTTCTGCTGGTTTTTGCTCATTTCGGCAATCTTGCTGACATGGCTCATGGCAATATTGAAGCCGGTGTTACTGACTGGCGTCATAGTGCGTTCCTTCTCTTTTGGCGATATGCCATTTGCTTGGTTGTGGCGATACACCATTTAACCATTAGTGGTGATCCGTCACTCAGGGTTTATCGGCAGCCTCAGGTTGAAGTTTAGTGTGCCAATGGGGCATTTGCGTAAAAATGCCCCTCGGCTGGCGGCTGCCGTTACCGCCGCATTACTTTGATGACTGATTTTTTGTTTTGCCATTCAATAACCTGCGACCATAGATAATGCTGGCAGTGATCGCAATGGAGCCCAAAATCAGGCCGATAGCCAATACCGGGTTTTGCATTGAGGTTGGGTCAACGACCAACAGTGCGCCCATGCCGGTCATCATGGTGCCGGACATCAGTTTTAAGCCCTCACCCTCTTTTTCGGTCAGTTTACGCTTGCCCAACGTAGCGGCGAAGATAATCACTATGGTCGCCAGCGGAATGACATACACAATGTTGTAAAACGCCAGATAGGCATAGCGCTCGGCAGCAGCCAGATCATGCATCGACAGTACGCTGGTGTAGATCATCGGGAAGCCAGCAGTGCACAGCAGTTCATAGGTGTTGGCCAGAATTGCCAGCACGGTGGAGCCCACTATCATGGCGCCCAGTGAGCTGGCGCTGGAGAGTTTGCCCATACGCTTGATAAGGCCGGTGCGATTTTCGGTGGACATGGATAATGTCACCTTGCCCCGGTGGAAGAAGAACTCCTTGATGTTGATGGCGCCGGCGACCAGCGCGATAAGCCCTGCGATCAGAATGATGGTGCCGCCATCACCTCCGGCCCCCAGCAGCTGGAACAGGTTCAGCCAGGCGGTCATAAACAGGAAGTAAATCAGTCCGGAGAAGAACACAAAGATACCGCCGACCAGCAACATGCGGCCGCGGCTCTTGGCGTTCACCATAATCGACAGCAAAAACAGCAGCACAAAGAAGGCGCAGGGGTTAAAGGCATCCACTCCGGCCAGTACCAGGGTCAGCAATGGCAGCGACAGTTGCTCGGGTGCAATAGTGCCGACAAAGGGCAGCTCCACCGGTTGCACTGCGCTGGTCGCCTGCACGGGCAGGCCGGTGTCGCAGGTGCCGGGGGCGGCATCCTTGTCACAGGTGCCAAACAGGGGGGAATCGAGAGTAACAGGCGCTTCCAGCGCTTGATTGGGATCCAGCTGGCCTCCCTGGGAGGCATAGCATTCACGCAGTTTCTGTTCGATGAACTGGCCGGTGACCTCATCACTGGTATAGCCCACTATGCTCTGGCCACAAATGGCAACAAAAGGCACGGATGTGGTCTGGCTGTGGGTCGCCTCGGCAATCTGCTGCCAGCGTTCATACACTCCGGGATCGCTGACCAATCTGGCGTCCAGCTGCACCCAGGGATACTTCTGGGCCAGCCTATCAATAAACGGATGGGCCTTGGCACAGTGTGGACAGGTCTTTGACCAGAAAAAGTGTAACTTGACGTCCGGTGCCTTACCGGCCTCACTCTGACTGTACCAAAGATTATCTGCGGCTGATGCGTTAAAAGTGCTGAGAGTAAAGCTGAGCAGAAGCAGCGGCAGGGTGTAGATCCATTTCCATGATGAACCCATAAAACCTCCAAGAGAAATCAATAACTCGCTGATTTGATTCCATAGTATCGGCTTTGTTCTGGGGCTGACGGGAGAAGTTGAAATTCTGTTAACCCGGTCAAGTTCTGCCGGGTCTACAGCGATGGACTAACGTTAAATACGCTGAATAAGATGTCCGGGCAGCAGATTATTCTGCAGCCAGTTGACTGCTGCCGCTTTCTCCATGTTCACAAAAGGTCAGTGACAGGATCCTGTCTTCATCACCGGCGGTGAGGATGCGGGTGATCATCGGATGAGGCAGCTGCTTTTGGGTCAGATAGTTTTTTACCCTTTCCACCCGGCGCTGCGCCAGCCACATATTGTATTCACGTAATTTCTTGTCACTGATCTGCTTGTTGAAACTGAACTCCAGCAACAAATAACCGTCATTTAACCGCTGGCTGTCATCCAGCAGCCTGTCCAGTGCGGCTTTGCCTTTGTGATTAAAGTAAGAACTGTTGCGCTCGAACTCGACCTCACCCAAATCGTTGCCACCGATACAGGCGGCCGTCGCAGGCAAGGTCATCAGGCTGAGCAGCAACAGGGGGATCTTTCCAGCCATTCGTGAATCTTCCTGTGTCAATCTAAAGTTGCAGGATTATGTCTGCAGCAGACCACAATTTAAGCGATATGTGATGTGTTTGCAAACGTCCGTTTTAAAATAACTAATTCATTGAAAATCAATAATAAAAATGGATTTCTGGACGTCTGCAAATTGACGTGTGACCGGTTTTTTGACACTGGCCGCCAGTGGTTTGCTCCGGACAGGACGCTGGTGTCTAGGCGGTTTTTTTCGTGATGTCAGTGCGTTAACTTCACCGCATGGCCGGACATGGCTTGCCAGTACCGGGAATATTCATCATCTTTAAGGCAAATGGATTTTCGGGAGTGCAGTATGGGCAATACAGAAATTCTGGTGGTGGGGGGCGGTATTGTCGGCGCGGGGATTGCTCAGGCCGCGGCGGCGGCCGGCTATCAGGTGACACTGTGGGAGCGGGCAACCCTGGGCGGAGCGACCTCGGCCAATTCCAGCAAACTTATTCACGGCGGCCTGCGCTACCTGGAATCCGGGCAAATCTCACTGGTAAAAAGCTGTCTTGAGCAGCGCAAGGCGCTGCTCAAACTGGCGCCGGATCTGGTGCAGGCCGTGCCTTTCTATATTCCTGTCTATCAGGACAGCCGCCGCGGTGCTGTGACCATAGCCGCTGGCCTGAGCCTGTATGCCATGCTGGCAGAACTGGAACCCCATGGCCGGTTTCAGTTGTTGCCCAAATCCCAGTGGGCGACGCTGCAGGGGTTAAGTCTGCAGGGCCTCAAACATGTATTCCAGTATTGGGATGGCAAAACCCATGACAGCCAGCTCACCCGTGCGGTGGCCGCCAGTGCCGGTGCGCTGGGAGCGAATATTCTTGAAGGGGTCAGCTGTGATGCTATCTATCAGGGCGCCAGAGTCTGTCAGGTCAGTGGCCATGATGGGGCGGGCAATCCTGTCGAGTGCCGAGCCTCGCTGGTGATTAATGCCTGTGGTCCCTGGGTCAATGGTCTGCTGGAGCGGGTCACCCCCAAGCTGGTGGGACTGCCCATCGACTGGGTGCAGGGCAGTCATCTGCTGCTGGATATTGAGCCGCCAGCGGGCGTGCTGTATCTGGAATCCCATCTGGATGAGCGGGTGGTGTTTGTCATTCCCTGGGAAGGCAAGACGCTGCTGGGCACCACAGAAACCGTATTGAGTGCTGAGCCGGTAGCGCCGACTGTGACGCCCGCTGAGGAAGATTACCTGCTGGCCATCTATGGTCATTATTTTACTGACTGGCAGGAGAGCGCACTGCGTAAGCTGATAGTGCAGCGTTTCTGTGGCGTGCGGGTGCTGCCCAAAGCCATGGGGTCGGCCTTTGGCCGCAGCCGCGAGACCATTATTCATTCATCAGGCTCACATCCCGGGATTATCTCTGTGTATGGCGGTAAGCTGACCGAGTACCGGGTGACGGCGCAGCAGGTGCTGACGCAAATTCGTCAGCAGTTGGGCACGCGTGAGGCCATCGCCGATGTGGACCGCCTGACTTTGCCCCCGGCGGAGGATCGGCTAAACTAGCGGCCCTTTGCGCCCAAGCCCGGGCTGTTCCTATCTGCAAGCGAGAGTTTTAATGCTGACATGCCGCTATTATTCCCAGGGTAAATGCCGCTCCTGTAACTGGCTGGAGCAGCCTGTTGAGCAGCAGCTGGCCAGCAAGTCAGCGAAGCTTGAATCTTTGCTCGGCAGTCTGCAGGTGGACAGCTGGTTGCCGCCGATCAGCGGCCCGCAGGCCGGATTTCGCAACAAGGCCAAAATGGTGGTGCTGGGCGCTGCCCATGAGCCAGTGCTGGGGATTGTGGGGCCGGATGGAGAGCCTGTGTCACTGTGCGACTGCCCTTTGTACCCAGAGGATATGCAGCAGCTGCTGCACCGGCTGGAAAAGTTCGTGCAGCAGGCGGGTATCCCCCCTTATCGGGTAGACAAGGCCAGGGGCGAGCTTAAGTTTATTCTGCTGACCCGCGCTGCCCACTCAGGTGAATATTTGCTGCGTTTTGTGCTGCGCAGCCACACTGCTATCGAGCGTATCGAGCGCAACCTGCCGCAGCTGCTGGCGGAATATCCGCAAATCAAGGTAGTGTCGGTCAATATTCAGCCGGTGCATATGGCACGGCTGGAAGGGGAAGAGGAGATTTTTCTCACCGAAGCGACCCGACTGGAAGAAGTATTCAACGGTGTGCCGCTGTTTATCCGCCCCAAGAGTTTTTTCCAGACCAACCCGCAGGTGGCGGCTGACTTGTATCGCACTGCCCGCGACTGGGTGAATGAACTCAACCCTTCAAAAGTGTGGGATCTGTTCTGTGGTGTCGGCGGCTTTGGCCTGCACTGCGCCTCCAAAGCCGTGGACGTCACAGGTATTGAGATTGAAGCCGAGGCGATTGCCTGTGCCAAACTCTCGGCTGAGGCACTTGGGCTGGATAATTTAAGTTTCAGTGCACTGGATTCCACCGGC
Organism: Shewanella sp. GXUN23E; assembly: GCF_050865035.1. Classification (NCBI taxonomy): domain Bacteria; kingdom Pseudomonadati; phylum Pseudomonadota; class Gammaproteobacteria; order Alteromonadales; family Shewanellaceae; genus Shewanella; species Shewanella sp. GXUN23E. The sequence goes on along the minus strand of NZ_JBOZWP010000004.1, from coordinate 65,942 downwards.
TTTGCTCAGGGTCAGGATGCCGCCGAAGTACCGGATGTGATTATCGTCAATCCGCCGCGCCGGGGCATAGGTGAGCAGTTGTGTTTGTCATTGTCGGCTTTTGCGCCCAAAGCGATTGTGTATTCCAGCTGTAATCCGGTGACCCTGGCAAAGGATTTGGAGCTGATTGAAGGGTATGACATCAAGCGGGTGCAGCTTTTTGATATGTTCCCTCATACAGAGCACGCTGAAGTTCTGGTTCTCCTGTTAAGACAGGACGCTGAACGCTGATAACTGCGTCAGCCATTCTCGCCGTAGCGACCGGCTAGGGCTGTATACAAAGAGTCTTCGGTCCTGAAAGCTTCTGGCCTCCTTTGGGTTAACGAACGCCCGCCTAAGGGGCTGGCAACGCATAACACTAAACTCAAACACAACAACCATAACCACTGCGGCTCAATGGGACTGGAAACGCCGCGCGTTTCCAGTTCCTCTTGAGGTGTTTGTTATGTGTATTATTCGTATGCCTTCAATGTGTTAAAAATCTCCATAGACAAGTCAGAAAACACACTGCGAATTGACTCTGATAAAACCGTGGCATTGTCGAAATCGGGACTGGCAAGCATTGTAATTTCAAAGATTGACCATTCTGGCATGACATCCTGGTTCACCCACTTAACGCCTTGTAATTTTTCCCAATAACTAAATTGAACATCTTTTGTTTGCCCCAGTAGCCAAAGCTCGAAGCGCACCTCTTGATGATTTAGTACGATCGCTAACTTGAGTTTATGTTTTTTAAGGAAATCGTTTTGCAAATAAAAATAAGTAAAGTCGATATAACCATGCAATACATTAGCAACTGAGTACTCGCCTTTGTAATGTTTATCAAATTCGGTTCTGAGATTCTGTACGATTCCAACAAGGCTTTGATATGTTTTTTGGAGCTCCCCACTCGCGAACGCTTTTTTGTACGCTGGAATTAGAGCATTCAAACTTTTTTCATCTGACATTTCCTCGTCCTCTAAACTCTGCTTGCACATAACATCCGGTTAATGGCGTCTTCGAGGCGTAGCGCCCGGGCAGGGCTTTAGTGTAAACGCCTTCGAGTGGCTTTCTTGTTCCAAGCGCTTATAGTCTCCGCCCTCGAACCATGGGGCGGGACTGAATTTAACCGTTTAAACAGGGACCCGGGTAATCATCTCCACATCACCGTTTTCATTCTGTCTCAGCGCAATGTGCAGGCCGGCCAGTTCACTCATATGGCTGACGTGGGTGCCGCCACAGGGGATGCTGACCGGCTTGCCATCAAGCTGGGTTTGCCAGTAGCGTGAATCAGTGAGGCAATCTCCTTCGCGCCGCATGGTGATGGGCTGATTGGTGGCCAGCCATTCATTGAGCTGGGCGTTGACGGCGGCCTCAACCTCGGGCAGTGCGGCAACGAAATCATCGTTGTTAAAGCCTCGCTTTTTCAGGGTCTTACCCATGCGATAGCTGTCGATACAGGCATTTGGAGTGACAAAGCTGGTCTCTTCGGCATAGCTGTGAAAATCATACTGCCCCAGAGCATCCAAACGGCCTGCCTCTTTACGCCAGAATTTTTGCTCAAGCACTTTGTTCAGCGCCAGTGCCGACAGATGGGCGCCGCTGTGGGGACGGCTCAGTGATTGTTGATAGTCGGCATCCACACTCAGCTCAACTTCGGCGCCGGGGGCAATGGCGACATCCCCCGCCAGCTGATGCACCACCACAAAGTGCCAGCCCGGCTCATCCCGCTTGACCGGAATGGCGTTGCCCACATACAGCTGCTCAGTTTCCACATGCCAGGCGCCGGTCAGGCAGTCTGTCACCTCAATATCCGCACCATTGATTGTCACCACGCCTTTATCGGCAGGATGATCCGGCCAGATATGGGAAACCGGGTGGAATGGGGTGATGTCGGTGAGCAGCAGCGTGCCATGATCCGTGATCTGGCAAAACTGGACTTTGGCATTCAGTTGCACTCTGGAGTTCATCAGTTCAGTGGCGCTTTCTGGCGCAGTGGCCAGGGCGAAGGTCACTTTGGTTGGGCTAACCAGAATCGTTTTTGGGGTAGAGAGAGTTGGCTGGGTGCTCATGTTATTGCTTTCGTACCTGTGAAAAAAACTGCCGGCCATGATAGCAAACCTGAATCGCCACCGTCAGACGCAGTCGGCGGTTCGTAGACTTTAGTCAGGCGCAACAGGCCCATCACCACAAAGCGGGCCGGTAATGTGACGGCGCGCGGCCTGCCGATGGGAGGTGGCGCATATTTGCCATATATCCGTGATAAATATCTGAAATTTATTTCCTTTCAGCATATTCCAAATCACGTAATTGCAGAAAATGAAAATCCAATTCTCAATTCTCGTGTTTAACGGGATACCCCTTTAGTGATATGAGAGCTGCACCTCATTTGGTATCTCCTGCCTTTGCTAATTTAGCGCCGCTCACGACGCAGGGAAATATTCCGTGTCGGTGAGATTTGATGAGCCTTAATCACGATTTTTGATGATTTTTTGAAATTTCATGTGGTTAAGCCTGTTTACCTGCAGCGGAGAGATACCGTGGAGTTCCTGTTATTCTGCATTATTTTTGTCACCGCCTTTCTGGTGGCATTCAAACCCCAAAAGCAAAAGCTTGCGCATATTCTGCTGGTCGTCAGCATCCTGATGAGTGTGTTCATCTGGTTGGTCGCTACCTGGGGCATGTTGGTGCCTGCGGGCAATCTGTAAGGGGCTAATTATGAACGAAATCAACCTGAATCGAATCGTGTCCGTGGCGGCACTGGCGCTGATCGCACTGCCTGTGGGTATCGCCTGTATTATTCTGGGCTTCGGCATGGGGGATACCCCCTGCATCCTGTGCTGGCAGGAACGTACTGCCATGGTACTGGTATCCCTGATTTCCCTGTTTATCATGCGTTACGGCCTCAAGCCCAAGTATATCGGTGCGCTGGTGCTGACCGCTGTGTACGGTCTGTGGGCGGGTTACCGTCACAGCTCTGCGCACATTCTGCGTGATATCGGTCAGGGCTTTGGTCCGGCCATCTTCGGCGTGCACACCTATGTATGGGTTATCGTGGTATTCGCGGTAATCCTGCTGTTTGCCGGTGCCATGTTGCTGATGCAGGGTGACAAGCTGAATGAAAAGCCTGCCCCCTGGAGCCTGCTGAACAAGGTCACCATCAACACTTTCCTGGTGATCATCGCCTTCAACATTGTGCAGGCATTCACCCAGACCGGTCCTTTCCCGTTCATCGGTCAGAGCGACCCGGTTCGCATGAGCTTTGATAAGGACAAGATCATCTGGTCTACCGGTAATTGGCCAAGCTTTGACAAGTTCTCTGTACGTGGTGCCTTCACCATCGAAAAGCCAGATTTCTCGGCCATGACGGTGAATACCGACAGCAAAGCCAGCAGCCACAGCCAGCTCACTCAGGTGAATACAGTTGCTCTGCCTGCTGAGATTGAAGGTGTGGTCACCGGTCTGAGCTACAACCCACAGAGTGAGCTGTTTGCCGTAGTAAGCAGCGACAACTGGGTGTACTTCCTTGGCAAAGATCTGACCAAGGTGCTGGCCAAGGTGCGTATCGATGCGGCTTTCTCTACTGAGATCTCTAACCTGGCCGGTGTGGCATTCGACGGTGACAACAGTGTAATCCTGACTGCGGATCACAAGAGCTTTGCCCGGGTTGAGTTTGATCCAAGCGCCAAAATTGCTGATTACTATGCCAACTTTATGGCTGGCACCGATGGTGTGAAAGAGCTGAAGCGTGGCCGTTTTGAAACTGCCCGTGCCAAGTACAACTATGTGGGTGATATCGCGTTTGATGCCGCCAAGCAGGAATACCTGATGGTGACTCTGCCGGTAGAGAAGCGCAACAACCTGGTGCTGGCCCGCATGAGCGCCAATGACCTGAAACTGAACAGCGAAGCGGTGATCGGTATCGATGCCAAAGTGCTGCCTCAGGTGACCGGTGTGGCGGTTGACGGCGAGCAGGTTTACCTGCTGAGCAACTCTGGCTCTCAGCTGCTGGTGGTTGATAGCAACAACCAGGTGATTGAAGCTGCTGAGCTGACCGGTGTCAGCAACCCACAGGCTCTGACGCTGGTGGGTGAGCAGCTGGCAGTCGTGAATGCCGCCGAAGGCAACAATACAGTTAGCTTCTTCAACAAGTAATCTCTTGTTAGTCAATTAAAAAAGCGAGTGCTGATGCACTCGCTTTTTTTCATCAATCCCGGCGGTCAGACGCTGTGCTTGAGATCGAATCGGTCCAGCTCCATCACTTTATGCCAGGCGGCAACAAAATCGTTGACCATGCGCAGCTGACCACCGCTGGCGGCATAGACCTCGCTGATCGCCCGTAACTGGGCGTTGGATCCAAATACCAGATCTACCCGGGTTGCATGCCATTTCAGCGCACCTGAATGCCGATCTCTGCCTTCGAAGGTGTGTGCCTTGTCATCCGTTGCCAGCCATTGGGTATTGATATCCAGCAGATTGACAAAATAGTCGTTGGACAGCACGCCGGGACGGTCAGTAAACACCCCGTGTGGCCGCTGCTCATAGTTGGCGTTCATGGCGCGCATACCACCAAACAGGACGGTCATTTCCGGGGCGCTCAGGGTCAGCAACTGAGCTTTGTCCAGCAGCAGTTCTTCTGCCGACAGCACATGTTCACCGCGGATATAGTTACGAAATCCATCGGCGTGAGGCTCCAGAAAGTTCACCGACTCCACATCGGTTTGTGCCTGGGAAGCATCAGTGCGACCGGGAGAGAAGGGCACTGTGACGGTGACGCCAGCGGCTGCGGCGGCTTCCTCCACCCCGACATTACCCGCCAGCACGATGAGATCTGCCAGCGAGACCTGACTGACATTGGCGGCATTGAAGCGCTGCATAATGTCCTCAAGCTCAGCCAATACCCTGGCAAGACGGTCCGGCTCGTTGACCGGCCAGTCCTTCTGCGGCGCCAGGCGGATACGGGCGCCATTCACGCCGCCGCGCATGTCAGAGCCCCTGAAGGTCGATGCTGCCGACCAGGCGACATACACCAGATCCGTTGCCGATAGCCCACAGGCTCGGATTTCGGCCTTGAGCTGACTGATATCCTGCTGGCTTATCTGCTCAAAATCCACCTCAGGTACCGGGTCCTGCCAGATCATCACTTCAGCCGGCACTTCCTGACCCAGATATCTGGCTCTTGGGCCCATGTCTCTGTGGGTGAGCTTAAACCAGGCGCGGGCAAAGGCATCGGCAAAGGCCGCCGGATCCTGATGGAATTTGCGTGATATAGGTTCATAAATCGGATCCATGCGCAGCGCCAGATCTGCTGTGGTCATCATAGGTGCATGACGTTTGGCGGGATCGGCTGCATCCGGCACAGTGCTGGCGGCCGCCGGATCGGTCGGGATCCACTGATGAGCGCCAGCCGGACTTTTTACCAGTTGCCATTCATAGCCAAACAGAGTGTCGAAGTAGCTGTTATCCCACTGGGTCGGGGTTGGCGTCCAGGCACCTTCAATACCGCTGCTGATGGTATCGCCGCCTTTTCCGCTGCCAAAGCGGCTTATCCAACCCAGCCCCATGGCTTCCAGTGGGGCGCCCTCTGGCTCTGGCCCGACATTGGCGGCATCGCCTGCGCCATGGCATTTACCAAACGTATGACCGCCTGCCACCAGTGCTACGGTTTCTTCATCATTCATGGCCATGCGGGCAAAGGTCTGACGGATATCATGGGCCGACGCTTTGGGATCGGGATTACCATTGGGGCCTTCGGGATTGACGTAAATCAGCCCCATTTGCACGGCGGCCAGCGGATTTTCAAGCTCACGGTCGCCGCTGTAGCGTTCATCCCCCAGCCAGCTGTTTTCCGGGCCCCAGTAAGTGTCCAGCTCAGGTGCCCATGCATCAACTCTACCACCGGCAAAACCAAAGGTTTTCAACCCCATGGACTCCAGTGCCACATTGCCTGTGAGTATGATTAAGTCGGCCCAGGACAGTGCCTGGCCGTATTTCTGTTTGATGGGCCACAGTAAACGGCGGGCCTTATCCAGGTTAACGTTATCCGGCCAACTGTTTACCGGTGCAAACCGCTGCTGACCACTGCCCGCGCCACCCCGGCCATCACTGACCCGGTAGGTACCGGCGCTGTGCCAGGCCATACGAATAAACAGCGGCCCGTAGTGACCGTAATCCGCTGGCCACCAGTCGCGGGAGTCGGTCATCAAGGCATGCAAATCCTGTTTAACGGCGGCTAAATCCAGCTGGTTGAAGGCGCTGGCGTAATTAAAGTCAGCGCCCAGCGGATTGATTCGCGGGCAATGTTGATTGAGAAGGGCGAGATTCAGTTGGTTGGGCCACCATTGATGACTCTGGCTGGCCGGGTGCTGCTGAACGGAACCGGAAAACGGACATTGGCTCATTGGGTGAACTCCTTTTTTCCTGGGTAAGAACAGAAAACTATGCTGCGCCTGTGTAATTGCTAAGTCTAATGAATAATCCTGCATTTGCTTCATTTCGGCGGTCGCGAATATTCACTGGTTGTTGCCGGTTATTCATTGATTTGTCATGGTTCTGTCATATCATTCAAGCGGATAAAGAACAGCAAAGACGACACTATGATTTGGCAAATATTTGTACGCTTTTTTACCCTGGGCCTGATTAGCTTCGGTGGCCCTGCGGCTCACATCGGCTATTTTCGCCAGACCTTTGTGGCGCAGCTCAATTGGCTGGATGACAGACGCTACGGCAATATTGTGGCCCTGAGCCAGTTTTTGCCCGGCCCGGGATCCAGTCAGGTGGGATTTGCCATTGGCTATCAGATGGGGGGGATCTTTGGCGCCGTCGCCGCCTTTGTAGGCTTTACGTTACCGTCGTTTTTGCTCTTGTATCTGATGGCCGTGACCAGCAGCATCTGGCTGGATCACTCCCTGTTTCAGGGTGCCATTCATGGTCTCAAATTGCTGGCAGTCGTGGTGGTGGCCGATGCGGTGCTGGGGATGTTCCGTCAGTTCTGCCAAAAGACCGCCGCCAAAGGCATTATGTTGCTCAGCACTGTGTTGCTGTTGTTGGTCAGTGGTATTGCCGCGCAGATCGCCCTGATTGGGCTGTCGGCGGTGCTGGGCTATGTGTTTCTGATTCAGGAGGATGAGGGGCCGACACCCGGTGAGGATGCCGGTATCCGCTGGGGTTATCTGCTCAGTTTTGTGATTTTACTGGCTGGAGCAGTGGCCATGGCCGGTAATGGCACGCTGGTTGGCGTGGCCGGTCAGTTCTATCAGGCCGGGTCTCTGGTGTTTGGCGGCGGCCATGTGGTGCTGCCACTGCTGGAAAGCACTGTGGGCGGTGAGATGAGCCCGGATCGCTTTCTGGCAGGCTATGCGCTGGCGCAGGCGGTACCCGGTCCCATGTTCACCCTGGCAACATTCCTTGGCGCTGAGGTGTGGCTGGCCAATCCGCTGATGGGGGCTCTGGTGGCGACGCTGGCAATTTTTCTGCCCGGTTTCCTGTTGATGCTGGCCATTATTCACAGCTGGCATGCCCTGAGTCAGCGACCTAGGGTGGCCGGCATTGTTGCCGGTATCAACGCCGGGGTTGTCGGCCTGCTGTTTTGTGCGCTGTACAATCCGGTATTTGTATCGGGCGTGCAAAATGCCACTGATATGGCGCTGGTGGTCGCGGGCTTTGGTCTGCTGAAGTTGGTGCGGGTGCATATTGTTTTGCTGGTGGCGGGTTTTGCTGCTGTGGGTATGCTGCTGACCCTGATTTGATTGGTCCCGTGGGACTGGCTTATACGGCGTAATGAATGGGCGTGAAGCCTGCGGAGGTATGGCATCATGAGGACGTTACAGGGATTTGGACTGATATTTACGCTCGTGGCTCTGGTACTGGGTTATGTGCTGCTTGCGCCTATTCAACATGATACGAGTGCATCCGCCGCCTCGGCAAGCGGCCTTGCTTTGGTATATGGTGTACTGCCCCTGCTGGGGCTGGCGGCGCTCATGCTGCTGCCATCCTCAGTGGCCCTGCTGAGTAGTAATGTCAGGCATTATTGCTATTTCCGGGGGCGCTTCTGGCTGGGAATTCTGGCGTTCAATCTGGTGATTTCAGCAGGCTATGTGCTGATTGCCGGATACCTTGCTTACCTCCTGTGGCTGGGCTAGCCTCCTGGCTGTTTTTATATACTCCCGGTTTTTGATTCCCAGCCTGTTATTGCCTGTCTGACGCCTGCGGCGGTTGTATTATGCCTGCGCCAGCACCTGCTGTTTCACGGCTTCAAAAGGCATGTTGGCGAATTTGCCAAAGCCTGTCATTTTACCGGCTCTGAGGCGGGTGCTCTGTGGCGTGGCGATACCGCACAAAAAGCGGGTGATGGCCTCAGGCGTGAGTGTTATGCCTTCTTTGGCGGCGGCATTTTTGAGCGGTTGAATCAACGGGTGTAGCGAGACGGCATCTATGTGTTGCTGATGTTGGGCTTCCGGCAGGCGGGCTATCTTTGCGCTGCACACGGAACAATGACCACACTGCGCCGGTGCCTGAGTGTCGGCGAAGTAGGCTGCCAGGCGATGACTCAGACAGGTGTCAGTTTCAAACAGCGCCAGCATGGCATGCACCCGATTGATTTCCGAGGTTTCCTTGGACAGGAACAGGGCATGCATTTGCTGACTTAGTTTATCTGCCTCATCCCCCTGACAGGCCTGAGGCTGGTTGACCCGATAGACATCCGTCATTTGTTTGCTTTCCAGCTCAACCCAACCCTTGTCTGCGAAATAATCCAGCGCCGCCACCGCCCGTTTACGCTCGCCGCCACAGCTTTGCCACAGGGCATCGAAATCCACCGTATGCCAGGTCCTGGACTTGGGGGAGGCCGCAAGCAACGCCTCAACAAACAGCCGCCGCTCACCCTCAAATTGACTCAGAATTTGTGCCTCGGGCACCGACATCTTAAAGCGGTAGTCAGCAAAGTAACTGTATTGTGGCTCGATAATGCCGGCCAGCTCCAGATACACCAGCAGAGTCTTAAGCGGCAGCTGACGTACGTTGCTGTCTCTGGACAGGCGGGTAAGCATCACCTCCCAGGCTTTACCCTGGGGGGTGGCGCCAATGTCATCAATCACGGCGCGAATGGCGATTAAGTCCGGCGTGTCGCCATAGACAAAGTTTTCCAGCACACTGACTGACTCGCGGTTGGCCAGTACTGTGCAGACTGAGGGCAAACCATCACGGCCGGCGCGGCCTATCTCCTGACTGTAGTTCTCTGTGGATTTGGGCAGATCGTAGTGAATGACTGCACGGATATCGGCTTTATCCACCCCCATACCGAAGGCAATGGTGGCGACAATACAGTTGATTTCGCCGCGCATAAAGGCAGTTTGAATGCGCTGGCGAACCTCATTGTCCATGCCCGCATGGTAGGCCTGTGCCATCACGCCACTGGATGTCAGCTGGGCTGCGACTTTTTCAGCGGTCTGCTGCAGGGTCACATAAACGATTGTTGGCTGAGGAAGCGGGACGTTTTGTAACAGGTTAAGAAGCGTCGCGGCTTTGTCCTGTTCCCGGCAGGGCAGCACATTAAGCTCCAGGTTCTGCCGGTAAAAGCCGGTGACCACCACATCCTCCCGGGCGATACCGAATTTGGCGCGCATATCTTCAATGACCTGCGGGGTGGCGGTGGCCGTCAGCAGCAGTACCTGAGGGATATTGAGCAGATTGCGATAAGCGGGCAGTTTCAGGTAATCCGGGCGGAAGTTATGTCCCCACTCGGAGATGCAGTGGGCTTCGTCAACCACCAGCAGTGAGAGTGGCACAGAGGCAATAAACTGGCGGAAACGCTCATTCTTCAGACGCTCGACAGAGATCATCAGAATTTTGGTTTCCCCGGCTTTCACCGAGCGCATTACTTCGCGGGATTCATCATAGCTCAAAGAGGAATCAATGGAGGCCGCGGCAATGCCTTTGGCGCGCAGGAAATCCAGCTGATCTTTCATCAGCGCCAGCAGCGGGGAGATCACCAGCGTTAAATGCGGTAGATGCAACGCAGGCAACTGATAACACAGGGACTTACCTGAACCGGTGGGAAAGATCGCGGCGGCTGAATGCCCTGCCAGAATCTTTTCCACCACAGCCTGCTGGCCCCCACGTAAAGCGTCAAAGCCAAAAACACGCTTCAGCGTACCCCAATACCCGGTATCTGACTGCATCACCACCCTCATAGTCTGTTTCATTAGTTGTTTCATTGGGCTGCTGGTAACCCTGCATGCAGTGTACACCACAGGAGGACTGAAGTGCTCAGGGCCATATTGCTTTTGTCCACAGATAGCCGGATTGTGCGGATTGACATGGTAAGGCCAATCCTTGAAGGACGGGATTGGGCGCGGGATTTGGTCACCATTGCCTGAGCAACAAGTAATGCAGAACTTCAAATTCACATTGACGATATTTTGTGCTGCTGTTTAGCTTGTATAGGTACTCTGGCGGTTAGCTGATGAGTAGGTTGATAGACGGGAGCGATAATGAAGGTCAAGTCTGGTTGTTTTGTACTTGTGTTAATGGCTCTCGGTGCTGAGGCCAATGACAGTGTTAACAGTGAATTAAGCCACGTCATCGGCGGTGCTGCCATGGGAGCCGGATTTACGGCGATTGCCGATCACTATGGTTACCGGGAAAACCGGGCATGGATAGGCTTTGGCATTTCTACCGGCATCGGCATCATCGGCGAATTTTTCCCCGGAAACAGTGGTTTTTCCTTACTCGATGCCAGCGCCAATGCACTGGGCGCCGCCATTGGCGCCTACGGTACCAGTGAGTGGATACTCACCCCCGTCATCTCCCCCGATTCAGGCTATGTGGGCTTAACCTTCTACTACAATTTCCGCTGATAAAGGATGCTGAGGCCGGTGACGGCTAACGCTTCAGTGTCACTGCCTTTGGGGATGTTTACCTGCTGATTTAGCGTCTTTTAAGGTGGAAATATATGTACAAGCCCAGAGTGAACAGGGCCATTTGCGTGAGTGTAAACAGGGGAGCGTAACCTTGAAATAACGCGTACAAACCCAATGCCAGGGTTGTGTTTCTGTATCCGTCCCCTATGATCAAAATGCAGGGTGAGCAAAGCACTCCATAAACTATCGCCTGGAATAACTTGCTTTTGGCTATGCCCAATCGTTCTTCCATCAAAATAAGAGTCAGCCACGCCACAGGGAAAGTAAATATCAAGAAAAGGAGATAACCAGTCATGACGCGATACACATATCCTGATGAGTCATTCAGGCCAGTCTATCATGCTGATGAAATTGGTGGCTGTTTGGTTGTTGTCTTTACATCCGTTGCTGCAATTGAGCCAGGGGTGTTTCAATGTCAATAAGGCGGGAATAGCGCCCCTGTCAATGGGGAAAACAGAGGCGCTGAGTATTACTGATTAGCCTGTTGTGACTGTTTAATAAAGTTGGCGACGCTTTCTCCCGCGATTCGGCCAAATACTATGGTGTCGGCGATGGCGTTGCCTGCAAGACGGTTTGCGCCATGAACCCCGCCGGTAACTTCACCCGCTGCATATAGCCCGGTGATGGCATTCCCTTCCTTGTTCAGGGCGCTGGTATCCGGGGCGATTCTCAAGCCACCCATAGTGTGGTGCACTGCGGGTTTTACCTTGACCGCATAGACTGGGAAGTTGAGGTCGTCAGCCATATTTTTACGGCCGAAATCTTTATCTTCTCCCTGGGTTCTGAATTCATTGTACCGGTTCAGCGAATCGGCGGCGGTGCCAGCTTTCATATCGGTTTGAGATGCAAGCTCATCAGCGTTATTGGCTTTGTAGATAATGCCAAGGTCAAGCATACCTCTGAGCTGGCCGAGTCGCTCAAACACTGTCTCGTCAAATACCAGCCAGGCATCTTTTCCTGGTTGTGCCCAAATACATTCGGAAACTTTATCTCTGGGACCCATTTCATCACAGAATCGATTTCCTTCCCGGTTCAGCAAGATTGCTCCGGCGCCACGTGCCGTACCTGAAATAACCATTTTTCCGGCTGCGGCGGTTGGGAACGCCTGAATCTGATCGACGTCGACAGTATCAACCCCAACTGCAGGGGCAAAGGTCAGGGCATCGCCAACATTTCCGGGATTATTGGTGGAGTCGACGCCTTTGAGATCCGGTCTATATTTGGCAACCAACTCGTTATTCCGGGCAAAGCCACCTGATGCAATAATTACGGCTTTTGCTCCCAGTAGATTTACACCTGAGTGCTTACCCTGAACCAATACTCCGACAACTTTGCCTGTGTCATCCTGCACTAAACGTATCACTTTGTTGTTGGTGCGGGTTTCGACGCCAAGCTTTTCAGCTGCGTTTTTCAGTGTATTGATAATCTCAGGTCCGGACTTTGCACCACCACTGGGTCTATGCAGACGCTCGGCACTATGGCCACCGGCGCTGGCTGCGGAGCTCATGTCTGCGCCCAGCGCCATCAGCCAATCTAACCCATCACTTCCATTGTTAACCAGGGTATGCACCAGATCCGGATTGTTTAGCTGGTGTCCCCCTTTCATTGTGTCCTGATACCACAGCGCCTTGCTGTCATCATAATTATGGAATGCCTGGGTAAGGGTTTCTGCGGATGCCATACCACCGGCGGCCAACATGCCATTGCCGCCAATGTAGGGTTGTTTTTCAAGTATCACAACGTCTTTAAGCCCATGCTGGCGTGCAGATACCGCCGCGGCGTGACCTGCTGCGCCGGCACCGATAATAAGCACCTCATGGGTCTCAATGGGGCCTGCAGCCAGTGCTTTATCAATGGATGCCTGAGAGACTTCCGGAAATACGTAGGTATCAGATACTTTTCCATCTTTGGAAAATGGAATTTGAAAACTGGTTTTGAAACTATCATGACAGGTTTGACATACCACAACCGGTTCCTTGTGCCCGGAATGACAACTGGTACAGGATAAATCTATCAGGTGACTGTGATGGGGGGAGAGTGTTTGATTCGCCTCTTGGGCTAATTCCGCCATCGACCCATGACAGCTGATGCATGACTGATTTTCATGTATCTCGTTATCTTTTACTTTTATCGGAGTGTTGTGACAGGACTGACAATCTGCGCCTGCTTGCTTTAAATGGTGATCTGCCAATCCAGCAGCTGATGCCACACTGCTATATAGAATTGCCGAACTTGCTATTAATATTATTCGTTTCATGAATATCCTCACACTATGTTTTTTTATTGATGATATTGTTATTTCAGCAACGTGTTATCAAACCAAATGATTTCGTCTGTTGAGTTAAAAAAACTAAAGTGTTGAGAGAGAATATGAGAGTCATTCCACCAATGAAGGCCGTGATTTGCTTTGAGGCTGCAGCCAGGCTAAAAAGTTTTAAATTAGCAGCTGTTGAACTTAATGTGACGCCGGGCGCAATCAGCCATCAGATTTCCTCACTGGAAAAGTTCATTGGCAAGGAGTTATTTGACCGAAGTCACAGGCAATTGGAGTTAACTCATAGTGGAATGAAGTACTTTTCCAGAGTGGCGATTATCCTGCAAAATATGGAAGAGGCCACTATTGACTTGGGCGTTCAAGGACATAACCCTTCGCTCAAAATTGCAGTGCCGCCATCGTTATTGAAGAACTGGCTATTACCAAAAATGGCTGACAGTGATATTTCAGACAAAGGTATTAGCGTTGAGTTTATCGACACTTTGGAATATTTGGACTTTGGTGTAAATGGCCTTGATTTGGCAATTAGATATGGATATGACACCTGGGATAATTATTATGCTGTGCATTTGTTTGATGAAGATATGGTAGCTGTTTGTCATCCTGAATATTGTGCTGTCAATTATGATTGTTTGACTTCTAATGCCATTGAAAATATGACTCTGATATATACCAATAATAGATTGGTGCAGTGGGATATCGTTTTGCAGTATTTTGGAATTACCCGACGTTCCAAACAATCAAAATTAGTTTTTCAAAACTCAATTCAGGCAATTGAGGCTGCGGTATTAGGCTCAGGAATCGCTTACGTTAATCGCTTGCTGGTGGAAAAAGAACTGGAAAGAAAGCGTTTGGTGATCCCGTTTGAACTTCGTATGCCTGAGCATAAGTCGCCCGCTTACTATTTGGTAAGCACTTTCTCACGAATGCAGCGTGAGTCAACGGCATTGATCTATCAGATGATTCTGGATGAGGTGAAACGCCTTCCTCACTATGCCTGATACGCTGAGCTGACCGTGGTTGTGGGCAGCGCTGAAGCCCCGGGCTAAGGGCTGGCAGCATGATGGGGTGTTGGCGGCTGTGGAAAAAGTGGCTTCGCTAGTTCCTTTGACACTCCGGGAGCGCCGGGGCCACGTCCGCGCGCATCAGGGACACCTCAATCAAACAGGAGGGGAGACAGGGACGAGCTTTTCGCATTCCCCATATTTGATACCTGATGCCCAATACCTGAAAACCAATTCCTGATAACCAAATCCTGATAACCAATACAGACCTGATAACAGGGGCGGAAGGCATTTGTCAGCTTTGAGGAATTAGCCATTATCCCTTGAATGGACAATAGCCCTGGCAGATTATCTCAGGGTATCTGTTGGGAGTGATTATCTGGCAGTGAGTTCGCTGTTTTATTTGTATTGGCAGTGATTTTGTTTTGCCTAAATTGTTTTTCCTCGAAATTTTCAGCTGAAATTGCTGGCTTCCTTAGGGTTCTTGTAATGCTTGGCTTGATGTGAATTAGCATTACCTTTGTTTCAGTTTATTCGCTTTTTATCTAACAGGTTTTAATGGTTTGTTCGGTATTGGGGGGTTGCTGGTTGCCCGTGGCTGTTGATATCTGTTGATAGAAAGATTGCCACATTGAACGGCGTGACTGTATTTATTGGATGCCATCATCAGACCATGCCAAAAAAACACCCCGGCAGTTTCCCGCAGGGGTGTTTGATTGCATGGCGCCAAGCTTGTTACCTGAGTGTCGAATCGCTGGATTAAGCGATAGAGGCCTCTTCACCCACAGAGATGTTGTCACTCAGCACATCTTCAAGGGTATCCCCATATCCCGCCATAGCCCCCAAATTATCAGCACGTACGGCGCAGAACTTGTACTCAGGGATATGAGCAACCGGGTCCAGGGCATTGATGGTCAGCTTGTTGGCGGCCGCTTCCACAAAGTGGAAGGGCAGGAACAACACGCCAGCCTGAGCGCGGCGGGTGACGAAGGCGCGAATGGTGATCTCGCCACGGCGGGTGGTGAGTTTCAGCATATCGCCATTATTAACGCCAAGCTGCTCAGCATCGAATACCGACATCATCACCCGTGGGCTTGCCAGCATATCCAGTCCTTTGGTCTTGCGCGTCAAGGTGCCTGTGTGGAACTGCTCAAGCAGTCGGCCAGTGGAGAGCACCAATGGATACTCCTGGCAGGGCATTTCAGCGGGCAGGCGGAAGCTCACCGGCTCGAATTTCGCTCTTTCTCCGCGAATAAACTTGCTTTGGTGCATAATGCGGGTGCCGGGATGCTGCTCATCCAGACAGGGCCACTGCAGACCCTGTTTGCCCTTGATGGAGGTCGGCGCAACACGCTCCCAGGTGATGCCCCGGTATTGTGGGGTCAGCTGGTTTACCTCGCGCCAGATCTGCTCTTCACACTCATAGTGCCAGTCGGCGCCCATGGCGTTGGCGACGGCCTGAACAATCTGCCAGTCAGGCTTGGCCTGACCCGGAGAGGTCACTGCCGGCTGCAGCTGCTGCACCCGACGCTCGGTGTTGGTGAAGTGACCACGTTTCTCGGCAAAGGCCGCGGCGGGCAGCACCACATCGGCAAGGGCTGCGGTTTCAGTGAGGAAGATATCCTGCACCACAATAAACTCGGCGGCGGCCAGACCATCCAGCACATGGGCCTGATCCGGGTCGCTGAGCACAGGGTTTTCACCCATGATGTACATGGCCTTGAGCTTGCCGGATACCAGCGCCTTCATCATATGCGAGGCTGGAATGCCTTCTTCGGTCGGCAGGGTGACCTTCCAGGCCGCTTCAATCGGCGCACGATTGTCGGCGTCGACCAGCTTCTTATAACCGGGCAGATAGTTGGGCAGGGCGCCCATATCACAGCTGCCCTGCACATTGCTTTGACCGCGCAGTGGGTTGATACCGGCGCCTTCAATGCCGATATTGCCCAACATCAGCTGCAGGTTGGAGATAGCCAGCACGTTGTCATGGCCGCAGGTGTGCTGGGTGATGCCCATGGCGTAGTAGATGGCGGTCTTGTCGGCGGTACCAATCAGCTTGGCCAGTCTGGCGATATCCTCAGCGGCAATGCCGGTAATGATAGCAGCATTGTCCAGGTTGTAATCGCTCTTCATCACCTCGGCGCGCACGGCTTCAAATTGCTCGGTGCGATCGGCAATATAGGTATCGTCCTGCCAGCCATTAAGCAAAATCTGCTGCATGATGGCGTTGAGCAGCATCACATCCGTGCCTGGACGCTGCGACAGATACAGCTCAGCGCTGTCGGCAATTTCAACCCGTTTCGGGTCAACCACCACCAGACGAGCCTTGCCCGAATTGACCGCTTCGCGGATGCGTGAGGCGATAATCGGGTGAGCGCAGGTGGTGTCTGAGCCCAGAATAAAGATGAGATCAGACTCGGCTATGCCCGGAATGTCGTTGGTCATTGCGCCGCTGCCCAGGGTGTCGTACAGCGCGCTCACGGTGGAGGCGTGGCACAGTCGGGCGCAGTGGTCGATATTGTTGGTACCAAGGATGGTGCGGGTGAACTTCTGCAGCAGGAAGTTTTCTTCGTTGGTGGCCTTGGCTGACGCCAGGGTCGCAATCGCATCGCTGCCATATTGGGCTTTTACCCCGAGCAGGCGATTTGCCACCAGTTCAATGGCTTCTTCCCTGCTAGCGGGCACCAGTTCGCCGTTTTTGCGGATAAGCGGGGTGGTCAGTCGCTCAGGGCTCTGCACAAAGTCAAAGCCGAAACGGCCTTTGACGCACAGCATGCCTTCGTTGACCTGAGACTCAGTGTCACCTGTCACCCGCATGATGCGGTTGCTGGCCTTGTCCACATGCATCTCGACCCGGCAGCCTACACCACAGTAGGTACAGACGGTGGAGATTTTCTCAAGCTCGGTTCTGGCGCGGGCCTGCGATTTGTCTCTGGCATCTACCAAAGCGCCTGTGGGGCACACCTGAACGCAGTTACCACACTGCACACAGTTGGAATCTGCCATAGACACGCTGAAACCGGCGCGGGGGGCGCGGCGAATTGCATCTTTGTTCACGCTGTCATTGGCACTGCCGCCCGGAATGGCAGAGAAACTGGCCTCTTCAAAGCAAATGGCCTTATGACCAGACTGGCGCTGACACATATAGACGCAGGCGCCGCAGCTGATACAGCGGTTGGCATCGAAGGTGATAAAGGGCGCGCTGGTATCCACGGCAAAGCGGCGGGCCGCAGTAGGCGCGTTGTTGGCAATGGCCTGGCTATCCACCCTGTATTCCGTCGCATAGTCGCGCAGGTCGCACTGTTTATTGGCCTGACAGGCACACTCCAGACAGCGGGCCGCTTCTTTCAGCGCCGCGTCATGGGTAAAGCCCAGCTCGACTTCATCAAAGTTCTGCTGACGCTGAGCCGGAGTCAGTTCAGGCATTTTAACCCGTGGCTCGACGGCCACATTAGGATACAGACTGGCATCCAGCGTGGCTGTCTTCTTGGCTTTGGTGGCATTGAACTGCTCGGGTACCAGCTCACAGGTGAGGCCGGTGGACAGCTGCTTGTGGATGGCTTCAGCCGCCCGGCGACCATCACCAATCGCCGCCACGGCGGTAGCGGGACCGGTACGGGAGTCGCCGATAACAAACAGCTTTTCGACTCCGGCCGACATAGTGTGTTCACAGCCGGCAAAGGTGTTCCAGCGGGTCAGGGCGATTTCGCCGTTGGACAGCTGGCTTTGTGGATACTTGAGAAACTCCATATCCGGCATCTGGGATACGGCGGCAATCACGGTATCAAAATGTTCGGTAAAGGTTTCGCCGGTGGCAACCGGTGCGCGGCGCCCAGAGGCATCCGGCTCACCCAATGCCATTTTGGAGAAGGTGACTGAGCTTACCCGGCCAGTATCATCGGCATGGTTTTGCAGCGGATTGGTGAGGAAGTGGAACTTAACTCCTTCCACTTCGGCCTCGTGGATTTCATAAGGCTCGGCCGGCATCTCCTCACGGGTGCGGCGATAAATCAGGGTGACATCCGCACCATCACGCAGGGCGGTACGGGCGCAGTCGATAGCGGTGTTACCGCCGCCGATGACCGCCACTTTTTTGCCTGTGCTGTAGGTTTTTTCGGTGCAGTAGTCGCGCAGATAATCCACGCCCAGGTAGCAACCGGCCAAATCGCTGCCGGGGTAGTCCATGGGCACGGCTTTCTGGGCACCGATGGCCAGACAGACGGCGTCATAGTCATCCACCAGACTGCCCAGCTGAATATCCTGACCCAGACGGGTATTGGTCTGGATCTTCAGACCGTTGCGGCACAGGAGTTCAATCTCTTTATCGAGGATCGCCTTGGGCAGGCGGTACTCAGGAATGCCGTATCTGAGCCAGCCACCGGCCTGAGGGGCACTGTCGAAAATAGTGACCTCATGGCCCTGATTGGACAGGAAGTAGCCTGCAGCCAGACCGGCAGGACCAGCACCGATAATGGCCACCTTCTTGCCTGTATCGGCTTCGCGCTCAGGCATCCAGGGGTCTTCATCATTGAGATCAAGATCAGCGGCGTGGCGCTTTAGCTGGCGGATCGCCAGCGGTTCATCTATCAGGCCGCGGCGACACTCAGTTTCACAAAAAGCCGGGCAGACACGACCGATACTCAAAGGTAGCGGCAGGGTTTGCTTGATGACTTTGACCGCCTGCGTGTGGTTACCCTGGGCAATGTGATACAGGTACTGCTGCACATCGACACCGGCCGGACAGGCACGCTGACAGGGCGCTTCGCAGTCGGCAAAGTGGTCTGACAGTATGGCTTGCAGGGCGTCTTGTCGCAGTTTACTTAAGTTGGCCGACTGAGTGGTGACAATCAGGCCACTGCTGACCTCTGTCTTACAGGCATGAGCGGTTTTACAGGCATTCAGGTTCTGACAGGCTGTGGTCGCCTGTTCATTATTTGTAGGGGGTTCTTGAAGGATCTCCACCACGCACAGGTTACAGTCTTGTTTTTGTGGGTTGCCTATGTCGGCATCTGCGTCGTGGGGGAACTGGTGGCACAGGCGGGGGATCTCGATCCCGGCGCGGGTGGCACAGGTCAACAGCGTCTCGCCGCTTTCGGCGGTCACGGTTTGTCCGTCAATAATCAGTTCTATCATGGAAAGACCTTATCGTCCTGAAACATGCATCCGGCCTGAGACTGCAGGCCGACAGATCCGGGCAAGTATACTCACCGCCCCCCTGACTCACGGTCTGGCCAGTCTCCATTTGTGCGTTAATTGAGGTGTTGCTCACAAAGCAATTGCTAATTGAGTGCTTCGCGCGATCGTGCTCGCGCTTTAGGTGATATCTGTCACGTTTGGCGGGTTTTGTACGCCAATAGGTGATGTGGTCGGCAACTGGTAATCCCCGGCTTGACCCCAAACCGGGGAAGATTAAGATGCTGCCGTTAATATTGAAACAGAGCTAAGCAGGGTATGAAAGGACAAAGTCGCGAGTGGGTCGAGAGTGCCAAAGTTATGCTCAAAATCGTCCGTCTGGTTGCTGAGATTGTGCTGGCTGTGGTGGCCATTCTGGTTTTTCTTTACCTGTCAGTTATGCATACCCTCAGCAGCGAATTGGTTAAGGCTTTTATTCTGTACAATCTGACGTTGGCGTCGAGTTTGTGGATGACTCTCAGGGCTCAGCAGTTGCTGGAAATGTGGGAAATGCGCGGTCGCTAACCTCTGTACAGACAACGACCATAATGTGATTCAGTAGATGATTGCAGGTCAGTGGGTCATCTTCTTCACAAACACCACTATTTCCCAGTCTTTACATCTTTATTTATGCTTCTGAATTTTAGAATGAATTGATATTTCAAATTTTATAGGAAATAAATGACATATTTTTTCGTTTCGTTTCTCACGTAAAAATATTTGGTTGATATTTGTGATCTTTGTGAGGTTATTGTTGGTGTTAAGCTGATTATATCTCATCAGTCTTGGTCGTATTTTGCACAAAGGACAGGTGTAACGATGAGAACACTAACAGCGGTCGCATTTTTGTTGGGAACAAGTGGGCTAACTTTTTTAGCAGTAGCGGAGACATTACCGCAGGCACCAATGGGGCTGGATGGTGCGCCCTATATTGATGGTGGTGGCGGGCTAATCAGTAATTTGGCAGAACTTCGTTGGCTCAGTGAAACTCCTACGGCCTGGGATGAGTCCTGGGTACAGACTCAGGATATTGATGCCAGTGAAACCCGTCAGTGGAATATTGGTGACCATGATCAATTAGCTGAAACCCCGGAAGAGCCAATGGGTTTTGCGCCGATTGGGAGTGACAACCAAAACGGCTTCACAGGAAATTATCACGGTGGTGGCTTTCGAATAACAGGGTTAGTGATCAATAGGCCAAATGATGACTATATCGGGTTATTTGGTCATGTGCACGGGAGTCTATTAAAGAACATTACATTAGAGTCTGCGAGTATTTCAGGTCGCATATATGTTGGTGCTCTGGCGGGATGGGTGGGGAATGCTGAAATCAACCAGTGCCGAAGTTCTGGTGACGTCAAAGCCGTTGGACGACCAAAGAACGATATGTCGCCGGACGACTCTCCTGGAAGAGTTGTCGGAGGATTAGTTGGAATTTCTGTAGGGTCTGCCATTAATGACAGCAGTTCATCTGCGACGGTGACAGTTACCATAGATTATGTTGGAACACAGCAAACAGCCGGTGGCTTAGTTGGAGAGGTGAGTGGTGGGCAGGTTAACCATAGTTATGCCAGTGGGGCGGTTAGCAATTACAGTGCTTCTGGTGGACTGGCTGGCAGCGTTCAAAGTGCGATACTGACTTACAGTCACGCAACAGGAAAGGTGACTTGTGGCAGTGATTGTGGCGGCTTGATTGGTTATATGACAACGGGAGTGGTGGAAGACAGTTATGCCACCGGCAATGTGGCGTCCGATAGTATTTATGTCGGGGGCTTGGTTGGTGGCGCATATTTCGAGAGCCAAATTACCCGTTCGTATGCCACGGGTAATGTATCGCTAAGTAACCGCGGATGGGGCGGCGGTGGACTCGTTGGGCGATGCTACTCATCATCTGACTCTCCAAAGCTAAGTTCAATTCATGACAGTTATGCATCTGGAACTGTTAGTGGTAATACAATTGGCGCCTTGGTTGGCGCAACCTTTGATGGTTGCCATATCTCAAATAGTTATGCTTCCGGGTATAAAAATACTCTTATTGGCACAGTTTTCGATATTGATCCAATCATCGAAAACAGCTTCTTTGATTGCACGGGTTCAGAAACCGGTTGCAGCCAGCCACATGCCAAAACTACTGCTGAGATGCAACAGCGCCAAACATACCTGGATGCGGGCTGGGATCTCGGGAGTTTTGATCGTTCGGGAACCTGGCTGGTAAATCATGAATCGTACCCGATTTTAAGTCAGGGAAAAGCAGCCCTGTTTACAACTCTACCCAGTGACCTGCAATTGCAGGGTACAGAAGATCAGCATTTTGAGTTGACTATTGAGATTGAGGATATCCCTGCCAATCAGGGGGCGACATTTTCGATTATCAAAGCGCCAGCCTGGCTTGCGATGGAGCAACTCGGAGTACGAATGTCTCTGACCGGGATTCCGGATGACAAAGGCGTCGGTGATAACCTGGTTGTGGTCGCGGCAATGAATCAGGGAGTCCGGAATGATTTCCCGCTGCAACTGGTCAATATTACCAATATCAACGATCTTCCCATGGCTACAGATACGACATTGGCTGCGACAGAAGATACTCTGCTCAGTATAGACCTGACGGCTTTTGTTACCGACGATGATTTTATCCATGGTGCTGAACAACACAGTTTCAGAATCGCCTCACCCTTGCCTGCTGGCCATGGCGATATTGAGCTTCTGGGAAGTCAGCTTGAATATACGCCTGCAGCGGACTTTTTTGGTACTACCCAGTTTCAGTTTGAAGTGCAGGATATTGAGGGGGCTAGCGCCAAAGCCTGGGTAGAACTCAAGGTTGCAGGGGTAAACGATGCGCCGGAAGCTGGCAATGGTCAGATCATAGTGAATGAAGACCAGACTGCCAGCCTGAATTTAATGTCTTTGGTTAAAGATGTCGATGACAGCGAGCTATTGTTTACCGTAGCAGGAGGACAGTATGGTCACCTTTCTCTTGAAGGGGCTGTTGTCCAATACACGCCGAAAACAAACTACTCTGGGCCAGATAGCTTCAGTTATTCGGTGGATGACAGACATTCAGGTGTGAGATTAATTGCCGGAGCCGAAGTAAGTGTTGCTGTGTTGCCTGTAAATGACCTGCCGATAGCACAGCCTGCTCATTTTCAAACCGCTGAAGACAGTTTACTTCAGATAGATCTGTCGTCATTGGCCAGTGATGTCGATGGCGATATTCTGAGCTTCGTCATTGCCTCTTCGCCAGTTGCAGGCTCTGCCACTGTGAGTTTGACGGGATCAATCGCAACATTAACCCCCGCGGTCGATTTTAATGGTCCAGTGAGCTTTACCTATATGGTCACTGATGGCGCGGGTGGTCAGGCGTCGGCAGTGATTAATATTGATGTGACTCCAGTCAATGATGCCCCTGTGGTGACTGCCGGTAATTTGGTCGTGAAAGAGGACTTGCCTGGTACTGTTAATTTAGCGGCTTTGGCTCAGGATAAGGACAATGACCCACTTATTTTCAATGTTGGCCCCGCATCACAGGGAAGCGTGTCATTGTCTGGTGCCATTGCGACTTATCATCCCAATGAGAACTTCTTTGGTAACGACACCTTTGTATTCTCTGTCTCCGACGGCGCTCAATCTGTAACCAGCCAAATTGATGTGGTCGTGGAGAGTGTGAATGATGCCCCTGTCATCAGTGGTACGCCTGATACATCGGTGGACTTGGGAAGCCAGTATCGGTTTGTACCTAAAGTTGCTGATGTAGAGGGGGACCGACTGACCTTCACTATCATCAACAAACCAATCTGGGCGAGGTTCAGCAGCAGAACAGGGGAGCTGGTTGGTACTCCATCACAAGAAGATAACCTGGGAGTGAACGAGCAGATTGGGATCCTGGTTTCTGATGGTAACGATACTGCAAAGTTACCTGATTTTGCCATTGAGGTAACTGGCGAACTGGAGGCTGGTTTTGCTGTTGATGATGCATTTACCTTGTCCGCTAACTCGGATGAACGTTATGTTTTGGGTGTTCTGAACAATGACAGTGTGGAACCGGGAGAAATTTTGGTTCTCGCTGCAGCGCAGAGCAGCAGTGGTCAGATAGAAATTGCCGGTAGCAATATAGTCGTGACATTGAGCCAGCCCATGGCACAAGTTCGATTGACTTATCTTGTTGATAACGGGGCTGGTCAACAAGACAGTGCCGATGTAGTGCTTAATATCAAGCGTGATGAAGGTGAGGGGTTACCTGTAATCGTTCCGCCTGAGCCGATATGGGCTAATGCAACCGGGGCACTTACAGAAGTCGAGCTGCCAATGCCAGAAGCTTTTGATAGCCAGGGGCAGGTGTTAACGCCAATTCGGACGGATGATAAGACGTACTTTACGCCGGGGCGTCACAATGTGGTCTGGCAAGTCACAGACAAGCATGGTCAGGTTGCGGTGGCTGAGCAGCAGTTGAATATTCGGCCGCAGGTTTCTTTGCCAAAAGACACGACAGTATATTCTGTGGGTTATGACACCTATACCGTAAAATTTATGCTCAATGGGGAGGCTCCACACTACCCAGTGGCGGTGGATTATCTTCTGACAGATGAACTCAGTGGTGTGGTGACCGAAGAGTCAGTACTAATAGAGAGTGGGTTAGAGGGCGTGCTGGATCTAATGCTAACCACAACGCTTAACTCAAATGAACGTTCGTTGCAGGCTTATAATGTGACATTGGCAGACTCTATGAATGCTGGGCATAACCATAGCTTTACATTATCAATTCAAGCTGAACCTCAGGCGCCAAAGGTCAGTAGCCTGTTAACCCAAAATGGACAAAAGCGTTCTTTTGTTTCTATTCCAGCAGAGGGTGGAGTTGGCGAAGAAGTTCGGATTGATTTGGCCGTTGAAAATGCCAAAGACGGTGAGCAGTATATCTTTGATTGGCGATCGGATAATTTGGTGTTGAGATCGGCAGATAGTCTGGCTACCAGTTCGGCGACGTTTGTTCCACAATCAGATATGGAGCCTGGTATCTATAAGATCACTGTCAACGTTTCCCGGTTGGGACAACCCGAAGGGCTGACTCAGAGCATACAACACCAGTTTTATCTGGAAATGCGTACCGGGTTACCAGAACTGTCCGCTGTGGAGGATAGCGACGGGGATGGCATACCCGATATGCTGGAAGGCGTTGTAGACACAGATCAGGATGGTATTCCCGACTATTTGGATGCTATTGAAGTGCCTAATCTGATGCCTGCAACGGTAGATAGCCAATCCAGCTATTTGATCGAAGTTGAGCCCGGCCTGAGTTTGAAAAAAGGGATGACAATTGCCGATAACCATGGTGGGGGATTGTTGTTGGATCCTGAGTTGGACAATATCGTGTTAGATGCCCAAGCACCGGTACTTGGCGGTATATTTGACTTCTCAATTCAGGGGTTGAACGCACCGGGTGATGCAGCGGCAATTGTGTTGCCCCAGATAAACCCGATCCCGGCAAATGCCAGCTATCGTAAATATCAAATAACGGCCGAGGGTGACACCTTATGGGTTGAGTTTGATTATGCGGGGGGCGCTGTGTATTCGACTGTTGGTAAGCCAGGATTTTGTCCCGGCCCCGATGCGAAGGTCTGGACTACCGGATTGACGAAAGGGGATTGGTGTGTCCGATTGGTGATTGTCGATGGCGGACCCAATGATGCCGATGGTGTGGCGAATGGCACTGTAGTTGACCCAGGTGGAGTAGCCGTATTATTGGGGGATAACACCTTACCCGTGCTTAACAACGATGAGTTTGTTATTTATACCGATCAAAAACTGGTAGGTCTTGATGTTCTGGAAAATGACATGGATGCTGAAGACCCCTTGTCTATTATCAGTGCAACCACCAGCCATGGTGTTGTGACCCATGACGGTCAATCATTGGTGTTAAAATTGCCCGATTCCCTGCCAGAGCAAATTTTGATCCAGTACAGTGTTATTGAACTCAGGGAAAACGGTGTGACTCAAATGGCCCAGGCTCGAGTTAGTTTTAAGGAAAGGCCTGCCGAAGATGACTCAGGATCATTGTCTATGATTTGGTTATATTGGTTATTGGTCTTGGCTGGATACCGACAATGGGGGCGTAGAGTTAGCCAGCCAAACCTTCTTTAAGGCTATCATTTACAATGAATAAGGCAGCAGGTGTTGCTGCTGCCTTACGAAAAAGAGCGGTGAGAAGGATACAGTGATGAAGTGGCAAAGTGACAAAGGCACGTAGCGCGCTCGCTAACCTCTGGACTGGCAGCGACCATAATTTGTTTCATTAGATGATTGAAGGTCAGCGGGTCATCTTTTTCACAAACACCACCACGAACAGGGCGATGGTAAAACTGCCGGTGAAGGCTTGGGGCTGGGGTGTTGACCTCAGGGTTCCTGCTGCGTTTCATCGGTTTGTTTAATACTGGTAATGACCTGATATTGCTGCTCTGTCATGTTTGGCAAGTGTTGTAAAAAGGCCACCATGTTCCAGATCCTGTCATCACTGTGGGTATAACCCCATGCCGGCATCCCGGATGCCTTGATCCCGTGTTTGATTATCCAGAACTGACGTTGAATGGCCTGTTGTTGCTCATTTCCATGTGCAGCATGATCATGCTTCGCATCGTTTCCGGTCAGCGGCGGTGGGGCCGGATACAGACCCATACTGAAATCTGTTGAACTGACTCCCGGACGCAAATGGCACTGGGCACACATCGCCTGGTAGTCTGCACCACCGGCAATCAACCGCTCGGCGGTCTGTAAATCCGCCGGGATGCTGACCTGCTGTGCAGCGCGGGTAATTGAGCGTTCACGCAGGGTTTCCAGTAACTGCAGGGTCAGCTGATTGTGGGGGACATCAGCCCCCACCGGATAGCTTCCCGAGTAGATGAAAAGCCCACCGCCAACCAGCGCGATGACGGACGTGACGGCCAGAGTTTTGATGACTGTGGTGAGCGTTGACATCCTGCTATCCTCAATGCTGATGGCCGTTGTGCGACTTTTCCGCTGGCTGTTTGGCCGGTGGGGTGGAGGTCTGTGGCTGCGGTTTGCTGCCCGCGGCTTTTTCCTGCGCCGCACATTGCTTCATCATCGCCATGGTGACCGGGTCGTTCATATCCATCTTGCTGTGATCCATGGTTTTCATGGCGCTGCAGTCCGGTTTTTCCATCATTTTACTGTGGGCCGCCGGATCATGGGCCAGAGCAACGAAAGATGATGCCAGTGCAGTGAGGCCGGTTAACGAAATCAATATCTTGTTTTTCATTGTGTGACTCTCCATCAGATTGACTTGCGGGTTAGAGACTGACCTTTGTTAAGTCGTTTACGGTTCAAATAGTTTGTTGTTTGAGTCATGGGCTGGCCGGGTTAAAACCAGAAGCGGACGCCGGTAAGAAACTGGGTGTCCTGTGGACTCTGGCCCCGTTGCCGCATTAAATCGGCGGTTTTACCGCTGGCATCGGACCATTCCACGCCCAGATAAGGGGCGAACTGTCGGCTGAATTCGTATCTCAGCCGCAGGCCCACACTGACATTGGCCAGTCCGGCACCCAGACCATTTTGTGGATCATCCTTGCCATACAGGGTCAGCTCGGCGCGGGGTTGTAATATCAATTTCTGGGTCAGCAACAACTCATACTCAATCTCGGCTGACAGCGCGGTGCGCCCCTGCTCACCGAGATAACCCGTGATATCCAGCTCAAACCAATATGGCGCCAGACCCTGTATCCCCATGGCCAGCCAGGGGCGGTTTTCACCTTCATCAAATTGCTGATACTGAACGCCAACCTGAGTGTCGAAGTAAGTGCTGACGGCATGGCTCCACAGCAATTCGGTGCTGCTTTCTTCGAGTCGGCTGTTGGCAATATCGCCCTCGGCCTTGACGACCAATCTGTCGTAACTGTTGCCAAGCCAGCCCTGGAGGTCAT
Source organism: Shewanella sp. GXUN23E (assembly GCF_050865035.1). Classification (NCBI taxonomy): domain Bacteria; kingdom Pseudomonadati; phylum Pseudomonadota; class Gammaproteobacteria; order Alteromonadales; family Shewanellaceae; genus Shewanella; species Shewanella sp. GXUN23E. The sequence goes on along the minus strand of NZ_JBOZWP010000004.1, from coordinate 38,629 downwards.
ACACACCTGTGTCGCTGTCCGGCTGATATTCGAGACGGTTGCCAAGCACTGCCCAGAACAACTGTTCATCGGCCAGCACCAGCTGGCGGAGGCCGCTCTGGGCGTAGGGGCCTGTGGTCAGGGTATAGCCATCGGAATAAGCGTGCGGATCCCGGGCGCTGGATGGCGCACTGTCGGCTGGCATCTGCATATCATTGCTCTGAGTCTCAGGCGCGGCCTGGGCTGCGGTGGTGGCCACAATCAGGGCCAGTAAAGTTGTTTTCATCATGACACCACTACCTCGCGGAACATGCCCGCATCCATATGGAACAATAAGTGACAATGCCAGGCCCAGCGGCCCACATCTTCGGGCGTGACCAGAAAGCTGATACGCTGCGCCGGTTGCAGTGGCAGGGTGTGGCGACGGACGATCAGTTCGCCCTGATCTGTCTCCAGATCGCTCCACATGCCATGCAGGTGCATGGGGTGGGTCATCATGGTGTCATTTTGCAGAATGATTCTGATGCGCTCGTTGTGTCTGAGGGCGACCGGTGTACTTTGGCCGAACTCAAGGCCGTCAAACGACCAGCTGTAACGTTCCATATTGCCGGTCAGATGCAGCTCCAGCTCCCGGGTGGGGATCCGCTGGTCATCCAGCACGCCTTGCGCTGAGCGCAGATCTGCCAGGGTCAGCACTTTGTGTCCCAAAGGTCTGCGACCCTGCTCACTGAGGTTGCGCAGGCCAATGCCGGGATCGTCCAGACTGGTTCGCGGCATATCGACCCGCATATCGACTGAGGCGCCGTACTCACTGCTGGCATGGCGCACTGTGCTCGAGGGCTTGCTCAGCGGATTATCGGACATCATGCCGTGTTGACTGTGATCCATGGCCATGCCACCGTGTTGCATCTGGCTGTGGTCCATGCCCCCGGACATCATGGCACTGTGGTTCATACCTGCCTGATCCATTCCGCCATGATCCATTCCTGCGGAAGACATCCCTTCACCCGACATGCCTTCACCCGACATACCTGCGTGGGACATGCTGCCCATCATGTCGGCCATGGTTAACCACTCCACCGGATCCACCGCCGGCACCGGGGCTGTCATACCCTGCGCCACGGCCAGGGTGCCACGGGCAAAACCGGTGCGGTCCATGCTCTGGGCGAACAGGGTATATGCCTCCTCAGTCGGTTCAACCAGCACATCATAGGTTTCGCCGGGGCCGAATCTGAACTCATTGATATCGACCGGGACCACATCCTGACCATCAGCCTGAATGAGGGTCATGGTTAACCCGGGAATGCGGACATCGAAGAAGCTGTTACTGGCGGCATTGATAAATCGCAGGCGGATCCTGTCGCCCGGGTTGTAGCGACCGGTCCAGTTACCGGCCGGGGTGGTGCCATTCATCAGGAAGGTCAGGGTGGCGGCAGACAAATCCGCCAGATCGGTGGGATTCATGCGCATGCGCTGCCACATCCGGCGTTTATCCAGCGCGTCCTGCAGTCCCTTATCTGAGACATCCCGGCTGAAATCGACGACGGTCGGCTGGTTGAAGTTATACAGATCGCTCTGCACCTTAAGCTTGCTGAACACCTGCATGGGGTTTTCATCAGTCCAGTCAGACAGTTGCACCACATAATCCTGCTGACTTTGGTGTTTCTCGCCCGAGGCCGACTGGATAATCAGGGCGCCGTACATGCCGGTCATCTCCTGAAAGCCCGAGTGGCTGTGGTACCAGTAGGTGCCATGTTGTCTGGGAGTGAAACGATAGGTGAAGGTGTCTCCCGGGGCAATGCCTGCAAAACTGATACCCGGAACCCCATCCATCTGATAGGGCAACAAAATGCCATGCCAATGAATGGATGTCGCGACGGGAAGGCGGTTGGTGACCTGAATCGTGACCTCCTCGCCCTCCTTCAGCAACAGGGTGGGACCGGGGATGGAGCCGTTAATGGCGGTTGCCATGCGGGAGACACCGGTAAAATTGACCGGCAATTCACTGATTTCCAATGCGATATTCGGACCTGTGAGCAGCTGCGGCGCGGCGCCTGCCTGCCGGGACTCAGACGCCAGCAGCCAGCCTGGCGTGCTGGCCAGTACGCCGCCGGCTGCCAGCCCCTGAACAAATCGCCTGCGACTGAGGGGTACAGTCAGTGGATGGGTGATATGAACCATGAGCAATCCTCATCTGTGAAGTTCTGTTGATGACATCAACGTTAGTAAGGGGCGCCTGTCAGCGACATGACATCAGGATTACAATCCTGTAATGAACTGGTTGTTTTTGTGTTTATTTGTCTCTGGGTCGTTAAAATCAATTGTAGTTGCAACCGGAAGGAACTGAGATGCATTTGCTGGTAGTGGAAGATGAGATAAAGACCGGGGACTACCTGCGCCAGGGGTTAACCGAGGCCGGTTTCGTGGTCACGCTGGCAAGGTGTGGTCTTGATGGCCACCATCTGGCGATGACCGAGTCTTTTGATTTGATGATATTGGACGTGATGCTGCCGGATATCGACGGCTGGCGCATTATCAAGTCGCTGCGCGACGCCGGTCAGACGACTCCGGTGTTGTTTCTCACGGCCAGAGACAGCGTGGATGACAGGGTTAAGGGGCTGGAGCTGGGCGCAGACGACTATCTGGTCAAACCCTTTGCCTATCCTGAGTTGTTGGCCCGGGTGCGCACTTTGCTGCGCCGCGGTGCCGCGCCGGTGCAGAGTGAGCTGCTGAAGGTAGCTGATCTGGTGCTTGATCTCCCCAGACGACGCGCCTCCCGCGCGGGGCGAAAACTGGCCCTGAGCCACAAGGAGTTCTGTCTGCTGGAGTTGCTGGTGCGACGTCAGGGGGAGGTGTTGCCGCGTTCGCTGATCGCATCTCAGGTATGGGATATGAACTTTGACTCAGACACCAATGTGATCGATGTGGCTATCCGGCGGCTGCGGGCCAAGCTGGATGATGATTTTGAACCGAAACTTATTCATACCATTCGTGGTATGGGCTACAAGCTTGAGGTGGATGAGGAACATGATCCGCAATAACGGTTGCAGGCGTCAGCCTCTGTCTCTCAACGTCCGGGTCATCTGTTTCGTTGCCCTGGCATTTGGCCTGAGTCTGCTGATGATAGGTTATCTGGTGCAGTCTGCCGTCGAGCGACATTTCGCCGAGCAGGATGCGGTGGAGCTGACGGTTATCACCCGCGCGGTCGAATCGGCGCTGCAGCAGAGTGTCACAGACGCAAGGCCGGTGAGCGAAGTGCTCAGGCAAGCTGTGTCCGGTCATCACGGCGTTTTTTTTCAGGTGTGGGATGCATCGGGACAGCTGCTTTATGGCGACAAGGCGCTGACTCCGCTACCCGGTCCCGATGATTTAGTGCCGGTGGATGTGATCCTGCCGGAGAATCAGTACCGCTGGTTGCTGGGGCAGTATGCCTTGAATGGCAGTGTTATCGATGCCCGGGTGAATGGCGACAGATACCGGATTATCGCTGCCATTGATTCCGGCTTTCACCTCAGTTTTATGGGGCATTTTCAACACAGTCTCTGGTCCATCATGGCGCTGGCCGGTGTGCTGACGTTGCTTGCCGCTTTTTACGGGGTTTATCAGGGACTGGCGCCACTTCGGCAACTGAGTCAGGTTATCCATGATGTGGGCGCAGAGCATCTGCATTTGCGACTGGAGAGCGAGTCCTTCCCCTCTGAGCTGCAGGGACTGGCGGTGTCCTTCAACCGGATGATCGCCAGTCTGGAGGACAGCTTTACCCGGCTATCGCGTTTTTCCGACGATATTGCCCACGAGCTGAGAACGCCGCTGACCAATCTGATCACCCAGACTCAGGTTGCACTTGGCAAGTCCCGGAGTCTGGACGAGTACCGTGAGCTGCACTATTCCAATCTGGAAGAGCTGGAGCATTTGGCAAAGATGGTCAACGACATGCTGTGGCTGGCCAAGCGCGAGCAGGGCATGGATAAACCCAGGCTGGAAGCCATTGAGCTGGCATCAGAAGTAAATGCGCTGTTCGAGTTTTTTGAAGCGGTGGCAGATGAAAAACAGGTGCGTCTGCAACTGACCGGCAAAGCTCCAGAGATTCAGGCGGAGCGGGCTATGCTCAGGCGGGCGCTGTCCAATCTGTTATCCAATGCCATACGTTACACGCCGCCCGGTGAGGCGGTGACTGTTGAGCTGAGTGCCGATGACAAGTGGGTGTCGGTCAGTGTGGCCAATCCAGGCGAGGCTATTGATCCTGAATATCTTCCACGTTTGTTCGACCGTTTTTTCCGGGCTGATCCCGCCCGGCAACGAAGTGATGGTACAGGGTTGGGGCTGGCGATAGTTAAGTCCATTGTTGATGCGCACCATGGGCACATCAGCGCCACCTCTGACAGCCGGCAAACCCGCTTTACCCTGACACTGCCCATCGGCGGCTGAGCACTTCTGTCACGGTAATGTCGCAGTAATGACGTTCAGCGGGTCATCTTTTTGACAAATACCACCACGAACAGGGCGATGGTAAAGCTGCCGGTGAAGGCCTCAAAGGCGGCCACAGCCCGGGAATAGCCTATTGGTGTAAAGTCGCCGTATCCCAGAGTCGTGAAGGTCACCACAGAGTAATAGAGGCAATTGAAGAACAGGTTGGCCAGTTGCTCAATACTGCTGTTCGGCTGAAAGATGTGGATATTGCCACCGAAGTTGAGGCCGGTGAAGAAGTAGCATACGGCGCAAAACAGGATCAGCACCATGGAGAACCCGATAACCCGCATCGGGGCTTCACCATAGCCGCAAAACAGATCGATGAGTTTGGAGATCAGCCGCTCGCTGGAGAGCTTTGGCATCTGGTAACGACGCATGGTCAGTTCATGGCGGATGTAGTCGCCGGACATACCGAACAGCCCCTCGCGTTCGGCGGCTTTACGCAAATCCCGGTAGATCTCTTCCGCCTGCTCGTAATAGTCACGGGCGATATCGTCCTCACCGACACTGATAGCCTGATCTGCCAGCCGCTCCTGCATCAGTGCGCTGCCGACCTGCAGGTTTTCGATTTTGGCGCCGTTCCATTTCACTCCCAGCAGGTTGGCATTGTCCACATTGGCCAGATGCAGATTGGCATCCCGCAGGTCGGCTTTCATCAGATTGGCGTCTGTCAGATTCAGGTGAAACAGGTGCGCACCACAGAGGTTGGCGCGGTAGAAGTCGGCATGAGTCATGTCATAGCCTTGCTTATTGTGGTGTTTGACCAGATCTATGCCTTCCAGATCGGCGCGGCGCAGGCTGATCCCCCGCAGCTGTCCGCCATTGCGCGCATACTCTTCCAGCCGGTCTTTGTCATCGGGATGATTTTTGATGATATTGGGGTCGTGCCAGTAGCACAGGCCTGATTTTTCAGCGGTTTCATTGCAGCGGTGACCTTCCTGTTCATGATAGCTGCAGCGTCTGTGTTTTATATCCATACTCTGTCACGGGCGAAAAAGACGTGAAAAAACAAACTCAGGTTTGAGTATAGTCGGCGGTTTCAGTCTTGCTGCGGTGCTGCGGGCTGTTCAGTCTTTGGCGATAATGGCTGGTGGTTAAAATTTGTACCAACATGCAGCGGAATTAATGTGGCGTTGAAAACAGGGCAACCTGAGTGGAGTAAGCTGCTGAAGAATCAAAGGAACAGTACCAATCTTGACTGTTCATTGAACACCGGAAATCGGGACGGACGCCAGGTCGGTCATCAGGTCAGCGGAAGCGTGTAACCAATGCCTGATACTGATTGGTATTAGTATCGCCTTGAGGTAAAATACGCGGTTTTTATGCGCAGATGGGATCCGGGGCAAAAGTGCCTGGTGCCGGTCTGCCAAATATCACTCGTCAAACCATAGGATTATCAGGTCAATGTTTGAAGTAAATCCGGTGAAATTCAAGATTAAGGAGCTTGCTGAACGCACTTCGCTCCTTAGGGGGTATCTTTGACTACGACGCTAAAAAAGAGCGTCTGGAAGAAGTAACACGTGAGCTCGAAAGTGCTGACGTGTGGAATGACCCTGAGCGTGCCCAGGCGTTGGGCAAAGAGCGCGCCAATCTGGAAGTGGTAGTCAAGACTATCGATACTCTGGATGCCGGGCTTGAAGATGTGGAAGGCCTGCTGGAGCTGGCGGTTGAAGAGGAAGATGAAGACACCTTCAACGATACCCAGAGCGAGCTGGATGACCTGGAGGCCAAACTGGCCGAACTGGAATTCCGCCGTATGTTCTCCGGCAGCAATGATCAGCTGGACTGCTATCTGGATATCCAGTCAGGTTCAGGCGGTACCGAGGCGCAGGATTGGGCCAACATGGTACTGCGTATGTATCTGCGCTGGGGTGAAGCCCATGGTTTCAGCCCTGAACTGATGGAAGTTTCTGACGGCGATGTGGCCGGTATCAAGAGCGCCACCATCAAGTTCAGCGGTGAGTATGCCTTTGGCTGGTTGCGTACCGAAACCGGTGTACACCGTCTGGTACGTAAGTCACCCTTTGACTCCAGTGGCCGTCGTCATACCTCATTCTGCTCAGTGTTTGTGTACCCTGAGATCGACGATTCCATCGAGATCGATATCAATCCGGCAGATCTGCGGGTTGATACCTATCGTGCATCCGGTGCGGGTGGTCAGCACGTTAACAGAACTGAATCTGCGATCCGTATCACCCACATTCCGACAAACACAGTAGTACAGTGTCAAAATGACCGTTCCCAGCACAAAAACCGGGATACGGCCATGAAGCAGCTGAAAGCGAAACTGTATGAGTTGGAGATGCTCAAGCAGAACGCCGAGCGCCAGGCCGCTGAAGACGCCAAGTCTGACATCGGCTGGGGCAGCCAGATCCGCTCCTACGTATTGGATGACGCGCGGATTAAAGATTTGCGTACCGGTGTTGAAAGTCGCAATACCCAGGCCGTGTTGGACGGCGATCTGGATAAATTTATTGAAGCCAGCCTCAAGTCCGGGCTGTAATTGAGAAGAGCGGAAAATGACTGAACAAGTTCAAATCCAAGATGAAAACAAGCTGATTGCGGAACGTCGTGCCAAGCTGGAGCACATCCGCAAGACCAGCCCTGCCAACGGCCACCCCAACACCTTCCGTCGCACCCATAAGGCTGCGGATCTGCAGGCAGAGTTCGGCGGTAAGTCGAAGGAAGAGCTGGAAGCTCTGGGTTTCCGCACCAGCATCGCCGGTCGTATCATGGCCAAACGTGGCCCATTCCTGGTGCTGCAGGACGTCTCCGGTCGTATTCAGGTATATGCTGACAAAGATGTTCAGAATGACCTGAAAGACAAATACCAGGGTCTGGACATTGGTGACATCATCGGTGTGACCGGTATCCTGCATCTGTCCGGCAAAGGCGATCTGTATGTCAGCATGGATGAATATCAGCTGCAGACCAAGGCGCTGCGTCCACTGCCATCTGATTTTTACGGTCTGGCGGATCAGGAAACCCGTTACCGTCAGCGTTATGTTGACCTGATCGTTAACGAAGAATCCCGCGAAGCCTTCAAAATGCGCTTCAAAGTGATTTCAGCTATCCGTAACTTCATGATCAGCAAAGAGTTCATGGAAGTTGAAACGCCAATGATGCACGTGATCCCAGGCGGTGCTTCTGCCCGTCCATTTATCACGCATCACAATGCGCTGGACATCGACATGTACCTGCGTATTGCGCCAGAGCTGTATCTGAAGCGTCTGGTTGTGGGTGGCTTTGAGCGTGTGTTCGAAATCAACCGTAACTTCCGTAACGAAGGTATCTCTCCACGTCACAACCCAGAATTCACCATGATGGAATTCTATATGGCGTATGCAGATTACAACGATTTGATCGATCTGACTGAAGAAATGCTGTCTTCTATCGCCAAAGATTTGTGTGGTGACACCAAGCTGCCTTACGGCGAGCACACCATCGACTTCGGCGGCCCATACACCCGTATGAGCATGCTGGAAGCGATTCAGCACTATAACCCTGACAATGCCACTATCCAGGCCATGACTTATGAAGAAGTTAAGGATCTGGACTTTATGCGTAAGCTGGCCAAGAGCCTGGGCATTGAAGTGGAAACCTTCTGGAGCTGTGGACAGCTTTTGGAAGAGATCTTCGGTGAAACTGCAGAGCCTAAGCTGATGCAGCCTACTTTCATCACCGGCTACCCAGCAGACATCTCTCCGCTGGCCCGTCGCAGCGATGACAATGACTTCATCACTGACCGTTTCGAGTTCTTCATCGGTGGTCGTGAAGTGGCTAACGGCTTCAGCGAGCTGAACGATGCTGAAGATCAGGATGCCCGCTTCAAGGCACAGGTTGCTGCCAAAGATGCCGGTGACGACGAAGCCATGTTCTACGATGCCGACTATGTTCGCGCACTGGAGCACGGTCTGCCACCGACTGCTGGTCAGGGTATCGGTATTGACCGTCTGGTGATGCTGTTCACCAACACTCACACCATCCGTGACGTGATCCTGTTCCCGGCACTGCGTCCAGAGGCGTAATCGCCCTTTGGTACATGGCTGACAGTCAGGCTGTCAGCCAATAAACACAAAGCCGACACTCATTGAGTTGTCGGCTTTTTTATGGGCGAGCGCCACGTATTACTGCATGTGAATGGTGTCAGTGACTTTGATGCTGGTGTCGGCAAGTGCGCTTTTGACCGCCTCAACGGCAGCATCGGCGGATTCAGCCTGACGCTCGAAATCCAGTACCAGCAGATCGTTAACTGAGTGGATCAGGGCATCGATACAGTCAACTTCAATCAATTGCATACGGATGTTTTCAAAGTCATCCATCTCTACCAATGGGGTGTCGGTCAACAGGCTGAAACGATAGGTTTGCATTTTTCTGTCCTCTGTTTGTCTGCCGTGATTTTACCTTAAGCCGGGGCGGGCAAGTGATTTAAGTGGTGAATTAATGCGTGGGGTGGGCAAAATTCAATGCATTGGTGGTGGCAAAGGCTGTGCTGGCGTCGTTGGGCTGGTATCCTTGGCACAGGTTTAAGCCGTGATGGAATCGCAATGAAACAACAAGATTATCTGGATGCCATGGGGATCAGCCGGTGGCGGGTGCGCAGTGGCGAGCCCCGCTGTTTGCTGCTGTGTGATGATCCCAGACTGGTGACTGGTCATCCGCTGGTCGCGGCAGTGCTGCGGGTGATGGGACTGGATATCGACAAGTGTCATGTTGCGGATCAGCTGCAGGCCGGTGACAGGGTCATCTGGGACATGCGCCTGATGAATCGCCCTCACAAGCCCGGTATTTTATACTCTTCGCCTTTACCAAAATTGCTGGTGGGCAGTGAAGGCAAGCGCGCACTGTGGCAGCAGATCTGTAAGCTTAAGTCTCAGTTGGCAGCTGAAGGGGCTGAGAGTCAATGAGTATCGACATTCGCCGACTGGATATTGAGCAGGCTCCTTTGATGGCACAGATTGCTGCGGCGGCGCATTCCCATCCCATGAGTCTGGCGACCATTGAAAGCTGCTTTGGTAACTTCTACCAGAGTTTCGGGGTGTTTGATGACGACAGGCTGGCAGGTTTTGTCATCCTGCATCAGCTTTTTGAAGAAGCCAGTGTAATGGATATCTGTATTGAGCCCGGTTATCAGGGGCAAGGTCTTGGCAAGGCCTTGATGCAGGCTGGTATTGACTGGCTCAACAACACCGAGGCAGAGCAACTGTTGCTGGAAGTGCGCGCCGGCAATACCAGTGCCATCGCTTTGTACCATCGGCTTGGTTTTGAGGTGACTGGTGAGCGAAAGGGTTACTATAAAACTGCTGACGGTACTGAAGATGCGGTGTTGATGACCTTACCGTTAGTGTAAAACGCGATTGTTCACGAAGTGTCTGCTTCACCCACTGCATAAAAAACACGAAGGATATCAAAGGCAAGGGACAGCTTGTCTTCGTGACCTTCGTGTTGTTGCTACTCTATGTTGTTGCCCTGAATAGCGGTTACTCTTCCAGCAGACTGCGCAGCATCCAGGCTGTTTTTTCGTGCAGCTGGATACGCTGGGTCAGCAGATCGGCAGTTGCCTCATCATCCGCCTTTTGCACCAGCGGGTACAGAGCGCGGGCATTGCGGATAATAATCTCCTGGCCGGTGAGCAGCTCCTGAATCATCTGTCGCGCTGACGTGACGCCGTTATCCTCCGTGATTTCAGTGAGTTTGGCGTAAGCACTGTATGAGCCAAGCGCCCGTGCTCCGAGCGCCCGGATGCGCTCGGCAATCACATCCACCGCCAGTGACAGTTCAGTATACTGCTGCTCAAACATCAGATGCAGGGTGTTGAACATAGGCCCTGTAACGTTCCAGTGAAAGCTGTGGGTTTTGAGGTACAGGCTGTAAGTGTCTGCCAACAGCTGATTCAGGCCTGCGGCAATGGCTTCACGGTCTGCCTGTTCGATACCGATATTAATTTGATTCATTTGGTGCTCCTCCAACGCTTGATGGAGCCATAATAGAATCGTGTCTTAATCGAATAAAGCGGATAAATTAGATTAAAGTAATCTATGGTTTGTGCTGTTCTCTGAAAGATCTTGCTGGCAGCGGGAATGCTGCCAGCGCCATCGGGTTTATTGTTTGAGTTTGACTATCTCACCGGTCAGGGCGACCCCGGCAATGAGCGCCCCGGCACCGCACTGGAAGGTCTCTTCACTGGATGTCAGGTTGTTCTTGTAATTGGATTTGATATTGATGACAGCATTACCGCCTTCTTTGATGGCTCTGTCTTTCAGGGCGATCATGGCTGACAGGAATACCCACTGACAGGCTTCCTCATCACTTTTGTTGAAGGCATTGGTTTTCTTGTTGGTTTTCACTTCCAGCAGGGCTTTTTCCACTTCAGGGTGAGCCTGTTCGCCGAAGTAGAAGGTGATATCGTTACCCAGCTTGCTTTGGGCGACAGGCAGAGCCATGGCATCAGCAATGCTGTAGTTGCCGATATCATCACGGGCAAATGAAGGAGCGGCCAGCAGCGCCAGCGACAATAAGCTCAGTGCAGACAGTTTTCTCATTACAGTGCTCTCAATTTCCATATCAGTGCGCCACTCTAGCGGATTTGGTCGGGTTTGCATACTGCACTAAAGGGTGAACAAAAACAGCGCCATCAGGCGCTGTTCTTAGATTGGCGAAGGATTATTTCACCTCGACCCCTTTGGCCTGCAAATCAGCATGGTAACTGGATCGTACCAGCGGACCACAGGCAGCATGGGTAAAGCCGATTTCTGTGGCAAAATCATGGAAGGCATCGAATTCCTGCGGCGTCACATAGCGCTTCACCGGCAGGTGGAACTTGGACGGTTGCAGGTACTGACCCAGAGTGAGCATGTTGACATTGTGCGCGCGCAGATCACGCAGTACCTGCTCAATCTCTTCATTGGTTTCGCCCAGACCCAGCATGATGCCTGACTTGGTGGGGATGTGCGGGTGACGCTCTTTGAAGCGCTTGAGCAGATCCAGCGACCACTGATAATTGGCTCCCGGACGCGCCTTGCGGTAGTGGGCCGGTGCGGTTTCCAGGTTGTGATTGAACACATCCGGTGGCTCGGTGGCCAGAATATCCAGCGCCGCATCGATACGACCGCGGAAGTCAGGTACCAGAATTTCAATCTTGATTTCAGGATTGAGTGCACGGATTTCACGGATACAGTCAGCAAAGTGTTGGGCACCGCCATCACGCAGATCGTCACGGTCCACTGAGGTGATCACCACGTACTTAAGCTTCATCTCGCTGATGGTTTTGGCCAGCTTTTTGGGCTCCTCGGCATCCGGTTTCAGCGGCCTGCCGTGGGCCACGTCGCAGAAGGGGCAGCGACGGGTACAGATAGCGCCCAAAATCATAAAGGTGGCGGTGCCATGGTTGAAACACTCGGCCAGATTAGGGCAGGAGGCTTCTTCACACACAGAGTGCAGGCCATTGTTGCGCAGCGCCTGTTTGATGCCATCGATACGCTGGCTGGAGGCTGGCAATTTGACACGCAACCAGTCAGGTTTGCGCAGCATCTCTTCGCGCTCGGAAGGCATTACCTTTACCGGAATGCGGGCAACTTTATCGGCGTCACGCAGTTTTACGCCGGGTTGTAATCTCTCGGGTCTGCTCATAATGGGTTTGCTAATCCTTCAAGGTGTATCACCTGGCTGTAGCCCAGACGTTTGCTAAAGGTATCGACCAGTTCATCGCCGGCCTGCTGCACAGTTTGCGGACCGCCCAGTGCCTTGCACTGGATCATTTGCAAACCGGCGTAGCCGCAGGGATTGATGCGCAGGAAGGGAGCAAGATCCATATCCACATTCAGCGCCAGACCGTGAAAGGAACAACCTTTGCGGATCCGCAGGCCCAAAGAGGCAATCTTGCGTTCATCGACATAGACACCGGGAGCATCGGCTTTGGCGTAGGCATCAATACCATAAGGCTTGAGCAAATCCACCAGGCTCTGTTCTATGTCGGTGACCAACTGGCGCACGCCCAGTTTACGGCGTTTGATATCGAGAAGAGGGTAGGCCACCAATTGGCCGGGACCGTGATAAGTCACCTGACCGCCACGATCGACCTGAATGACAGGAATATCGCCGGGATTGAGAATGTGCTCGGCTTTGCCTGCCTGTCCCTGAGTGAAAACCGGCGGATGCTCTACCAGCCACAGTTCGTCGGGGCTGTGTTCATCCCGGTTATCTGTATAGTGCTGCATGGCATGCCACACGGTTTCATAGTCCTGTCGACCCAGGTGACGAACCTGCAATGTATCCTTGTGCAAGGGCAACCTCTCCCCTCTGAAATCGGTGGCGCCATTATACTTGAGTGTTTTGCGATGGTATACAGATCACAGTTTTGCCTTTGCGGGATTTGAACTCTGACCTGTTTAACTGGTTACAAAACGCGCTTAACTCCCGGGATCGCGGCCAGTTCGGTATACAGGGTTTCAACCATTTCCTTGTTTTCAACTGTGACGCGAATGGTTACAGAGTGGTATGTACCTTTGCTGGAAACCTTGGTGCTTGGAACATAATCACCGGGAACATGCTTTTGTACGACAGCAACGACTTTATCGGCCAGAGTATCATCGGCTTCACCGACAACTTTGTAGGGAAAAGAGGCGGGGAATTCCATCAGCTCTTCAAAACGGGTATTCAGATCGGAATTGGACATGGTGAACTCTCTAACATTCGTATGTATTGCAGATATGGTGACTATTGTACGCTTTTCAAGTGTACCGGCGGACTTTCAGGCACAAAAAAGCCACCCGCAGGTGGCTTTTTTACCGTCAGTTGGTTAACCGAACCAGCTGGCGAACAGTTGCTTGAAGTAGTCCACTAACTTGCTCCACCAACTGCCTTCGTTCACTTCTTCCAGTGTGACCAGTGGGAACTCGGCCACGTCTTTGCCATTCAGCTGGAAGTACAGGCGACCCACGACTTCCCCCTTGGCCAGTGGTGCAGTCAGCTCTTTGGTCAGCTCGTAATGAGCCTGCAGGTTTTTGCCCTGACCACGGTTGACTGTGATTGGGGTATCAGTCAGGACGCCCAGTTTGACTTTCTCTTTGTCGCCAAACCAAATGCGCTCTTCGGTAAAGGTATCACCGGCCTTGAACGGTGTGACGGTTTCGAAGAAGCGGAAGCCATAGTTAAGCAGCTTCTTGCTCTCCGCAGCACGGGCATTGGCACTCTTGGTACCCAATACCACGGCGATCAGACGCATGTCATCCTTGGTGGCTGAACTCACCAGGTTATAGCCGGCGCCTGAGGTGTGACCTGTCTTGATACCATCAACATTCAATGACTTGTCCCACAGCAGACTGTTGCGGTTGTACTGGGGAATGTTGTTGTAGGTAAACTCTTTTTCGCTGTATATCTTGTACTCATTAGGTACGTCGCGGATCAGCGCCGCACCCAGCAGCGCCATATCGTACGCGGTGGTTTTCTGATCTTCACGATCCAGACCGTGAGCGTTCTCGAAGTGAGAATCGGTCATTCCCAGTTGCTTGGCCCAGGAGTTCATCAGATCCACGAAAGCATCTTCGGTGCCGGCAATATGTTCAGCCATCGCCACACAGGCGTCGTTGCCGGACTGGATAATGATTCCTTTATTCAGTTCTGACACTTTTACTTTGGAGCCGACTTCCACGAACATCTTGGAGGAGTCAGGAAAGTTTTTTGCCCAGGCATTCTTGGAGATCAGAACCTCATCATTGGGAGAGATGTTGCCGCGTTTGATCTCCTGACCGATAACATAGCTGGTCATCATCTTGGTCAGACTGGCTGGGTTCAGGCTCTCATAAGCGTTGCTTTCGGCGATCACTTTGCCTGTGTTGTAGTCCATCAACACATAAGCTTTGGCGGCAACGTCCGGAGAGTCCGGAATGACCATAGGCGCCGCATGAGAAGCGACGGAAACTGCAAGTCCGGTCATTACCAGAATTGCTTTCAAAGGTCCTTTGACAAAATTCTTCATTACTTATGTACGTCTTTTTGGTTGTATTAAAACGGCAATTGGCAGCGAGTATAGCATTATCCATACCGGGATTTTAATTAGCGCCTGTTCATCTTTTGCTGATTTATCTTCAGCAATGGAATTCACGGCGCTGGATTTCCCGGTGTTGGCGATAACGCCTTATGCTTTATTAAACAAATATTTTGTCCAAAAGTTCAGCGCGGCTGTCAATTCGATGAATTATTGACCTTGCGTGTGAGTTCACTCTGCTTTTGGCGGCATCACCAGAAAACTCTGGGGATAGCCATCTGCCTGCAGTGATTGCAGCAGTTGCTCGGCCAGCGTCAGTTGCCCAACCGGACCAAGCTGCAGGCGATACAGATCGCCCTGTTGTTGCAGTCGGGATTTCAGTTGGTGTTTGGCTTCCAGCTCTGTGGCCAGCGCAGCTAATCTTGCCTTGTCTTTGGAGGCAAGCAGCTGAATATAGTACTCTTGTTTGCTATCCAGCCCGGCCAGTTGCGGTACCTGAGGACCGCTGATGTAAATGGCATCAACCTGCACATTGGCGGTACCGGTTTTAAGCATGTCCAGTTTGGCGGCGGCAGCATAGGATAGGTCAATAATCCGTCCGCCATGGAACGGACCTCTGTCATTGACCCTGACGATCACCTGCTTGTTGTTATCCAGATTGGTCACTTTGGCATAACTGGGCAGCGGCAACGTTTTGTGTGCGGCGGTCATGGAGTACATGTCATAGCGCTCGCCATTGGAGGTCAGATGTCCATGGAACTTGGCGCCATACCAGCTGGCGACGCCGCGCTTGCTGTAGCCCTGATTGGTTGGCAACACAGTGTAGGATTTGCCCAGCACTGTGTAGGGCTTATTGCCCTGACGGCTGAAAGGTTCAGGTCTGGGCTGGGCATCTTCAACCTTGGTCACATCCGGTGCGTTGCTTGGCGCTGTATCATCTGCCATGTCATAGCGCCCCCCGCCAGCACAACCTGCCAGGATGGTCATAACGGCCAGCAGGCCGCCAAGGAGACGAAAATTAGCTTTGGTTATGGGCATGTTTGAGTTGCTCACTGAATTGGTATACTGCCATGGCATAAAGAGGACTGCGATTATAGCGGGTGATTACATAAAAGTTATTCAGCCCGAGCCAATATTCTGTTTTTTCCGCCTGTTCCAGCGCCACCAACATGGCTGGCTGGTTGACATCCAGATCCTGATTTTGCTTCAGACTCAGTTGTGGGCTGAGTATTTCCGCCACTGTCAGCTCCAGCTTCTCACCACTCCAGATTTTGGCCCCGGGTGCCCCTTCGTTGATCAATGGCAGGGCGACGGGCTGGCCTAGTTGCCAGCCATGCTCATGGAAATAATTGGCGACTGACCCTATGGCATCCACCGGATTGCCCAGCAAATCCCGTTGCCCGTCACCGTCGAAATCCACGGCATAGTGGCGATAACTGGAGGAAATAAACTGACCATAGCCCATGGCACCGGCGTAAGAGCCTTTGAGATCATCAACGGATAACTGCTCTTCCTTCACCAGCTGCTGCAATTGCCCCAGCTCTGAACGGAAAAAATCAGCTCTTGGCGGATAGTGGAATCCCAGCGTGTAAAGGGCGTCGCGCACGGGATATTTACCCATAAAGCCGCCATAAAAGGTCTCAATACCTATGATGGCGACAATGATTTGCGGGTCAACGCCATAGGTTTTGGCGGCGCGCTCAATGGTTTGTTCATGTTCCTGCCAGAACGTCAGACCGGCAGCCAGGCGCTTGTCGGTCAGAAACAGCGGATAATACTGGTACCAGGGTTTGGCTTCCCAAGGGCGGGAGATGGCATCCAATACCGCCTGATCCAGTTTGGCCGCGGCGAGAAATGCCTGGGTTTCATCTGCGCTGAAACCTTTTTGTTCCTGAGTGCGGATAAACTCTGCAGTCAGCTCGGTCTGATTTAACATGGGCTGCTCTGCCGGCGGGTTTGCCTGGGCGACGGCGCTGAGCAGCATGGCGCCCAGAGGCGCCAGCAGTGCGGAAATTCTTGTCATTATTGTCGTCTCTTGTCCGTATTAACGGTCGATAAAGCGCCTGTGGGTATGGATGCTCATCAATACACCAAAGCCAATCATCAGTGTCAGCATTGAGGTACCACCGTAACTGATCAGTGGCAGAGGTACCCCTACCACAGGCAAAATGCCTGACACCATACCTATGTTTACAAATACATATACAAAGAAGGTCAGCGTAATCGAACCTGCCACCAGACGGGCAAAACTGGTCTGGGCCCGGGAGGCGATGGTCAGTCCCCTGCCAATAATGAAGATATATAACGCCAGCAGCAACAGGCTGCCTATCATGCCAAATTCCTCACCAATTACGGCGAAGATGAAGTCGGTGTGACGCTCGGGCAAAAACTCCAGCTGGGACTGGGTGCCTTCCAGCCAGCCTTTACCCCAGAAACCGCCGGAGCCGATGGCGATTTTGGACTGGATAATATGGTAACCGGCTCCCAGCGGGTCTTTTTCCGGATCCAGCAGGGTCATTACCCGGGTACGCTGGTAGTCGTGCATCAGGAAGAACCAGAGGATAGGCAAAAACGCCAGTACCGCGACGACGACACCGCCGACAATGGTCCAGCTCATGCCGGACAAAAACAGCACAAATACCCCGGATGCAGCCACCAGAATCGAGGTACCGAGGTCCGGCTGACTGGCGATCAGCAGTGTGGGCACCAGCAAAATAGCCACTCCTCCGGCAAGGTGACGTTTCTTGGGCGGCAGCGGAAACTTGCTGATATACCAGGCCATGGTGAGGGGGAAGGCGAGTTTCATCAGCTCAGATGGCTGAAACTCCATAAATCCCAGATTAAGCCAGCGCTGGGCACCTTTATTGATTTCCCCAAAGAAGTGCACCGCCAGCAGCAGGATTACCCCTATCACAAAGATCGGCGGTGCCCAGCGCCGCAGCACTTCGGGGTTGATTTGCGCTACGGTCAGCATCACCAGCAATGACAGGCCCATGCGGATCATCTGCCGATCCATCATCGCCAGGCTGCCGCCACTGGCGGAGTAGATCACAAACAGGCTGAAGCCGAACAGAATAAGGATGCCGCCCAGCAGCGGCAGGTCAATATGGATGCGTTGCCAAAAGGTCTGGCGACTTGGATGCGCACTCATTTCTTGGGCTGCTCCTTGGGTTCACGAAGAATATACTCATCCAGCATGGCGCGGGCGATGGGACCCGCATTGGCGCCACCCCAACCGGCGTTTTCCAGTACTACCGCCAGCACGATTGTGGGTTTCTCATAGGGGGCATAAGCCACGATCAGCGCGTTATCCTTGAGATTTTCATCTATGTTGTCGGCATCGTATTTGGCATCCTGGGCCACCGAGAATACCTGCGCAGTACCTGTCTTCATCGCCGCCGTGTAGTTGGCGTCGTTGAACCGGGATTTGTGTGCGGTCTGGCGCATGGCGTTGTTGATGATGTCCCAGTTTTTGGGATTCTTCAGCACCAGTGGCGGCATCTCATCGGTTGGCGTTTTCAGCGTGCCATCCTCCTGGGTCATGGCCTTCATCAGGTGCGGGGTAAAGCGTTTGCCCTTGTTGGCCAGAATTGCGGTCGCCGCCGCCAATTGCAGGGGCGTGGTGGTCCAGTAACCCTGGCCGATCCCGACGGAAATGGTATCGCCAATCCACCATGGCTGCTTGTATCTTGCCCGTTTCCAATCCCGGGATGGCATGATGCCTGACGCTTCCTCGTAAATATCGACGTTCGATGGCTGGCCAAAGCCAAACTGAGTCATAAATTCAGAGATTTTGGTGATCCCCAGTTTGTAGGCCAAATCATAGAAGTAGGTGTCACAGGAATCGACAATTGAGTGGTACACGTCCACCCAGCCATGCCCCCAGCGTTTCCAGTCGCGGTATTTGTGCTCTACTCCGGGTATTTGCCAGAAACCCGGGTCCCAGATGCGGGTCTTTTCCGTCACTGCGCCGTCTTCCAGACCCAGCAATGCCATAATCGGCTTGACTGTCGATGCCGGGGCATACTGTCCCTGGGTGGCCCGGTTGATCAGCGGCCGAGAGCGGTTGTTGAGCAGCTCACTGTACGCCTTGCCGCTGATGCCATGGACAAACTGATTGGGGTCATAACTGGGGCTGGAGGCCAGCGCCAGAATGCCACCGTCGGTGGGGTCGATAGCGACAATACTGCCCCGTCGGCCATCCAGCAGCTCCATGGCTTTCTGTTGCAGTTTCAGATCAATAGTCAGGTAAATATCCTGCCCAGGCTTGGGCTCAACCACTTTAAGCGTGCGGATACTGCGACCGCGGTTGTTGACCTCTTCTTCCAAATGTCCGGGCTTGCCATGCAGGATAGGTTCATAAAACTTTTCGATGCCCTGCTTGCCGATAAACTTGGTGCCGGCGTAGTCACTCCACTCGCCGCTGCGCTCCAGCGCTTCGCGATCGCGGGAGTTGATACGGCCCACATAGCCCAGGGCGTGGGTCAGGGTTCCGCCAAAGGGATAATGGCGTTTCAGACCGGCTTCCACTTCGACGCCGGGGAAATTGTGCTGGTTAACACTGAAGATAGCCACTTCCTCTTCGCTCAGGCGGGATTTCAGTGTCAGCGGTTTGAAGCGGCGGTGATGTTTGAGCGATTTGGTAAAGTCTTCCCGCTCTTCATCACTGATCTCGATAATCGCGGCCAGCCCATCCAGAGTGGCATTCATATCTTTGATTTTTTCTGGCACCAGCTCCAGCGAATAGAAGGGCTGGTTTTCCGCCAGCAGCACACCATTGCGATCGTAAATCAGGCCACGACTGGGGGGCAAAGGCAGAACCCGGATGCGGTTGTCATCGGAGCGGGTGGAGTAATCGGTAAAGGATGTCACCTGCAGGTGATAAAGGTTGCCCAACAATATGGCCACCATGATGATGACGCAGGCAAAAGTAAACAGCGCCCGGCGCTTGAACAGGGACGCCTCGGCGGCGTGATCATGCATGGTAATGCGCTTTCTTGGCGACACTTATGCTCTCCGACCAGTTTACGGGCCACAAATTTGTGGCCAAATTGAATACCAATCCGCACCGCGTTTTTCCCGGCGTGATGCCCGCCGTTTGAGTACCGGCCGGAACCGAAAATGTCACTGCGCGGCTGGTGCAAAACGCCCCGGTGCTGCCGGTCTGTGGCCGACCGGTTCCCGCAGGACAAGTTCAAGAGGCTACCGACTGCCCGGTTTTATGTCGATTTGTGCCGGTACATCTTCAACTTTCATGCCTGCCATACGCCACTTGGGCGTGCTCAGCGACGGCACTCCTGTGTGGATTGGTACTGTTATTCTCTGTGATACGGGTGGTTGTTGTTGATGCTCCAGGCCCGGTACAGACTTTCTGCCACCACAATCCGCACCATGGGGTGAGGCAGGGTCAGGGCTGACAGACACCAACTCTGGCTGGCCGCAGCTTTACAGGCTGGCGCCAGACCTTCCGGTCCGCCGATCAGCAGGCTCACATCCCGGCCATCCAGTTGCCATTTACTCAGCTGCGTTGCCAGTTCGGGTGTGGTCCAGTGCTTGCCGGGCAGATCCAGGGTCACTATATGATTCCCTTTGGGAATGGCAGCCAGCATCAGCTCGCCTTCTTTCTGCAGAATGCGCGCAATGTCGGCGTTTTTTCCACGCTTTCCGGCTGGAATTTCAATCAGTTCCAGCGCCATATCCCGCGGGAAGCGGCGCTGGTACTCTTCAAATCCCCGGGTTACCCAGTCAGGCATTTTGGTGCCGACTGCCACGAGTTGCAGCTTCATCAGACGCCTTCAGACCAGAGTTTTTCAAGCTGATAGAAATCGCGGGCCTGCTCCTGCATGACGTGCAGAATCACACCGCCGAAATCCACCAAAACCCATTCGCTGCCGTCACGGCCTTCAACACCCAGGATTTCAATATTGGCCTGCTTGGCTTCTCTTATGGCGTATTCGGCCACGGAGCGCACGTGGGTACTGGAGGTACCTGAGCAGATCACCATGTAATCGGTAATCGTAGATTGACCGGAAACATCAAATGAAACAATATCTTTGGCTTTAAGGTCGTCAATTTTGTCGACGACAAATGCTTTCAACTCCGCGCTTTGCACGTAAGCTTTCCTCACTATGAACACAAAAAACAGCCCGGCATTATACGGCAAGTGTCCGCAGTAAGCGACCAATCACTTGCTTTACCGGGGGCTGGCCTGATACAGCCCATGAAGGCGGATATAGTCCAGAACTTCCTTTGGCAACATATCTGCCGGTAAGTTCCCGATTTTCATCGCCTGGCGGATTGCCGTGGATGAGCAGGGGCGGGGAGTGACATCCAGCAGCTGGATTTGTCCGGCGATACCCTGAGTCAGTTGAGCCACAATTGCCTGATTGATGACCTTGGGTAATTGAGCGCGATCCGGTTGCCAGCCAGGACGGGTGCAAACGGCAAACTGACAGAGTGTCAGCAGCTGTTGCCAGGCGTGCCAGGACGGCAGATTTTGCAGGCTGTCCATGCCCATCAGAAATACAAAATCGCACAGGGGAAAGCGTTGGCGCAGCTCGGTTAAGGTGGTAACCGAGTAGCTGGGAGCTCCGTCCGCTGCCAGTTGCAGCTCGATATCACACAGTTTCAGACCCGGCGTGGTGTCACACACTGCCTGCACCATCGCCAGCCGGTGCGCGGCATCTGTGATGCTGCTGGCTTTGTGGGGCGGGATAGCATTGGGCATCAGCCAGACTTCATCCAGTCCCAGTTGTTGTTTCACTTCCAGTGCCGGTTTGATATGGCCAAAGTGAATGGGATCAAAAGTGCCTCCCAGCAAGCCAATCCATTGGCGCTTTGTCACCACAGTCATGTTCAGACAACCTCGATATGTGCCAGCTGCCTGTGGGCGGTGGGATCAAACAGCAGACACAAATGACTCATGCCGACCCAATCCTCTTCACCCTGTTGCTTGAGTTTGGCCTCCAGGGTGGCTGCCAGTGCCAGCATCTGCTCGATTTGTGCCAGTGTCAGACGATTGAGTGCCGACTGATACAGGGGTTTGCGCTTATCCCAGATCCGCAGGCTGCTCCACATGCTGTTTAAGTTGGTGCCGGTTTCCTGCGCGGATTTGAGTTTGAGCAGGATTGCCAGCTCTTTGAACATGGACCACAGTATGATAGGCATGGCGGTGCCTTCTGCCTTGAGCTGTGCCAGCATATGCAGCGCCCGGCTCTTGTGATTCTCCAGCAGCGCGTCGGTCAGCTGAAAGACGCTGAATCGGGACTGATCTTCAAAGTAGTGACTGAGCTGCTCGGCTGTCAGTTCGCGGTCATCGGCCAGCAGCTTCAATAACTTAAGCGCCTGATCTGCGGCCAGCAAATTGCCTTCATACAGGTTGAACAGCAGGGCTTTAGCATCCCGGTTGAGCTTGAGAGCCATGGTATGAATACGGCCATCGAGCCAGCGCTGGAACTGGGCGCCTTCCGGAGTTGCACAAGGCAGATACATTCCCACCGCATCGAGCGCCTTGAACCATTTGGTTTTGGTTTGCTCCTGTCCCAGTTTGGGGCCAATCAGCAGCAGTATGGTGTCCGGACTTGGCTGAGCCAACAGCTGTTGCAGCATAGCGCTGCCATCTGTGCCGGGTTTGGCGCTCGCCAGATGCAGTTCAATGATACGGCGTGAAGCAAACAGGCTCATGGCCTGATATTCCTGCTCCAGTTGGCTCCACTGAAAACCCGTGTCCTGGGTATCCAGGGTAATACGTTCATCGAAGCCCTGTTTACGGGCGGCGGCAATGATTTGTTGCTTACAGTTTTCAGTGAGCCAGGGGTCATCACCGAACACCAGATAAACAGATTTGAGGGGGGAAAGCTGGCGGGCCAGTTGATCTGGGTAGACCCGCATCAGTTCACCTCGATAGAGGACAGGGTTTGCACTATGCGGTCTGCGGCCTGGATCCGCATTTCTTTGGTCAGCAGTTCCATTTCACGGCTTTTGGCCAGCGCTGTACGGGGATCGTCCAGATAGTCACGGCGGATTTCCACGTTGTAGTAACCCGGATCCCGACCCGGCAGGGTGACGGCAAATTCCACCTGATAAATGAGTTCGTACTCAGCCACATTGCCGGTGGGATAGAGTGACAGGGTCGCGCGCTCCAGTGAGTCACGGATCAGACGCAGATCGGCGACCTTCTTATCTGATGCGACCAGTGCGACGTTACTCAAACGCAGACGCTCACGCACCAAACGGGTCAGCTCACTGTATTCGTCCTGACTGCTCAGGTGCAGTGTGGTCAGCTGCGGCGGAATTTGATAGCTCCGCTGCAGCTGAAAACCACAACCGGCACTGGTCAGAATAACCAGTGCCAGCAGTGCCGAACCCAGGGCTTTAAGTGAAAAGCTGCTTAACGACAGACTTTTTTTCAGCATAAGCTTGGGGGTTTCCTTATCGCTCAGGATCAGTTGGCAACAATGTTCAAAAGCTTACCCGGCACATAGATGACCTTGCGGACAGTCTTGCCTTCGGTGTGCTTCTGCACCTGCTCTTCAGCCATACCCAGCGCTTCGACTTCTTCTTTGCTGGCATCTGCCGCAACAGTGATTTTAGCGCGCAGTTTGCCGTTCACCTGCACCACGATGAGCTTGGAGTCTTCCACCAGAGCAGATTCGTCAACCTCCGGCCAGCGGGCATCTTCGATGTTGCCTTCGTTGCCCAGCTCGTTCCACAGACTGAAGCTCAGGTGTGGAGTGATTGGGTACAGCAAACGTACCACGGCAGACAGGGCTTCGCTCATCAGTGCACGGTCCTGCTCAGACTCGACAGAGGCTTTTTGCAGGTGGTTCATCAGTTCCATCACCGCAGCCACTGCAGTGTTGAACATCTGACGGCGGGCGATGTCGTCCGACACCTTGGCGATGGTCTTGTGCAGCTCGCGGCGCAGGTTCTTCTGATCCGCATTCAGCGCAGCAACATCCAGCGCTACGGTTGGGCCAGCTGCGATATGGTCGTGAGCCAGTTTCCACAGACGCTTGATAAAGCGGTGGGCACCTTCAACACCGGACTCCTGCCATTCCAGCGTCAGCTCTGGCGGTGCGGCGAACATCATAAACAGACGCACGGTATCGGCGCCGTACTTTTCAACCATCACCTGAGGGTCGATGCCGTTGTTCTTGGACTTGGACATCTTGCTCATGCCGGTATAAACCAGTTCATGACCTTCGGCGTCAACACACTTGCTGATCCGGCCCTTGTCGTCACGCTCCAGCACGTTCACATCCAGCGGCGATACCCAAACCCGGGCACCTTTGTCGTTGGTGTAGTAGAAGGCATCTGCCAGTACCATGCCCTGAGTCAGCAGTTGCTTGGCTGGCTCATCAGAGTTCACCAGGCCGGCGTCACGCAGCAGTTTGTGGAAGAAGCGGAAGTACAACAGGTGCATACAGGCGTGTTCGATACCGCCGATATACTGGTCTACCGGCAGCCAGTAGTTGGCTTTGCTTGGGTCCAGCATTTCGTCAGCCTGTGGGCTGCAGTAGCGGGCGTAGTACCAGGAAGACTCCATAAAGGTGTCAAAGGTATCGGTTTCACGCAGGGCAGGCTGATCATTTACTGTGGTCTTGGCCCACTCTTTGTCTGCCTTGATGGGGCTTTGCACGCCGTCCATCACCACGTCTTCCGGCAGGATCACCGGCAGCTGATCTTCCGGGGTTGGGACAACCGTGCCATCTTCCAGGGTCACCATAGGAATTGGCGCGCCCCAGTAACGCTGACGGGATACACCCCAGTCACGCAGACGATAGTTCACCTGACGCTTACCTTTGCCTTCTGCAGACAGTTTGGCGTCGATAGCATCGAAAGCTTGCTGGAAATCCAGACCGTCCAGCTCTGGGAAAGAGTCGCCAGAGTTAAACAGTACGCCTTTTTCGGTGTAAGCCGCTTCAGAGATGTCAACTTCGCCATCAGCAGGCTTAATCACAGCTTTCAGGTTCAGGCCATACTTCTTGGCGAACTCATAGTCACGCTGATCATGAGCCGGTACAGACATCACAGCGCCGGTGCCATAGTTCATCAGCACGAAGTTGGCAGCAAATACAGGGACTTCTTCGCCGGTAAGCGGGTGGATGGCTTTCAGGCCGGTATCCACGCCTTTTTTCTCCATGGTCGCCAGTTCGGCTTCGGTGGAGTTGGCATTTCTGCACTCGTCGATAAAGGCCTGCAGCTCTGGATTGTTGGCTGCCGCTTTCTCGGCCAGTGGGTGCGCTGCGGCGATAGCCACATAGGTCACGCCCATCACTGTGTCAGGACGGGTGGTGTAGATATCGAAGCTTTCATCTGAGCCAGCGACCTTGAAGGTCATTTCGATACCTTCACTGCGGCCAATCCAGTTACGCTGCATGGTCTTAACCTGTTCAGGCCAGCCATCCAGAGTATCGATATCATTCAGCAGTTCTTCTGCATAATCAGTGATTTTGATAAACCACTGAGGAATTTCTTTCTGCTCAACTGTGGTATCACAGCGCCAGCAGCAACCGTCAATCACCTGCTCGTTGGCCAGTACTGTCTGATCGTTTGGACACCAGTTCACCGCAGAGGTCTTCTTATAGACCAAGCCTTTTTCATACAGCTTGGTGAAGAACCACTGTTCCCAGCGATAGTACTCAGGGGTACAGGTGGCGATTTCACGGCTCCAGTCATAGCCAAAACCCAGCATTTTCAGCTGGTTCTTCATGTACTCGATATTTTCATAAGTCCATGGGGCCGGAGCGGTTTTGTTGTTGATGGCGGCGTTTTCAGCGGGTAGACCGAAGCTGTCCCAACCGATTGGCTGCATCACGTTTTTACCCTGCAGGCGCTGGAAACGGGACACTACGTCACCAATGGTGTAGTTACGTACGTGACCCATGTGCAGTCGACCGGATGGATACGGGAACATGGACAGGCAGTAAAACTTTTCTTTGTTGGGATCTTCGGTTACTTCGAAGGTCTTGTTATCGGCCCAGTGCTTCTGCACCAAGGGCTCGATAGCTGAAGGATTGTATTGTTCTTGCATCGATCTCTTCCGGCCTTGCCGCTTGATTTTTGATCTTGCGCTGTTTCTGCGCGATTGGATCTGCATAGAATAAACCAAGAGGGCTTTATACCCAAGTGACTTGAAGCAGGTGAATGGCTCAGAAAGGTGTTAATTTGCCAGTGCGTCTTTACAGGGGCGAGTCAATAGTGAAAAGCCCGGCGTATTTAGGGTAACTTAAGTCTGGTTAATACAAGCGTTGTCGTGATGATGTCTGAGTTATGATGTTAAGGATGCTGCAGGTTGGGTGCCTGCAGCGGGATCTTGTCTGTAACCCGGACCGGCGTTGCCGGTATCTTTGAAAGGAGTATCGCCCATGAGTGACAAGAGTACCGCTTTACTGGGGCTGTATCAGAAGCTGATCGATCAGGTGAAAGCCCAGTATGCCGAGGACCCGGAACTGACGACCAAAGACTTGCTGGCCTCGGTAACCAGCAGCAGTGAGTTTCTTAAATTGAAACAAAGTGCTGACGAAGATGAATTGGCGTTGGTCGAACATTTTCTGAAACGTGACATCATCAGTTTTCTGTCGGAGCAGCATGCCGATGATGTGAGCTATAGCCCGACTTTGCTCACCATGGAAAGCACGCTCTGGCACTGGCTCAGTGAAATTACCGACCGCAGCCAGGTTGAATGGCATGAGCTGGCACGGGATTTGAAAACGGAAGGTCATTATCACAGCGGTGAGATCATCAATCAGGGCAAGGTAATTTGCACCCGTTGCGGCCATGCCATGGATATTGAGTTTCCAGGTGTGATCCCCGATTGTCCGCAGTGTGATAACGACGAATTCACCCGCGAAGCACTGGCGCCTTAGTTGTTGATATCCATCGGGAAACGTTGCTGAACGTTTCCCTGTTGGGAACAGTCTTTTAACATCCATGTTAATTATCCCATCCCTGTTGTCGCCGGAATTCAGAACGTCAGTGGGTGCATAGTTATCCTGCAAAAATGCTTTTTATTGCATAAATATTGTGATTTCAAGCAAGTAATTGCTTGTTCATGCTGGTGTTTTTATTTGTCTTTTTTATGATGCGGTAAGAATAAAAATTCAAATAAAGGTCTTCCCTATGCAATTGTCCCGTCGTCACTTCCTGTCTGCCGGTGCCGCCGTCAGCGCGCTGGCTATGGCTGGCTGTCAATCCTCTGCCTTACCCCATACCAGTCAAATGCCGGCTCAGAGCGGCCCGCTGGCCTTGAATTTCAACGAAAACAGTCTGGGTTTGCCGCCTGCGTCGATGAAAGCACTGCAACAGGCGTTGCCTCAGGCATTTCGTTATCCGGATGCGGCCAGGTCTGAACTGATGCAGGCTCTGGCTGAGTATCTGGGGTTACAGACTGAGCAGCTGATTTACGGCAATGGGTCGTCCGAGGTCCTCAAGATGAGTCTGGATGCCATGGCGACGTCCAATGCGCAACTGGTTATGCCAGACCCCACTTTCGGAGTGATAGAAGATTATGCTCTGGCGCGGGGGATGAAGGTGGTCAAAGTGCCACTGAATGCGGCTTTGCAAACTGATATCGCCGCTATGCAGGCGGCTGTGACAGGCCATAATGGCAAGTCGGTGGTGTACCTGTGTAACCCCAATAATCCAACTGGCCTGTTGTTGCCCGGTGGTGAGCTCAGGCAATGGCTGGGACAGGCCTCGGATAAGCTGGAGTTCATCATTGATGAAGCTTATGCCGAGTACGTTCAGCAACCTGAGTTTGAGTCAGCAATCACTCAGGTCAAGGCCGGTAATCCGCACGTTGCGGTTGCCAGAACCTTCTCGAAGATTTACGCCCTCGCCGGTTTGCGGGTGGGTTACGGGATTGCCGAAACCAGTATGCTCAATCGCATGACGGCGCAGGCCAGTATCGACAACGCCAATATCGCCGGTTGCGTTGCGGCCAAAGCGGCGCTGCAGGATAAAGACTGGCTTGCGCTGAGTATCAAAAACAATCAGCAGTCGCTGGCATTGGTGATGGAGACGCTCAATGCTCTGGGGCTCGAAGCGCTCCCCTGCAACGCCAACTTCATTTTCCACCGGATTAACTCCGACACCTCTGAATATCAGCAGCGTATGGCCGACGCCGGTATTCTGGTCGGACGGCAATTTAATCACACCAATGGCTGGAACCGGTTGTCGCTGGGGCGTCCCGATGAAATGGTGCGTTTTTGCAAAATGCTGATCCGTTTCCGTCAGCAGGGCTGGGTGTAATCTCTTCGGGCGGCAGACTCCTGTCGCCTGCAATTTTCTCCCGTATTTACACGGGCTTTTATGGCAACATCCAGCGCCATTGACTAGATTTAAAGTACTTCCCACAAGCTTCTATTGCCTATGTTGAAGGATAAACAGATAGTCGTCATTGATGACTCAAGGGCCATCTTGCTGCTGTTGCAATCCATGCTGGATAAACTCGGATATCATCAGGTTACCTGTGTTGACTCGGCGCAGAAAGCGATGAGCGTGATTGCCCGGCATCCGGAGCGGTATGCGTTAATCCTGACAGATCTCAATATGCCTGACATGGACGGTATTCAGGTTTTGCGCAGACTAGGGGAAATTGCCTTTAAAGGCGCCGTCGGCATTATTTCTGAGATGGAGCCCAGGATTATTACGCTGGCTGCTGAAATCGCCCAGTCGCACCGGCTGAGGATGATAGGTTGCGCGCCCAAGCCGCTGCAGCCGGATGATTTGAATGGCTTGCTGGTCAAAGCGGAAGAGTTGGTAGGACAGGATCGTACCAACCGTCAGGAGCTCAGTGAAACTGAGTTGCTTGAGGTCATCGAGCGGCATTGGATCCTGCCGTATTTCCAGCCCAAAGTGAATATGGTGACCAATAAGGTCGACAGTGTGGAAGTGTTAATGCGTATTCGCCGACCCGGAGAGGTGAATGCTATTACTCCCTGGCGATTTATCGATGCTGCCCAGCAATATCAGCTGCTGGATACCATGACATTTCAGTTGATTGGTAAAGCTATTCAGGCTTTTCCCGGGTTGAAAAAGATCTTTGGTGAGCAGGTGAAGCTGGGCATCAACTTGTCGCCCCATCAATTGGAGCGAGAAGACCTGGTTGATGTACTGGAGCGCCAGTTCAAGGGGCATGGTCTTATGCCTGAGCAGATTGTGCTTGAGATAACTGAAGAGCGGGCGCTGCGCAGCACGGCGCAGATGGAAACCCTCAACCGTATGAGAATGCGCGGATTTGGCGTATCGCTAGATGACTTTGGTACCGGATTCACCAACATCAACCAATTGCGTACCTTACCTTTCTCTGAGGTGAAGATAGATCGCAGTCTGATCATCAATATTCACCGGGATGCCTTTTGTCAGGCTGTGGTTCACTCGCTGGCGGATATTGCCCGGCAGCTGGATGTCACTCTGGTAGCGGAAGGCATAGAGCAGATTGAAGAGCTGAATTACCTGATGCACGCCTATGATCGCATGGTGATTCAGGGTTATCTGGTCTGTCGTCCAAGGCCGATGGAAGCGCTGGCGGCCTGGTATGCAAGCTGGACGAAGCAATTTACCAAAAGCCGCTAAGTACTTAAGCTAAATGGGGAAATTGACTGATATTCAGCATGATTGAGACTGGTTTTCAGTATTGAGCAAATAACATGCCTGTCATCAGAAAATAAAAATCCGCCCGAAGGCGGATTTTTTCATTGGGGTTCAGTCAGTCCAAGCAACCGCAGTCGACGGGCGATACTCAGTGCCAGCAGGCTGACACACAGGGCCAGAACAGGCCACTGTCCCAGTTGATTGAAGACTGTCATACCACGAACCAAAGGCACTTCGGCCTTGAGCACTCCGGCTTCAAACTGTGGCAATGAGTCCAGCACATTACCCTGATAGTCCACTACCGCCGTGACGCCATTATTGGTGGCGCGCAACAGCGGCCTGCCAAGCTCCACCGCGCGCATTCTGGCGATCTGCATATGCTGCAGTGGACCGTTGGACTCGCCAAACCAGGCATCATTGGATACGGTCAACAGCATATCGGTGTTGTCGTGCACATTGTCCCGTACCTGCTCAGGGAACGCGATTTCATAGCAGATTGCCGGCGCTAGCTGATAGCCCAGAGCACTCAGGTTGGGCTGCTGATAATCGCCCCGGGCAAATGACGACATAGGCAGGTTAAAGAAGGGAGCCAGCGGTCTGAGCAGTGTCTCAAAGGGCACGAACTCGCCGATGGGCAGCAGATGATGTTTGCGAAACTCATTCACGCCATCGCCTGCATAGTCACCTGAAGGAGCTTGCTTGCCAAAGTGATTGCCAAGCACAATCAATGAGTTGTAGAACTGATCATGCTGATAGCTGATGATACCGGTAATGATGGCTGCATGGTTCAGGTTGGCGGCTTTGTTGGCGTTAGCCAGAAAGTCACTGACCAGATATTCAGGCGCCGGAATCGCCGCTTCAGGCCAGATCAC
Source organism: Shewanella sp. GXUN23E (assembly GCF_050865035.1). NCBI lineage: Bacteria > Pseudomonadati > Pseudomonadota > Gammaproteobacteria > Alteromonadales > Shewanellaceae > Shewanella > Shewanella sp. GXUN23E. Next base: position 8,725 of record NZ_JBOZWP010000004.1, on the reverse strand, counting down.
TATATCGGCATCCAGCACCGGGCGGGACATATCCATGTACTTGAGCATGGTTGGCCACAGATGATCCGGCTGCCATTTCATGCTCTGGGCAATATTGCCCTGCACAAGCGCGACTTTGACCGACTGATCTTGAGGTGTAATACCGTTAAGTGAAGGAACGGCAACCACGGCCAAAGCCAGCAGCGGCACGCTGACCGCCAGTGGTTTCCAGTGCTTGCGCAGCGCCAGTACCAAGGCGCCGGCGATAAAGGCCACCACAAAGCTGAGTCCCAACGTACCAATGATCGATGCCAAAGGGCGTAATGGGCCATCGGCTTGACTGTAACCGGCCCACAGCCAGGGGAACCCGGTCAGCATCCAGCCTCTGATCCATTCAGTCATGGTCCACAGCGCAGGAAACAGGGCCAGATAACGCCAGTGGTCAAGGCGCCGGCTCATGCGCTGCAATAATGCCCCTGCCAGCGCCGGATACAGTGCCAGATACAGCGCCAGCAACGCCATCAGGCCAATGGAGGCGAGCAGCGGCAGACCGCCATACCTGTCCATGCTGACATGTACCCAGCTGATACCGATACTGAAAGCGCCAAAACCAAAGCTCAACCAATAACCGAAGGCTGCTTTGGCACTGTGAGTTGGCATTCGCCACAGGGCAAAGGCCAGAGCGAGTGGATAAAGTACCCAGACATTGTAGGGTGCAAAAGCAAGCGCGGTACTGCCGCCGGCTGCATAGGCCGCAAGCAGTACCGCAACTGGATGGGACAGTAGCCTGTCCCGCATTGTGGTCAACAGCATTTAATTTTCTGTCGGTTCCGCCTCTGGGGGCGTGGGCAGGGTCGCTCTGAGTTGGATCAGACGACGGGTATCGGCATTGATGACCTTGAATTCAATATCATCAATGGTGATTTTCTCATTGCGTTCAGGCAAATGACCAAACGCATGAGACACCAGGCCACCTATGGTATCAAATTCTTCATCGCTGAATTGAGTGCCGAACTTCTCGTTGAAGTCTTCTACCGGGGTCAGGGCTTTTACCATATATACCCGATTGCCGACTTTACGGATTTCAGTCTCTTCGGCACTGTCGTGGTCGAATTCGTCTTCGATTTCACCCACGATTTCTTCCAGAATGTCTTCAATGGTGACCAGACCGGATACACCACCATATTCATCGACGACAATGGCCATATGGTAGCGCTGGGAACGAAATTCTTTGAGCAGTACATCGACCCGCTTGCTTTCAGGCACCACCACCGCAGGGCGCAGCACCTTGGACAGGGCAAAGGGTTCTTCGCTCATGTTAAAGCCATAGGCCAACAGATCTTTTGCCAGCAAAATCCCTTCGATATGGTCTTTATCTTCATTGACCACAGGAAAACGGGAGTGGGCGGAAGAGATAACAGTGGAGAGCAGCTGCTCAACATTGTCATTGATCTGAACGGCAACAATCTGGGCTCTGGGGATCATGATATCCCGTACGCGCAGATCGGAAACCTCCAATACACCTTTAATCATTTCACGGGTGTCTTCGGTGATCAGTTCGCGCTGTTCGGCGTCGTGGATCACTTCCACCAGTTCTTCGCGATTTTGAGGTTCGCCCTGAAAAAACTGACTGAAACGATTAAACCAGTTCTTTTTAGGGGCGTTTGTACTCGGGGGGAAGTCGTCACTCATAGTCTTGCTCTTAACCTGAAAAACAGGTTAATCATTGCTCCTTATAGGGGTCTTCAAAACCAAGGCTTTCAATCAGTTGGGTCTCTAATGACTCCATTTCTTCGGCCTCGGCATCATCAATATGATCATAACCTAACAGATGCAAACAACCGTGCACAACCATGTGTGCCCAGTGTGCCTGCAGCGGTTTGTGCTGATCAGCGGCTTCATTTTCAACGACCTTAGCGCAAATGACAAGATCTCCAAGCAGCGGCAGATCAAATCCGGGCGGCGCTTCAAAGGGAAAAGACAGCACGTTGGTGGACTTGTCTTTGCCGCGGTAGTCGCGATTGAGAGTCTGGCTTTCGGTCTCATCCACTATGCGGATGGTGAGTTCTGCCGCTTCCATGGTGTTACCCAGCGCGGTTCTGACCCAGGTTTCAAATTGTTCGGTCGAGGGCAGCGGATGTCCTTCAACGGCAACCTGCAAATCCAGCGATAACTCAAGACTCATGGTGGGTCTCCTCCAGCTTGTACTGACTGTCGGCAACGCCTTTGGCGGCCTGAACTTTTTGCTCGTGAGCCTCATAGGCTTCGACAATACGGGCGACCACCGGATGGCGCACCACATCTTTGGCCTGGAAGAAGTTAAAGCTGATCTCATCCACATTGCCCAGCACTTCAATGGCATGGCGCAGGCCGGATTTGGCGTTGCGTGGCAAGTCTATCTGGGTGATGTCGCCGGTGATCACTGCCTTGGAGTTAAAGCCGATACGGGTCAGGAACATTTTCATCTGTTCCACCGTGGTGTTCTGGCTTTCATCCAGAATGATAAAGGCATCGTTCAGGGTTCGGCCGCGCATGTAGGCCAGTGGCGCGACTTCAATGACGTTACGCTCAATCAGCCGCTCAACTTTTTCAAAGCCCATCATTTCAAACAGGGCGTCGTACAGCGGACGCAGGTAAGGGTCGACCTTTTGGCTTAAATCGCCGGGCAAAAAGCCCAGTTTCTCACCGGCTTCCACCGCCGGACGGGTCAGCAGAATTCGACGGATCTCCTGGCGCTCCAGCGCGTCTACTGCCGCTGCCACCGCCAGATAGGTTTTGCCGGTACCGGCCGGACCAATGCCAAAGGTAATATCGTGGCGCACTATGTTGGCCACATACTGACTCTGGTTGGGATTACGTGGCTTAATCACGCCTTTACGGGTTTTGATATACAGCGACTTGTCGTCATCCGGATCTTCCACTTCAAGAGAGATGGCTTCCTGAATGGCCATATGCACCTTGTCCGGCTCCAGATCCGGCGTACTGCCTTTGACTGGCTGGGTTTCAATGTACAGCTCTTTCAGCAGATTGTTGGCGGTCAGGCAGTTGCGCGGCAGACCGACGATTTTGAAGTGGTTGTTGCGGTAGCTGATCTCAACACCGATGCGGCGTTCAATTTGCTTGATGTTGTCATCGAAGGGACCGCACAGTGAAGCCAGACGGCGATTTTCGGCGGGTTCGAGGTACAAATTCATCGCAGTGAGTTTACTGGACAACGAATGCTCCCTGGTTGGCTTAGTGGTTGCGGGTCTGTGACTGACCCTGTCTATACCACTTATATTACTCTTAAAAAACAGCAAGGGCGACCATGAGGCCGCCCTTAGTCATCTCCCGGGAATGTTATTCGGGGATGTACTGGGCTACGCCCAGATTGTCATCCTGCTTGCGTTTGGCCAGGATGTCAGACGGACGCAAATCGCGGCGCAGATCCATCTCATTTTCGCCACGGATAAATTTACCACGCAGCGAGTTGGTGAATACATCCACAATTTCCACATCGACAAAGCTGCCAATGTGCTTGGGATCGGCTTCGAAGTTCACCACCCGGTTGGTTTCGGTACGGCCGCGCAGCTCCATGGGGTTACGCACTGAGGGACCTTCCACCAGAATACGCTGCACTGTACCCAGCATCTGCCGACTGTAGCGCATGGCCTGCTGGGTGATGCGGTCCTGCAGAATGGCCAGACGCTGCTTCTTCTCTTCCATATCCACATCGTCAGGCAAATCAGCGGCCGGCGTACCTGGACGGGCACTGTAGATGAAGCTGAAGCTGTGATCGAAATTCACATCTTCAATCAGCTTCATGGTGTCCATAAAGTCTTCCTGGGTTTCGCCCGGGAAGCCAACGATAAAGTCGGAGCTTATCTGAATGTCAGGGCGGGCCTGACGCAGACGGCGGATGATGGACTTGTATTCGATTGCCATATGATTGCGCTTCATCAGGGTCAGAATGCGGTCTGAACCGGATTGCACCGGCAGGTGCAGGAAGCTCACCAGCTCAGGGGTATCTGCGTATACGTCGATAATGTCCTGAGTAAATTCAATCGGATGACTGGTGGTAAAGCGGATGCGGTCGATACCATCGATGGCGGCAACATAGCGCAGCAACTCAGCAAAGCTACAGATTTCGCCATCGTGAGTGGCACCACGATAAGCGTTGACGTTTTGCCCCAGCAGGTTGACTTCACGTACACCCTGCTCAGCCAGCTGAGCGATTTCCAGGATCACGTCATCCAGCGGACGACTGACTTCTTCACCACGGGTATAAGGCACCACGCAGAAAGAGCAGTATTTGCTGCAACCTTCCATGATGGAAACGAACGCGGTCGGGCCTTCGGCACGCGGCTCAGGCAGACGGTCAAATTTTTCGACTTCCGGGAAAGACACGTCGATAACCGCTTTGTCGCCACGGCGAACCTGTTCAATCATCTCCGGCAGACGATGCAGGGTTTGCGGGCCAAAGATAATGTCCACGCACTGAGCGCGTTCTTTGATGGCTTTGCCTTCCTGAGACGCCACACAACCGCCTACACCGATGATCAGCTCAGGCTTTTTGTCTTTCAGGGTTTTCCAGCGGCCCAGCTGATGGAATACCTTTTCCTGAGCCTTTTCGCGAATCGAGCAGGTATTCAGCAGCAGAATGTCTGCCTCTTCTGCTTCTTCAGTCAGGGTATAACCCTGAGCTTCGCCCAGCAGGTCGGCCATCTTGGATGAGTCGTACTCATTCATCTGACAGCCCCAGGTTTTGATATGGAGTTTTTTACTCATCAGTGTGCTTCGCTCTTCGAACCAGGGTAAAAAATAGCGCAGCATTTTACCCATTCTGCCGGATACTGACCAGCATTTGTCCGAATTAATTTACTGACATGAATAACCGGCAAACCCCATAAACCATAAGGGATTGACGACTATCTTGCGTGGCTCACCAGCGACAGGCTGCCTGAAACCGGGATCTCATCACCGAAGGCTTTGATCAGCGACAGGTTTTGTTCCCTGACACTGTGGTAAGTATCGGTATCAAAGCTATCCATCTGTTGTTGAGACCATTCCTTGATATGGTGGGTTAAGGCATAATCCAGGCTGTGTTCATAAATAATTTCGATGCGCTCCATGCCCGCCAGGCCCGGTATAGAGCCCAGAGATTGTAAATTGGCATGGGCTGAGATCATTAAGATCAGGCTTAAAATAGCTGTGGTTATCAGGGTTTTCATTGCGTCCTCACTTATCCTAATGGGTGTCGCCATCATCGGCATGCACCATGATTTACTTTGAGTGTAGGCAAGGAATTCTCACTCCGTAGGTGAGGTTGTAAGCAAATGTGCGTGGTGTGGTCACAGGCAATGTTTGGAAACATTTCTCTTTGTCGGCTTAAGCGACAGAGCGAGCAAATATAAGAGTTGGATGAGTGTAAGATGCAGCATCTAGTACAGGACGTGGTGATAGTCGGCGGCGGCATGGTGGGCGCTGCGGCCGCTCTGGGGTTGGGCCAGTTGGGCTTTCAGGTCACCCTTATCGAGGCGTTTGAGCCTGAGGCGTTTGATGCCGCGCAGCCGCTGGATTTGCGGGTGTCTGCCATCAGTGTTGCCTCGGAAGCCCTGCTGGCGAAGCTGGGCGCACTGGAGGCTATCCATGACATGCGCAGTGTTGCCTACCAAGGGTTGGAAACCTGGGAGATGGAAGGGTTCATCACCCGGTTTCACGCCGACCAAATCCAGGCGTCTCATCTGGGCCATATCGTTGAAAACCGTATCATCCAGTTGGCATTGTGGCAGCAGTTGGCAAACTCTCCTTCAATAACACTCAAATGTCCGGCCAAGGTCAGCCGTTTTGAGCGTCATAACGACAGCATCACCGTGGTGCTGGACAATGATGACGCTATTGGGTGTCGTCTGCTTATCGGTGCCGATGGCGCCAATTCTCAGGTGCGGGCCTGGGCGGGGATCGGTATCACCGGCTGGGACTATGGTCAGCATGCCATGCTGATCAATATCGCTACCGAATGTGAGCAGCAGGACGTCACCTGGCAACAGTTTACCCCGGCTGGCCCCCGCTCGCTGCTGCCGCTGCCCGGCAAGTTTGCCTCGCTGGTATGGTATGACTCACCGGCGCGTATTCGTCAGCTCAGTCAATTGAGCCTGCCGGCGCTGCAGGCGGAAATCAAACAACATTTCCCGGCGCGGCTGGACAGGGAATTTACCGTGATTGACCGTGGCAGCTTTCCGCTGACCCGGCGTCATGCCCAGCGCTATGTGGATGACAATCTGCTGCTCCTGGGTGATGCCGCCCACACCATTAACCCGCTGGCCGGGCAGGGGGTGAATTTGGGCTTTAAAGACGTGGAAGCGCTGTTGACTGTGCTTGAGCGTGCCAAAACTGAAACAGCTTGGTGGGACAGGGCGGTGCTGGCGCAGTATCAGGATGCCAGATACCGGGACAATCTATTGATGATGACCACCATGGATGCTTTTTATGCCGGTTTCAGTAATGATCTACTGCCGCTGAAACTGCTGCGTAATATCGCGCTCAAGGCCGCGGACAATGCCGGCATCATTAAAAAGCAGGTACTTAAATACGCACTGGGACTCAAGTAAAGCAGGATAACTGCTCAGTGGTGAGCGTTATGATTACGGGGCCTTGAGCCCCGTTTTTTATGAACGGGCGGAATGATTTGGGCGCGGCGTCATCGCGGCTGATTAACCCTCGTTGCCGGAAATTTGTTGAGTGGCGCCATTGAGTGTTAAAATGCCGCGTTTTTGAGAAACCTGTGTAGCGAAAGCCGTCATCCGATGGCGTCAGAATAACAAGCATGAGTGAAATTAAACTGATTGTCGGCCTGGCCAATCCGGGCGCCGAATATGCCCAGACACGCCATAATGCCGGGGCCTGGTATGTAGAAGAGCTGGCGCGGATCTGCAATACCAGCCTGTCGCCGGACAGCAAATATTTCGGCCTGACAGCCAGAGTCACTTTGCATGGCAAGGATGTGCGACTGCTGATCCCGTCCACTTATATGAACTTAAGTGGCAAGGCGGTATCGGCGCTGGCGAATTTTTTCCGCATTACGCCGGAAGAAATTCTGGTTGCCCATGATGAACTGGATATGCCACCTGGCGTCGCCAAGTTTAAAAAAGGCGGTGGTCATGGCGGGCATAACGGCCTGAAAGATATCATCGCCAAAATGGGCAACAACAAAGAGTTTTATCGCCTGCGTATTGGCATTGGCCATCCCGGCGACAAGAACAAGGTCGCCGGTTATGTATTGACCAAGGCGCCACAGCCTGAGCAGGACAAAATCCTGGCGGCGGTGGATGAGTCGGTAAGGGCGACAGAAATCCTGTTTAAAGAGGGGATGGTCAAGGCCCAGACCCGACTGCACAGTTTCAAGGCTGAGTAATCCAGCCGGGATTGATAGATAATGGTGGCCCGCGCTGGCGGACCGGAACATTTTTCGCCTGACCCTGAGTCGGGCAACACTGATAGAGAAAGGTAAGACTATGGGTTTTAAATGCGGCATCGTTGGTTTGCCCAACGTGGGTAAATCAACTCTGTTCAATGCACTGACCAAGGCGGGTATCGAAGCGGCCAACTTCCCCTTCTGTACCATCGAGCCCAATACCGGTGTGGTGCCAGTGCCGGACCCACGTCTGGATGCGCTGGCTGAGATCGTTAAGCCTGAGCGTGTGCTGCCAACTACCATGGAATTTGTGGATATCGCCGGTCTGGTTGCCGGTGCTTCCAAAGGTGAAGGTCTGGGCAACAAGTTCCTGGCCAACATCCGTGAAACCGACGCTATCGGCCACGTGGTGCGTTGTTTCGATAATGACAACATTGTGCACGTTGCCAACCGCGTTGATCCCGCCGGTGATATCGAAGTGATCAACACCGAACTGGCACTGGCTGATTTGGACAGCGTTGAGCGCGCCATTGTGCGTCAGCAAAAGCGTGCCAAGGGCGGCGACAAAGATGCCAAGTTTGAAGTCGAAGTGCTGGAAAAAATGCGTCCGGTACTGGATCAGGGCCAAATGCTGCGTTCCATGGATCTGTCCAAGGAAGAGCTGGAAGCCGTTGGTTATCTGAACCTGCTGACACTCAAGCCAACCATGTACATTGCCAACGTGTCTGAAGATGGGTTTGAAAACAACCCACATCTGGATGCAGTGCGTGCTATTGCTGAGAGCGAAAATGCCGTGGTGGTTGCGGTATGTGCTGCCATTGAGTCTGAGCTGGCCGAAATGGACGCTGAAGAGCGTGATGAATTTATGGCGGACCTGGGTCTGGAAGAGCCGGGCCTGGATCGCGTGATCCGTGCCGGCTATGAGCTGCTGAATCTGCAGACTTACTTCACCGCTGGTGTAAAGGAAGTGCGTGCCTGGACCGTGTCTGTTGGCGCCACTGCACCTAAAGCGGCCGGTGTGATCCACACTGACTTTGAGCGCGGCTTTATTCGTGCCCAGGTCATGGCTTACGAAGATTTCATCCAGTTCAAAGGTGAAGCGGGCTGTAAAGAAGCCGGTAAACTGCGCGTGGAAGGCAAGACCTACATTGTTAAAGATGGCGATGTGATGCACTTCCTGTTCAATGTGTAATCACCGTTTTTAATCAAAAGGAGCTGTAAGGCTCCTTTTTTATGCCTGTGCTATCGATACGCCAGCCTGATAGTGTAGTAGTCTAATGAACCCGGACACCATTTTAGGTGGTACAGTTGCCACTTGATTAAGAGGTGTTTCATGACCAGAAAAAGACGTTT